>CAZWKZ010000205.1:0-1516 GCA_964633935.1 uncultured Oscillospiraceae bacterium | reverse complement strand
CTTGACAAACCTTGGGCTTTTTTCATGGCGCTGACGCGCAGAGCGGGCTTCGCCCAAACGGGAAGAAACTACCGACAAACCATCCAGCTGCGCCGCATGATCCAAAGCCGGCTTCGCCGGCGGGCAAAACCTTGTTGCTATGATAGTAGCTATGGTATTGCGACGCCATCAAATTTCCCTGGCGAAGCCATGGCGGAGGTTGGGTTGTCAGGGAAGGGCGCTCATGAAGCCCTTCCCTGACTGATTCTTTCATCCAATACTTTCTGATCATTCAGAAAGTATTGGCCGCCGGAGGCATACCGCAAAAACAAATGAGAAAAAGAGTGACAGAAAAAGCGGCAAAAAGTAGAGGGCGTGAGCCGCCTTCTAGGCCAGGCCCTCGATCAGCTCCGCCAGCGCTTCGCCGAAGATGCGTGCGCTGCGGATTGCCTCGAGCAGCGTATTGCCGGTCGAGCCGAACTCGCACAGGATCGAGCCTGGCGTGAGGTTTTGGTTGAAGCGCTCGGTGCGAAGGTCCAGATCGCGGCACAGCCCCGGCGCGGCGCGGTTCAAAAGCGCCTGCAGCTTGAGCGCGTTGGCTAGGTTCTCCTGCCAGTTTGGATGCTCCAATCCGCCCTCGTCTGTCCCCATGACCAGCATCAGCTGCGCGCAGCGTTCGCCGCTTACCGCCGTTGTGAGCGCTACCGGCAGACCGTCGGCATCGTTTGCCGCGTCGCGGTGCACGTCGATCACCATCTGGATGGAAGGATATTCCGCCAGATACTGCTCGATGGTCGTTTGCATGCGCGCATAGGCCCCGTTATAGCTGGGGTAGTCGTTGAGCGCCGTGTCGTGCAGCGTCTCGATGCCGTGTTCGTTTAAAATGGCGGCGATCTCATCGCCCACGCGGATGACCGAGCGCGCGGCGTCCGAGGTGCGCAGCGTGTCCGACGGCGTGTACTCCCAGCCGTCCTCGGGCGTGTATGCCTCGGACGAGTGCGTATGTACAATGAGTACCTTCGGCCCGTCATCGGAAAAATCAAGCTGTGACGGCCGCAGCAAAAGTGACTGCTTGTCCACGGCGTAGCTGCACGTGCCCGAGATGGTGATCGCGTCGGCTTCGTCGCCGGAAAAGCAAAGCGCGTTCGACGCCGGCTCCGTCTGCGGCTGCGGATCTGCCGCGGGCGCTTCTTGCCGCGCGGCTGCGGCCTGCGTCTCGGCCGGCTCGGCGGCCGTCTGCGCCGCAGTCTCTGCCTGGGCTTGTTCGCCGCCGGCCAGCTGTACGACCCAGACCTTCTGCGCGTCGTCCGGCTCGTCCGAGGCGGCGGCGCGCTCGAGCAGTCGGGACAGCAGCAGCGGCACGCGGCCGGAGCGCAGCAGTGCCTGCGTTGCCCGCGCCTCCAGACCCGCCGCGCACAGCGCGCGGACGCAGATGGAAAAGGCCAGCAGCAGCATGCAAAAGCGGTGCAGTTTTCTTTGGTTCATGGCAATCCCTCCTGTCAGAATGTATGCAGAGGGAGGGCAAAAATAGAACCGG
>CAZWKZ010000204.1:0-1632 GCA_964633935.1 uncultured Oscillospiraceae bacterium | reverse complement strand
CCATTTGATTCGCGGCGTGCGCGCCGCGAACGCTACGAGGTTTTTTGACACGCTGCAAAACCGGAACGCTTTTGTGCGTTCCGGTTTTTTATTCGTATTGCGAGACTGCGCGTTTTAAGAAGTCCAGAAACTCCTGCGCCACGCGCTGCGGATAGACGATCCTGGCCCTGTCTGCAAAGCTTGCCATCCAGCCGAAGAAAACGGGCGAGACGGCGATCTCAGCCGTCACGGTAAAATGCTCCGGCCCGTCGGGGACGAGCATGGCGCTCTTGCCGAAACGGTCGATGACCACGCCTGCGAGCGCGTTTACAAAGCGCATTTTGACTGTGACCGGCTCGCCGGCGAACATGCCGAAGACGCTGCTGCCGTATTTGCTGAGGTCGAGCTGCTTTGCCTCCTCGGCCATATGGCGCGGCGTGTCGGCGGCGCTGATGCGCGCCATTTTGTCTACACGGTAGTGCGTCAAGCCGTGCTGCGGCGAGTGCGCGACCAGGTAGTAGTTTTCCTCGCTCCAGATGAGCGCGTAGGGGCTGACCTGATAGTCCTTTGGCCGCTCGCGGCGCTTGCCGTCGGGACCGTAGTCAAAGTAGCGGAAGCAGATCTGACGGTTGCGCGCGATCGCGTCGTGGATGCGGTCGACCGCGTAGTAGACGCTTTCGTTCATGCTCTTTACGCGTCCGGATACGACCACCTGCCGGCGGAGCGCGCCTGCCTCGTGGACGCTTGCAAGTGTGGAGAGCTTTGCGATGAGATCCACTGATTTTTTGGAGGAAAGGAACTTCGACGACTGCACCGCGTCAACCAGCAGCTTCAGCTCCGGCAGCTCGAATTCGCGCGAAGCCAGGACATACCCGCCCTTCGGACCCGGCTGGCGTATGATGTCCATGCCAAACTGCTGCAGGCGGGCGATATCGTCATATACGCTCTTGCGCTCGGCCCGTATGCCGAGCGATTCCAGCTCTGCGAGGATCTGCGGCATGGTGATGGGATGCCGCTCGTCGCTCTGGCGCTCGAAGAGCTGCTTGAGGTACAGCAGCTTCAGCTTTTGGTTTTCCGACTTTGCCATAATGACCGCCTCCTTTTCTCTATTGTAGCCGAACGCAGGAAAAATGACAAGGTGTTTGAAGCGGGCGGCGAAATGTGCTATACTAAACTCAAATACGGTGTAAGGAGAAGCGTATGCTCTATCTTGGCTGTCATCTGTCGTCGTCCAAGGGGTTTGCCGCTATGGGACGCACGGCGCTTTCCATCGGTGCAAATACCTTTCAGTTTTTTACCAGAAATCCGCGCGGCGGCGCGGCAAAGGCCATCGATCCCGACGACGCGGCCGCGCTGTGCGCGATGCAAGAAAGCGGCGCGCTGGGCCGCATCGTGGCGCACGCGCCGTATACGCTCAACTGCTGCGCAAAGCAGGAGCGGACGCTCGAATTTGCCCGCCAGACGATGGCCGACGATCTGCGCCGGATGGAGTATGTGCCGGGAAATTTCTACAATTTCCATCCCGGCAGCCATGTCGGGCAGGGGATCGAGGAAGGCGTCGAAAAAATCGCCGCGCTTTTGAACGAGGTCATGTTTTGTGGCCAGCGCACGACGGTGCTTCTCGAGACCATGACCGGCAAGGGCAGCGAGGTG
>CAZWKZ010000203.1:0-1635 GCA_964633935.1 uncultured Oscillospiraceae bacterium | reverse complement strand
GAGGAAGTGACGCTCTACTCCATCATGGAAGATCCGATGACCTCCTGCGGCTGCTTCGAGTGCATCTCCGGCATCGAGCCGGTCTCGAACGGCTTCATCGTCGTCAACCGGGAATACAAGGGTATGACCCCGTCCGGCATGACCTTCGGCGAGTTGGCCTCGTGCACTGGCGGCGGCGTACAGACCCCGGGCTATATGGGCCACGGCCGCCACTTCATCTCGTCGAAGAAGTTCATCCACGCCGAAGGCGGCATCGAGCGCATCGTCTGGATGCCCAAGGAGCTGAAGGACGACGTAGGCGAGCGCCTGAACGCAACGGCCAAAGAGCTGTACGGCATCGACAACTTTACCGATATGATCGCCGACGAGACCGTCTGCACCGAGTGCGACGCGCTCATGGAGTTCCTGACGGAGAAGAACCATCCGGTCCTCAGCCTGGAGCCGCTCATGTAAGATTTCTCAAAAGCGCTTTGCAGCGCATTTGAGAAACGGCCTTCCGCCTGCTGCGCGCAGCATTGGGGCGCGCCCGCGCCCCAATGCTACACTTGCAAGCTGTAGAGAGAAAGATCCGGCGTACACGCCGCCGGACGATTCGGATCTACCGTGTTTCGCGGCGCGCGCGCCGCGAACGCTGCAAGGCGAATGGCGCGCTGAACTGGGAGGGCGCAGGCCCTCCCAATTTTACTGTCCGGGGCAGCCGCGGCGGACAGATGAAAAACGACGCGGCATACCAAATACAAAACGTCGACGCCATAGCAGTACCGGCAGTGCCTGCCGGCAGCGCTATGGTGCTGAAAAAACGACGAAAGGAATCAAGCTATGTACCAGGTTATCTTCCAATTTGAAAACGGGGAAAACGAGATCAAGACCTTTGCCGCGCCCGACACGACGCTGCTTGAGGCCGCGCGCGCGGCCAACGTCGCCATCGACGCGCCCTGCTCGGGCAACGGCTCATGCGGCAAGTGCCGCGTAAAGCTGCTGTCAGGCGAGGTCGAAGGCCCGCAGACCGGGCATATCTCGGCCGAGGAGTACGCGGACGGCTGGCGCTTGAGCTGCGCGAGCAAGATCGTGAGCGATGTGACGATCCTTGTGCCGGATATCGCCTCTGCGTACCAGAGCCGGATGAAGACGGCCGACCTGTCCTCCGGCGAGGAGATGGCCATCTTTGAGACGCTGCAGGCCGATGTGCAGGCGGCCGGCGTACCGTTTGAAAATGATTTTGAAGAGGTGCTCGTACAGATGTCGGAGCCGACATTGGACGACACCATGCCCGATACCGAGCGGCTTATCTGGGGCGTGAAGGCGGCGGCCGCGTGTGACGAGGTCGTGCTGCCGTACTACGTCGTCAGAAAGCTCGCCGCGCTGCTGCGCAAGAGCGATTTTGCGCTCAAGGTCGTGGGCGAGCGGAAGGACGGCGTGTTCAAGGTCTACGACGCCGTGCCGTCGGACGATACCGTGCCGCTGTGCGGCTGCGCCATTGATATCGGCACGACGACCGTTTCGGCCGTACTGATGGATCTCAAGACCGGCAGGCTGCTGGCCAAAGCCTCGTCCGGCAACGGTCAGATCCGCTACGGCGCGGACGTCATCAACCGCATCATCGAGCAGGGAAAGCCCGGCGGCGTGAAGCGCCTG
>CAZWKZ010000202.1:0-1639 GCA_964633935.1 uncultured Oscillospiraceae bacterium | reverse complement strand
AGCGGGCCGTGATCCTTTTGTCGGAAAAGGCGCATCGCCTTTTTCGACAGTCTCAGAAGCCTGGATGCGTAAAACGCATCCAGGCTTTTCTCATTGATATTCCTCGCGCAGCAGGCCATATAGGTATAAATCCGCCCAATTCCCCTGCCAGTCGCGGCTTTGCGCGCGCTGCACGCCCTCCTGATGCATCCCGAGCTTTTTCATCAGAGGCACGGATTTTTCCGCATCAATCGTTTCTGCGACGATCTTATGCGCGCCGAGCGTCCGGAACGCATAGTAGATCAGCTGTGAACAGGCTTCATATGCAAAGCCCTGCCGCCAATAGCGGCGGTTGAACACCCAGCCCAGCTCGTAGATCTCCCCTTCGACCGGCCGAAACAGCAGATAGCCGATCAGCGTTCCGCTCACCCTGTCGACGGCAGCAAACGCGCCATGGCGGCCGATGCAGAACTCGCGCAAAAACGTCTCAGTCTGCGTCAAGCTGTACGCAGGCTCCAGACAGCGCATGGCTACAGCATCGCCCAAAATCTCATGCAGCGCCTTCGTATCCGCCATTGTAAAATCACGCAAAAGCAGCCGCTTTGTTTCAAGCTTCAATTCCATTCCTCCATTTCAGGAAAACACCGTCTGAGCGCCAGACGGTGTTTTCCTGATCTTACAGCTTCAGAAGCGCTTCAATTTCCTGCGTGGAGTCGGCCAGCATATCCGCGCCTGCGGCTAGCAGCTCCTCCCGGTCGCGGTAGCCCCAGGTCACGCCCAGCGCGAAAAATCCCATCTTTGCGGCAAATTCCATATCCGTGTCGCCGTCTCCAATGTAGAGCACCTGCTCTGGCGTCAGCCCCAGCTCGTTCAGCAGCAGGTAGCCGGCGTCCGTCGCCGGCTTGAGCGGCCGCGTGCCGTTGTTGCCCCAGATGAGCGAAAACGGCTTGGACGGAAAAAAGTGATCGATGATCTTCAGCGTCGTACGCTCCGTCTTGTTCGACAGCACGCCGAGCGTATAGCCCGCCGCATGCAGCTTCGCGATCATCTGCTCTACGCCGGGAAAAAATACGGTATGCACCGTGCAGTGCTCGGGATAATAGCCCTGATAGTCCGACAGCACGCGGTCGATGACGTCGGGCGTGTTCTGTCCGGCGGGCAGCGCCTGCTCAAACAGCGTACGGATCCCGTGGCCGACAAAGCGGCGGTATTCGGCGCGCGCATGCTCTGGAAAGCCGGAACGGTGCAGGGCCATGTTGGCGCCTGCACCGATATCCTGCAGCGTATCCAGAAGCGTTCCGTCGAGGTCAAAGACCACGGCGCGAATCTTCTGCATATCCATCCTTACACACCCAGCTTGTTGCGGCGGATGACCTCAGCGTCGTCCGGCGTGGTCTTGGAGACATAGCCAGGCAGCGGGATGAGCCGGGCGTTGATCGCGTCGACGATCCACTCGGAATACGGGAAGAAGTACTTGTCAAACTCGTGCGGCGGCGTGATCCAGTTGCGCGCGCCGACAACGACGGCAGGCGCGTCGAGATAATCGAAGCACAGCGTGGAAATGTTCTGCGCGATCTCGTTCAGGAACGTGCCGCGCGCGCACGCATCGGAGGCCAAAACCACACGGCCCGTCTTCTTGACAGAGGCGATGATGTCGGTG
>CAZWKZ010000201.1:0-1642 GCA_964633935.1 uncultured Oscillospiraceae bacterium | reverse complement strand
TTCTCACGCGGCCGGCGGTCGAGGCGGGCGAGCGGCTGGGCTTTTTGCCGGGCGATCTGCAAAATAAGGTCGACCCCTATCTGCGGCCGCTGTACGACGCGCTGTTCGACATGCTGGGTCCTGAGACGTACAATAAATATCTTGAGCGCGGCAATATTGAGGTCGCGCCGCTGGCCTACATGCGCGGCCGTACACTCGACGACAGCTTCATCATTCTTGACGAGGCGCAAAATACCACGCGCGAGCAGATGAAGATGTTTTTGACGCGCCTTGGCTTCGGCTCAAAGATCGTTATTACGGGCGATGTGACCCAGATCGATCTGCCGGCCGACAAGACGAGCGGTCTGAAAGAGGCCGTACGTGTGCTGGCGGACGTAGAAGATATCGCCATCTGCCGCCTTACGGCCAGCGACGTGGTGCGCCATGTACTGGTCCAGCGCATCGTCGCGGCGTACGAGCAGTATGAAAAAACAAGAATTCCGGACCAGCCGAAAAAATACTACAAGAGGTCGCCAAAATGAAGCATAACATCGTCATTGCCGGGCAAAGCCGCAGTCCGTCGGGCCTTTTGCTGCGGCAGCATATCCGCCGCTGCATCCTCGCCGCGCTTGCAGCCGAGCATGTCGGCTGTGCGTGCGAGATCAACGTCTTACTGACAGACGACGAAGGCATCCGCGCCATCAACAAGGCCTACCGGGAGATTGACAAGCCTACGGACGTGCTGTCGTTTCCCATGTTCCAGCTCACGCCCGGCGCGCTGCCTGAAAGCTGGGACGAGTACCGCGATGTACAGACCGGCCTTGTGCCGCTGGGCGATATGGCGATCTCGATCGAACGCGCAAAGGAGCAGGCCAGAGAGTTCGGCCACAGCGTCAAGCGCGAGGTCGGCTATCTCACCATCCACTCGATTTTACACCTGCTCGGCTACGACCACGTGGACGAAGGGCCAATGAAGCGCCAGATGCGCGCGCGCGAAGAGGCCATTGCCGCGTCGATTTCACTCTATCGCTGATTTTTTGAACGCTGCTTAGGAGAACATTATGTCAACTAAAACCGCCATGATCACCATCGCCGGACGGCCGAATGTCGGCAAATCCACGCTGACAAACGCGCTGGTGGGCGAAAAGATCGCCATCGTTTCGAATAAACCGCAGACCACGCGCAACCGCATCTGCGCCATTGTAAACCGCAAAGACTGCCAGCTTGTGTTCATCGACACGCCGGGCTTTCACCGTCCGCGCACTAAGCTGGGCGACTATATGGTAAACGTCGTCAAGGAGTCCGTCGCCGATGTGGACGCGATCATTTTGATCGTCGAGCCGATTGCGAACGTCGGCGAGCAGGAAAAGGCGCTCATCGAGCAGATCAAGGCCGCGGGCGCGCCGGCGGTGCTGGTCATCAACAAAATTGACACCGTGGAAAAAGAGGCGCTGCTGCCCGTGATCGCGGCGTACCAGCATGAGCTGGATTTTGCGGCGGTGCTGCCCATCAGCGCCAAGTGGCGCGACGGCGTGGCCGAGCTTCTGACGCTCTGCGAGCAGTTTGCCGCGCCGGGACCGCAGCTATTTCCGGATGACATGGTCACCGACATGCCGGAAAAGCAGATCATGGCCGAAATCATCCGCGAGAAGCTGCTATGGAA
>CAZWKZ010000200.1:0-1695 GCA_964633935.1 uncultured Oscillospiraceae bacterium | reverse complement strand
TCTGCTCCGAGCGTTTTTTGAGACGGCCGAAAAAGGCAATGCGCCTTTTCCGACAAAAGGATCATGGCGTGCGCGCCACGAACGCTACGTGGTTTTTTCCTATTTTTGCTGTTTCTGCAGCCATGCGCGCGCCGAAAGCAGATACGCATCGCTGGGCGAAATTTGCAGCGCATAGTTGACTCTGCCCAAAAGGCGCCGCAGATACACATCCGCGTCATCGTCTATGCCGCAGCGCTTCAAATGCGCCGAAACGCCGAATTTTTGGCAATAATACAGCTCCTGCCGCAGCCTTCTGCGATAGTCCAGCGGTACATTGGGACGTTCATTCACAACAAGTCCCGTCACGCTCTGACGCTGTCCGGCGCGGATACAGCGCGTCTTGGCAGGATTCAGGAAGAAGCCGCGCTTTTTCAGCTCCGGCTCGACAAACGCGAGCAGCTCGCGCGCATCAAAGCTGCCGGAGAAGGTCATATCGTCGCAATAGCGCGTGTAAGCGACGCCGCGCCTGCGGCAGAATTCGCTCGCTGCGTCGTCAAACGGCCGCAGAATCAGATTTGAAATGGCGGGCGAGCTGGGCGCGCCCTGCGGCAGACCCTCGCGGTAATAGCAGAGCATCGACAACAAGATGCGCAGCGGCTCGGCGTAGATCTCCGCCGGGAAGGCCAGTGCTTTTACGTCACTGTAGCGCACGCAGTCAAAGAAATGACGGATATCCAGCTTCAGCACCACCGGCTTTCCCGCGTGCGGCGCGGCATTATATACCGTTTTTGCGCCGCAGCGGTAGGCCATGGCATGGGCAGAGACAGGCATGTACGCCAGCAGCGTCTGTGCGATGCGCCGCTGCACCTGCTTCAGCGCATCATCCGGCGCCCAAAGCTCGCGCATGCTGCCGTCCGGCTTTTCCAGCTGTATACGGCGGTAATGGCGGCTCAGGCCGTTGCTCAGCGCATAGAGCGTATGCGCGCGCACGCCGAGATCGCGCGCAAGCGTGGCAAGCTCACGGTATACGATCAACGCCTCATCCCCTTTTGCGGAACAATACAGTATGTATGGCGAGCGGCGATGCAGTATGGTTGCACACCTCTGTGTGCCGGAATACTGCAAGCCGTCTCGGCTTCGCGAAGCGAATATGGCAGGCTTTTGCGTACCGGCGGCGATTCGCCGCCGGCGCCGGGGAAATACCGGCAATCGCTATTGTTCCGCAGCATCAGTATAGCAAAAGACGCGAAAATATGCAACAAGGCCCGCGCAGCTGCCGCTGCGCGGGCCTTCGCCTATCTGATATTCGCCTATGCGTAGATGGCCTCCAGCCGCGCGCGCACAGCCTTCAAAAACGCAAGACTGCTGACGCCCTCACGGCCGCAGAGAGCGGCAAGATCGCCCGTCATCGTCCCTGCCCGCACCGTATCAAGGCATGCGTTCTCAAGCTCCGAGGCAAACTTCTCCAGCGCCCCGTTTGCGTCCAGCTCGCCGCGCTTTCTCAGCGCGCCGGACCACGCAAAGATGGTCGCGATCGGGTTCGACGAGGTCTGCTCACCCTTTAAATACCGGTAATAGTGGCGCGTGATGGTGCCGTGCGCGGCCTCGTACTCAAAATTGCCGTCGGGCGAAACGAGCACGCTCGTCATCATGGCAAGGCTTCCGAATGCAGCCGAGACCATATCGCTCATCACGTCGCCGTCATAGTTCTTGCAC
>CAZWKZ010000199.1:0-1710 GCA_964633935.1 uncultured Oscillospiraceae bacterium | reverse complement strand
ACGCCGTTCTGCCGCCGGGCCTCGTCTATGACCTCCAGCGTCCAGATGCTGTCCTGGTTTCGCTTGACCGGCTGCTCGCCGCGCGCGACATAGCCGGCAAACTCACGCAAAACGCATGTCATGTTGATCGGCAGCTTTTCCTGATATCCCAGCTCCTGCGTCCCGCCCGCGCGCATCTCGAGCCAGACGCGCTTGGTCCTGTTGATATTATCCAGCAGGATCGCCCCGTCCTCGCCCAAAAACGTCGTGGGCGAGACCTGCGCCGTCACCTTTGAGTAGATGGCCTCGGCGGTAAAGCCAGAGTAGCCCATGACCACCACGCCCGACGCCTCAAAGCCGTTTTCCAGCTTGATCGCGTGCGCCTGGACGCGTTCAGGCTTGCCGAACAGGCGCACGATGCCGTGGATGCAGTAGCAGCCGACGTCCATGATCGCCGCGTTTCCAAGCGCCGGGGTAAAGGCGTTGATCTTCTGCTCGCCTGCGCGCACGCGGTCATAGCGCGAGGAATACTGCGAAAAATCTACCGCAACGCGCCGCAGCGCGCCGATGCGCGGCAAATTCCGCTCAACGATATCCAGCGCGTCGTCAAAGACGAAGCGCATCGCCTCGAGAAACACGACGCCCTTTTCGCGCGCCGTCTCGACAAGCCTTCGCGTCTCGTCTGCCGTGAGCGTGGCGGGCTTTTCACAAAGCACGTGCTTGCCCGCGCGCAGGCAGATCATCGCGTGCTGAAAGTGGCAATAATTCGGGCTTGCGATGTACACCGCGTCGACATGCTCGCTCGCGGCCATGTCCTCTACGCTTGTGAACACATGCGCAAGGCCGTATTTCTGCGCAAATTCGCGGCCGGTCTGCTCGCTTCTCGAGTAGATTGCGACCGGCTCCATGCCGGGCACCTGGGCCATGGCGCCCAGCATCCAGTCGACGACAAAATTCCGTCCAATCACACCAAAGCGAATCATCGTATCCTCCCTTTCTGTCTTGTCTGCAGCCGCCGCTCCAGCGCGCGCAGCGCCAGATCGTACAGCACGAATACTGTCCCGCCCAGAATCAGAAGCGCGGCGGCAAGCGTCCGCCCCATGGCGTCAAATTCCTCTACCAGCGCTGCCGGACGCAGCACGAACAGCAGCAGCGCGTACACAAGCGCGATCGCCGTATAGAAAAGCGCTAGCTTTACGCACCAGCGCACCAGCGGCTTCTTCCGCTCGAGCGCAGGGCGGATGATGGGATAATAGCCCAGCGCGAGAAAAATGGCCGCCGCCTCTTTGTCGGGCGAGAGCAGCAGGCTCAAAACGGCGATCGCGGCGTACATCGCCCACAAAAGCCGCGCGGGCACGCGCGGCCGGGCGAGGACGAGCGAAACGCTGGCAAGCACCGGGCAGCAGAACGTCGAGGCCGGGATCAGCCCGCCCAGCGACATCACCGCCGCCGCAGCCGCGCACAGAAGCCCGCATAGGGCGGCGTCCTTGGCCGCGCCGTTCATCGGTTGTTCTCGCGCAGCAGGTCGTATTTGATGTTCCACAGCTTCTGCGACAGGTCCACATAGTAGCTGTGCGGATTGTCAAAGCGCTTGACCTCGTCCCAGAGGGTGTCCACCTGCTCGGCACAGTAGCGCTGGATCTCGGCAAGCGCGGGAAGCTGGTACACCAGCTCGCCCTGCCGGAAGATCGGCACAAGAAGCTCTTTGGCCGTGAAATTGTACACGGTCTT
>CAZWKZ010000198.1:0-1711 GCA_964633935.1 uncultured Oscillospiraceae bacterium | reverse complement strand
GCGACAAAGAGGTAAAACACCTCATCAGTCAGCCTGCGGCTGCCAGCTTCCCCTCGAGGGGAAGCCCAGACTGTCGAAAAAAACTCGCAGAACAGCCTGTTCAATCGTTCTTAGCCTTCCCACTTGAGGGGAAGCCGTAGGAAAGGATGATAGCCTTCCCCTTGAGGGGAAGGTGGCACGAAGTGCCGGATGAGGTGTTGTATATCGAATGTAGCAATAGGGACGGGAATAAAAAGTAACAAAGAGGGAAAACACCTCATCAGTCAGCCTGCGGCTGCCAGCTTCCCCTCAAGGGGAAGCCCAGAGCGTTTCTCCGATTGAGAGCGCAGGCGATTTGCGATTCGATGGCGGCGGTCGCTGCGCGATTTGACGAAGCGCGAGCCTGCTCCGACCACGCCCGGCGATTTCGGCGACCGGTTTATCGCGTATGGACGGGGCTTTTCCGGCGCAGGGAGCGGAGGCGTGCGTTTACATCCGTCAGATGGAATGTCTCTTCGGGGCATGCCTGCGATGCCGGAGAAACAGGATCCCGCACAGAACGGCGAGCACGGGCAGCATGTGTTCCGGATCCATGGGAATCGCCGGCAGTTCGAAATCGCAGAGTGCCCGGCAGAACATCGCGGACAGCGCGGCCTGCACGGCCTTGGCCGCGAAGTACATCTGAGGGGGAATGCCCAGCGGCTTCAGCGCCGACAGGTTCTGGCAGGCCGCACAGATTCCGCCGAAGCCGATCACTGCCCCCAGCAGCGCCAGCATGTCGGGGCGCGAGAGCGGCAGGTCACATGCATAGCGGCAGCCGCTGGAGAATTCGGCCAGCAGGGATATGTACGGCGCGCAGAAGTCCGGCAGCAGAATTTGCAGAATGCGCGCGCCGACGGCAAACAATGCCATCCAGCCCAGGATGGTCAGCGCGCCCTGGACGGCGAACTGGATGGCGGAAGGCGCGGCTTCTTCATCCGTGGCAGGCAGGTTCAGCGGGTCTTCCGGCAGCGGCAGTACCCGGAACAGCAGCGCGGACAGTATCAGCGCCGCGCATTGCGACAGCATCAATATCACGCCTGCGCCGGGATCGCCCAGCATGCCGGCACCCACGCCGGTCAGCATGAAGCCAGGACTGACGCCGGCGCACAGCAGCGCGGCGCGAAACAGCGCTCCGGCGGGCAAGGGCTGCTGAGATGCGATGCGCACCAGCGCCTTGGCCCCGGCCGGCGAACCGGCGGCGAAGGCGATGTCCACCGCGCCGCCGACTTCACCGGGCAGTCCCAACAGGCGGCAGGGCCACTTCAGCGCGCGAGCAAAGGCTTCGGTGGCCTCGCGGCAGGTCAGCGCCGGCAGTACGGCGAAAAACGGCAACAGCGATGGCGCTACGGTCTGTTGCCATAGCGTGAAGGCCTCCTGAGCGGCCGACAGGCTGTCCTTCGGATACAGCAGCATCAGCGCCAGGAATAAGAGCGAAAACCGGATCTTCAAGCATGACCACCTCTCTAGCGGAGAATTTGTCCTCTTTCGCAATCTATGCGCCGGGTTTTGGATCATTCGGACGGAATTTCTGACATTTCAGCCGAAAAGTCTATTGAACCACCTGAAAAAATGCTATAATATAATTCCAGAGCCTATCGATAAAAAGATAATTGAAGGAGGCGATCAATGTGTTCTTCTATGATTGGACATATGTCATCATATTGCCGGCGCTGATTCTGACGCTGTTGGC
>CAZWKZ010000197.1:1414-1744 GCA_964633935.1 uncultured Oscillospiraceae bacterium | reverse complement strand
AATTCCATTTGTTTCGCGGCGTGCGCGCCGCGAACGCTACGAGCTTTTTTGACACGCTGCAAAAGGCTCTGTACCGAACGGTACAGAGCCTTTTTACACGTTTTATGGCCGGGATCACGCCTGCGCGCCGCTGCGGCAGCGCGCGGCCGGGCCGCCCTTGGCCGAATTCGCGCCGCGCCGGATCACTTGATCACGCCTTTCTGCAGGATGACGTTGGCATAAATGGCGCTCTCGCCGGACTGCAGGATACAGTAGCACGTCTTCGCCTCGTCATAGAAGCGGAAGCGCTCATACGCGCCGATGGCACCCGCGCCGCGTTCATCGTGCTTG
>CAZWKZ010000197.1:0-1404 GCA_964633935.1 uncultured Oscillospiraceae bacterium | reverse complement strand
CTCCAGATCCTTGTCGCAGTCCATCTTTTCCATCAGCATCACGGGATGCTCCACATACGCATCGAGCGGGATGACCGTCAAGATCGCGTCGAGCAGCTCCGGCACGCCGTGGCCGTCGGCGCGGACCAGCACGCAGTTGTTGGGCTTGGCCATCGAAGCGCCGGGGAAATTGCCGTCGCCGATGCAGATGCGGTCGCCGTGGCCCATCTCCGCAAGCACCTTGAGCAGCTCCGGCGAGAGGATCGAAGGAATATTTTTCAGCATATAGATTACCTCCTGTCGTTTGCGGCCATTGACAACGGCCGCGATCGGTTTTAAACTAAACGTATCAATTTTGATTGGGGGAAACGGATATGAACCATGCCGGTGAACTTGCCGCCTACAGCCGCATCCTCGAGCAAAAGGGCCTTCTCAACGGCCTTGAGGGAAACGTCTCCGTCATCGACCGCAGCGCGGGCGTGACCTACATCACGCCGTCCGGACATGTCAAGCTGCTGCTGCGTGAGGATATGATCTGCGCCCTGAACGCCGCCGGCGAGCAGATCGCCGGTACCGGCCGCCGGTCGAGCGAATATTTTCTGCACGAGGCCATCTATGCCGCGCGGCCGGACGTAAACGCCGTCATCCACAGCCACTGCCCGTATCTCACGGCCTACGCGCTGAAGTATCGGGATTTCGTCATACCCGAGGACTGCTCGCTTGCAAAGCTGTTCCGCCGGTTCGTCTGTCTTCCGTGGGGCACGCCCGGCACGCATGAGATCCACCGCGGCATCGACAAGGCGCTGGCCGACAGTCCCATCTGTCTTTTGGGCGGGCACGGCGTGGTATGCGCCGCCAAGGATCTGGAAAGCTGCACCGGCGTTCTTGAGGCCGCCGAGACGCTGGCCAAGACGCTCTTTTTTGCCAAGCTGCTCTGAGTTCAGCCGTCTCCGGCCAGAACCGGCCCGCGCGACGCCGCAGCCTTCCAAAAGCGGCGTTATCGCTTTTGACACGCTCAGGAAAAGCCCCTTGCGGGGCTTTTCCTGTTTCTTTTTTAGCGAATATTCTTGTACATCGGACCATAGGCCGCGCAGGCGCGGTAGTCCTGGCCCTCTTTATCCATGCCGAACGCGTTCCATGCCGCCGGGCGGAACACATCGGCCTCGGGCACGTTGTGCATGCAAACGGGGATGCGCAGCATCGAGCACAGCGTAATGAGGTCCGCGCCGATGTGGCCGTAGGAGATCGCGCCGTGGTTGGCGCCCCAGTTGTTCATGACGTCGTAGGCGCTCTTGAACGGGCTGCCCTCCTTGCCGTCGCAGCGCGGGGTGAACCAGGTGCACGGCCAGGTGGGGTTGGTGCGCTCCATGAGCGTGTCGGTGACCTCGTCGGGCAGCTTCACAGTCCAGCCCTCGGCGATCTGCA
>CAZWKZ010000196.1:0-1753 GCA_964633935.1 uncultured Oscillospiraceae bacterium | reverse complement strand
TTGATCAGCTCGTTGCGAGAACGGTTGGTCTTTTCCGACAGCGCGTCCAGCCGCGCCAGCATCTCGTCTTTCATGCGCACCGAAACGATCTTATAGCCGTCGTCGCCCTTGCGCGCGGCCTTCTTTGTAATTTTGATCTCCTTTTCCATACCATCACCCCACGCTTAGTTTACCTTGACACGAAGGGTTTTAGTATATTATAATAGTGTAGTTAATCTTTCACTACTATTTTGTAATATACATAAAACTATGAAACGCTTGCTTCTGTTCTCCCTTCTGTTGCTGCTGCTGTTCGCGCTGTGCGCCTGCGCTGCCGTCCCCGATTCCGTGCGCCAAGCCGACCGCCTGTGCAAAAACTGGGCGCAGCAGACCGGCCTGTCCTGCCGGACCAGCTACCGCGCCGCCGCGCGCAGCTATCTCGTCGTCGTCACCGGCGCGGACGAAGAACACAGCGCCGCGCCGCTGACGCTTCTGCGCGCGGCGCTGGAACGCTGTTTTGCCGACGAGCTTCCGCCGGTCACAGTCGTCATTGTGACGGAAAAGCCATGATTTTGCCCGATTCGCTGTTTGTGGGGAAGACATTTTCCGCCGCCGGTGGTAAAATGGACGAAAAGAAACGGAGGCTTGACGATGGACCAGGTAAAAATCGGCCGTTTTCTCGCGCAGCTTCGCCGCGAGAAAGGGCTGACGCAGGCACAGCTGGGCGCAAAGCTGGGCGTAAGCAATAAAACGGTCTCCCGCTGGGAGAACGGAAATTATTCTCCGGACGTTGAGATGCTGCAGCTGCTCAGCGCACAATTTGGCGTCACGATCAGCGAGCTGATCGCGGGCGAGCGGCTGGGCGACGCGGCGCTGCGCAATCGCTCGAACGAGCTGCTCATCAGCGCGGCAAAGCATGAGGCGTTCAGCGTCAAGGAGAAAACGGATTACTGGAAAAAGAAGTGGCTGCGCGAACACCGTGTCCAGATCGCGCTCCTGGCGCTGATCGCCATCGGCGCGTATCTCACCGTGCTCTTTCTGCCGGTTTTGCCGGATACGTGGCGGCCGCTGGCCGCCGCCTGCTGGTCGCTGGCGTGCCTTTTCGGATACGCGTGGATGCGAAATCAGATGATGATCTATCTCGAGGACAAGGTCTATGGACCGCTCTGACAGTACTTGCGCATCCGCATGTCAGCGACAAAACCGCCCCGCAGCTTTTGCTGCGGGGCGGCGTATGCTTATTGTGGAACGCTTACTGGTTCTGCTTGGCGGCCAGCTCCTTCAGCGCGTCTCTGCGGCTGAGGTTCACGCGGCCCTTTTCGTCGATCTCGGTGACCTTGACCCAGGTCATGTCGCCGATATTCAGCACGTCCTCGACCTTCTCCACGCGGCGGTTCTCCAGCTTGGAGATGTGGATCATGCCGTCCTTGCCGGGCGCAAGCTCAACAAACGCGCCGATGGGCAGGATGCGCACCACCTTGCCGTAGTACAGCTTGCCGACCTCCGGCACGAAGCAGATATCGTCGATCATCTTCTTCGCCGCGTCTGCCGCGGAGGCGTCGACGGCGGAGATGAAGACCGAGCCGTCGTCCTCGATGTCGATCTTCGCGCCGGTATCGGCGCAGATCTTCTGGATGGTCTTGCCGCCGGAGCCGATGACCTCGCGGATCTTTTCCACCGCGATCTTCATCGACAGCATCTTGGGCGCGAACTCGGAAACCTCGGGGCGCGGCGCGGCGATGCAGGGCAGCATGATCTCGTTCAGGATCTCCAG
>CAZWKZ010000195.1:0-1755 GCA_964633935.1 uncultured Oscillospiraceae bacterium | reverse complement strand
GCGGCGCGTTATGTTGCGATATCGCCGACGCCGTTCAAAATATACGCCGGCCGGTAGGGATAGTCGTCGACCTCGGCGCGCGACGTGCAGCCCGAGAGCACCAGCACCGTCGTAAGCCCCGACTCGGTGCCTGCGATGATATCGGTGTCCATGCGGTCGCCGACCATCACGGCCTCTTCTGAGTGTACGCCCAGCAGCCGCAGCCCGGTGCGCATCATAAGCGGGTTGGGCTTTCCCATGAAATACGCCTTTTTGCCCGTGACCAGCTCCACCGGCGCGACCAGCGCCCGGCAGGCCGGCACCAGCCCGGATTCGGCGGGGCCGGTAAGGTCCGAGTTCGTCGCGATCAGCCGCGCGCCGTTCATGACCAGCGTCACGGCCTTGGAGATCATCTCGTAGTTATACGTCGCGCTCTCGCCCACGATCACATAGTCGGGGTCGACGTCGTTCATCGTGATGCCGCGGTCATACAGCGCGTTCACAAGCCCCGGCGCGCCGATGACATAGGCCGTACAGCCCGGCATCTGGCGGCTGAGAAAGCTGGCTGTGGCCAGGGCGCTGGTATAAAAATGCTTCTCGCCGACGTCAAGGCCCATGCGCTGCAGCTTCTGCCGCAGCTCTTTGGGCGAGCGCTCAGACGAGTTGGTCAAAAACAAAAAGCGCTTCTCGTTCTTTTCCAGCCAGGCGACAAAGTCCTTCACGCCCGGCAGCAGCGTGTTGCCGCGGTAGATCACGCCGTCCATGTCGCAGATAAAGCCCTTTTTGCTCCGCAGCGGCTCCAGATTCAAATGGGTCATGGTACGCTCCTGTTCTGCCGCGTATGCGGCGGGGAATCATTTGCTATCTATTATATAATGTCTCGCCCGCTTTGCAAGCATTCTGCAGACATTTTACACAGATTTTACCAGGATCTTCGGCTGCGAAAACGGGCGAAAAAATTTTTTATTTTCCTCTTTACAAACCATAGGAAAAGGAGTATACTGGGTCTATAAATGATAATCATTCTTGTTTTGGAGAAGCCCTATGTCATCTGTCAGAAAACACAGCCGCAAGCGCGACGCGATCCTTGATTGCCTGCGCAGTACGACTTGCCATCCGACGGCAGAGTGGGTCTACAACCAGCTCAAGCCCCGCATCCCGGATCTCAGCCTGGGCACGGTGTACCGCAATCTGGCCGCGTTCAAGCGCGACGGCGTGATCGACTCCGTCGGCACGATCGGCGGGCTGGAGCGCTTTGACGCGCGCACCGATGCGCATTGCCACTTCATCTGCAGCCGGTGCGGAAGCGTCGTCGACATCGACGGCGTCGAGCTGCCTGAGGCGATCATGGACCAGGCGCGGCAGGCGCTCTGCGCGCAGGTGGGCGGGTACCGGCTCAGCTTTTACGGCTGCTGTCAAGCGTGTAATACGGAACCAAGATGAAAAGCAGACGGCTTTTGCGTCGAAGGGTCCGTAGAAAATAAAAATCTATATGCAATAACGGAGGAAATTTTCATGAAAAAGTTTGTTTGCAAGGTCTGCGGCTACATCTACGAAGGCGAAGCGGCCCCGGCCGAGTGCCCGGTATGTCATGCCAAGAGCAACATGTTCGAGGAAGTCGTCGGCGAGCTGAAGCTGGCGGCCCAGCATGAGTACGGCGTATACGGCAAGACCGTGAAGAACAACCCCGACATCAGCGAAGAGGACAAGAAGTATATTTACGAGCAGCTCGTGGCAAACTTCAATGGCGAGTGCACCGAGGTCGGTATGTATCTG
>CAZWKZ010000194.1:0-1831 GCA_964633935.1 uncultured Oscillospiraceae bacterium | reverse complement strand
CGTCGGGGAAAACACTTCTCGGCCCGCAAACGTGCGAGTTGTTCGCCGCAGGCGGTAAACGAGTGCGCTGCTGCGGGCCGTGTTCCTTTTGTCGGAAAAGGCGCATTGCCTTTTTCGACAGTTTCAGCAAAAAGCCCGCCGGTATAGCCGGCGGGCTTTTTGCGCTGTGTTATCTGCCTTCTCAGCCGAAGGAATAGGTCTCGCCGCCGATGACGATGCCGGTGATCTTCGTCAGATCGAGCGCCTGCTGGCATACATGGCGCATCTGCAGCTGCCCCTGCTCAATCGGGGCAAGCTCGCCGCCGGACATGACCCACTCGCCTGCAACGGGCGACGCAAGCTGGCTGATCATGACGTGCGTGCCGTCCTCATACACCAGCTCGGCGTCGGCGAGCATCGTCTCGATCGCCGTGTGCCAGCTGCCTACAAATGCGTCGACCTCGTCAAGCTCCGTCTCGTCGATACCGGCTTCTGCCAGCGACGCGATGCGGCCCGTGATCTCGATATAGCCCGCGTAGACGCTCACACCCGTCAGCGTTCCGGCGTAATCCGACGGCTCGATCGGCAGCGCCAGCGCGCAGATGAGCGCCTGCGACTGCGTGATGGGGATGGTGATCTCATCGTAGACGCGCACAGCCTCGCCGTCGCGGCTCAGCATCAGCTCCATCTTCAGCTCGCTTGCCGTCTCAAAATAGGCGCTTGTCGCCGACACACGGACCAACGCCTGCTGCGCATCCGCGTCATAGGCCACCTGGCGCACGCCGACGGTGGCGTTTTGCTGGTTGGTGTCTATATGACCAACATCCCACTCGCACCAAGTATTTTCATTGGCGAGTTCTTCGGCCAGCGCCTCGTCCACGCCGCTTACCAGCAGATAGATCTCGCACGAATCGCCGGAGCACATGGTGCTGATGCACGTCACCTCGCCGGCCGTCTGCGATTCTGCGGTGATCTCAGCCGCTTCATACTCCGTCCACTCGGCGATGGTTTCCTGCTGCGTAACGCCGATGTCCTGCCGGGCGCTTTCGCGCAGCGAAGCCGAGATGGCAAACGCGCCTACCGTCGCAAAGACGAGCACGGCCGCCGCAATCAATACACGCTGGAGTCCTTTTCTTGTCGTTTTCATTGTGTTTTGTTCCTTTCCGCCCTGCTGCGCAGCTGTGAGTGCGCGCATGAGACGCATATGGAACGCCGGATCAAACTCCGCCCGGTCGATCTGTTTGCGATAATCATTCCAATTCATGAGCATCCTCCTTCAGCATCGCTTTGAGCTTCGCTCTGCCGCGTGACAATCGCGTGCCCACGGTCGCGGCGGGCAGGGCAAGCAGTTTTGCAATTTCCTGTATCGTATAGCCCTCGTAGTAATGCAGATGCAATACCGCGGCATACTTGTCCGGCAGCGCCCGGACAGCGGAAAGAAGCGACGGTTCGTCTGCCGCAGCCGGCGTGGGCAGCGCCTCCAGCACGGCGTCGTGCCTGCGCCGCGCGCGGCTGATGTCGCTGGCCTGATTGAGCGTCACGCGGACGAGCCACGCCTTTTCATGCGTCTCATCGCGAAACGCCGGCTTGCGGCACAGCAGCTTCAGATATACCTCCTGCACGCAGTCCTCCGCGTCAGCGGTCGACTGCAGCCGGCTGTAGGCCAGACGCAAAAGCATATCGCTGTAGCGCTCGACGACGCGGCACATCAACACATCGGCGCCTTCCGTATCCATGTGCCTCACTTCCTTTCACCCTTAACACGTCCGGCGCGCCCCAAATTTTTCACCTGGGCGAAAATTTTTCCGCAGATAAAAACCGCCCCGCGGGCCTTTGCCCGCGGGGCGGTTCT
>CAZWKZ010000193.1:0-1846 GCA_964633935.1 uncultured Oscillospiraceae bacterium | reverse complement strand
ACGCGCCGCCTGCTTATGCAGGCGGCGCGTGATTTACTTCTGCGCGATGTTCCACATGAGCGTAGCCAGCAGCCGGACAACAGCCTGCATATCCTCGGCGGGGATATACTCGAACCGGCCGTGGTAATTCTCGCCGCCCGTACACAGGTTCGGGCAGGGCAGGCCCTCATACGACAGCCGCGCGCCGTCGGTGCCGCCGCGGATGGGCACGACGATCGGTTCGATGCCAAGCTCGTGCATGGCGGCCTTTGCGTCTTCGATCAGGAACATGCACCCGGCCAGCTTTTCTTTCATGTTGTAATAGCTGTCCTTGAGCGTAAGCTCTGCCGTGCCAGCGCCGTAGCGGGCGTTGATCGTGTCCACCGCGCGCTGCATGCGCTGTTTGCGTGCTTCAAATTTTTCGCGGTCGTGGTCGCGGATGATGTAGCTCATCGTGGCCTGCTCGGTCTCGCCGCGAAGATCCGTCAGGTGGTAGAAGCCCTCGTAGCCCTCGGTATGCGCGGGCGTTTCGTTTTCCGGCAAAAGCGCGTGCAGCTGCATGGCCACCAGGCTAGCGTTGATCATCTTGCCCTTCGCCGAGCCGGGGTGGATGGATTTTCCGTGGATGACGATTTTGGCGGAGGCGGCGTTGAAATTCTCATATTCCAGCTCGCCCAGCGCGCCGCCGTCGACGGTGTAGGCGTAGTCGGCGCCAAAGCCCTTGACGTCGAACCGGTCCGCGCCGCGGCCGATCTCCTCGTCAGGCGTAAAGCCGAGCTTCACCGTGCCGTGCGGACGGTCGGAGCGCAGCAGCAGCTCGGCCGCGCAGAGGATCTCCGCCACGCCCGCCTTGTCGTCGGCGCCGAGCAGCGTCGTGCCGTCGGTCACGATCAGGCGCTTGCCCACGTTGTGCTGCAGCGACTCAAATTCGGCGGGCGAGAGGCGGAGGCCCTTTTCCTCGTTCAAAACCACGTCGCCGCCTGTATACGGCTCGGTGACGCGGGCGCGGATGTTTGCGCCCGAGGCATCGGGCGAGGTGTCCATGTGCGCGATCAGGCCCATGACGGGGACGGGCTTGTCGGTGTTGGCCGGTATGGTGCCGTAGACGTAGCCGTCGGCGTCCATGTGCGCGTCGGCGATGCCGAGCTGCTGCATCACGCGCACCAGCTCCGCGCCCAGCAGGCGCTGGTTCGGCGTGGAGGGGCAGGCCGTACTCTGCTCGTCAGAGGTGGTGTCAAACGACACGAGCTTTAAAAACAGTTCTATAACGTCCATCAGAACGCTCCTTCCCATTTCATTATGTGCATCATAGCACAAAACCGGACGAGAAGCAACTGTGCAAACTGGCCATGAGAATAGAGGCTGTTTTTGGTACTTGCGGCAAGACCAGAGATGTGCTATGGTCAAACGGTAAAACGAAAACGCAGGAAAGCGGGGATTTCTATGATGCAGATGCAGCAGATCGCGCAGCAGGCGGCCGATGCTGTCAGCGAGCTGTGCCAGCGCGCGAAGCTGAAAAAAGGGGACATTCTAGTTGTGGGCTGCTCCACCAGCGAGGTGCGCGGCAGCAAGATCGGCACCGACTCCGCGCCCGAGACGGCCGAGGCGCTGTTTCAGGCGATCCAGGGCGTGCTGGCCCCGCGTGGGATCTATCTGGCGGCGCAGTGCTGCGAGCATCTGAACCGCGCCGTCATCGTTTCGCGCGCGGCCGTGCCGGGGCTTGAGATCGTGAACGTCGTGCCGCAGCCGAAGGCGGGCGGCTCGTTCGCCACGGCGGCGTATCGGTATCTGGACGAGCCGGTCGCTGTCGAGCATATCCGCGCCGACGCGGGGCTGGACATCGGCGGCACGCTCGTCGGCATGCACC
>CAZWKZ010000192.1:0-1852 GCA_964633935.1 uncultured Oscillospiraceae bacterium | reverse complement strand
CGCTGCAGCGGGCCGTGATCCTTTTGTCGGAAAAGGCGCATTGCCTTTTTCGACAATCTCAGGCCCCGCAGGGATACCCTGCGGGGCCTAAAAGCTGCCGTGCGGCTGCGGCGGCCGGCCAAAAAAAGCGGAGGCAGCGCCGCAAAGCGCCTAGAACACCAGCACCGGCGTGCCGACGTCTACGGTCTCATAGATGGCCCGCATGGCGTCCTCCGGCGTATTGACGCAGCCGTGCGAACCGTTCGTCAGGTAGCGCTCGCCGCCGAATTCCTCGCGCCACGACGCGTCGTGCAGGCCGTATAGCCCGTCAAGGAAGCCTACCCAATACTTGACGAACACGTAGAAATCCGGCCCGGACAGCCAGCAGTCGTGCTCGAGATTCAAAACCTGGAACAGACCCGTCGGCGTCGCGCGCCCGCCGGGCAGGCCCGTGACCACGTCGCTGTGCACAATGAGCGCGCCGTCTTTGTAATACGTTACGGTCTGCTTTTCGATGTCTACGGCGATGTAGGTGTCGTGCAGACCGAAAGGCTCGCCCTGCATGTCGGTGCACAAAAACGGGGCCTCGATGGGCGCGGGGTCGAGCGAAGTGAGCTGCGCGGTCAGCTGATCGTACAGCGCCTGCGTGTCGAGCGTATAATTGCACGTCAAAAATGAGATCGGCACGACGCCCTGGTCATACGAGTCAAACAGGTACGGCGCGGCCTCCAGCCGGAATTGCTCCGCCCAGCCCTGCAATAGCCGGGCGAGCTTATCCTCGTCGACCTGGATGCGTCCGTCCGTATCCGCGTAGATGTAGTGTGACAGCTGCAGGCGCTGCGTCTGGCCGAGCAGATCAAGCTCGATCACCAGATCCTTCGCGTCGCGCTGCAGCAGCGCGGCATAGTCAAATTCCGCCTGCTCTGTGACCGCCGGCGGCAGGTAGCAGTCGCAATCCGTCAGCTCAAAGCTGCGCGTATCCGCCGCCTCGGACGAGACGGCCGCGCCGGAAACTGCGGATAAGAGCGCCTGCGCGATCGGATCGCGCGCAAGCTCGGTGCCGGGCTGCGCGGGCACGATCTCGTATGCGCCGGCATCGGCGGAGAAGACGGGATACGCATCCTGCGCCGCCGCGCGCGGCGTGCGGTCCAGCGCGGCAAAGACGGGCGTAAAGTCCCAGGCGCCGTCGCCCAGCGCCAGCGTCATTGCGCCGCCTGATCGCTGTGCATCGGGCGCTTGGCGCGCCGTCTGACGATACCACTGCAGCTGCTGCGGCCACGAGAGCGCGGCAAACTGCTCTGCCGTCAGGCGGTCGGTCGCGGAGAACATGGCGTCGATCTGCGCGCCAGGGTCGTCCGTGCGCAGCGAGGTGAGCGGGAAATCGCCCACAGCCGCGCCGTTTTCCGTCACGCGAAGGCGGCTTTCAGACAGATTTGTGTGCAGCTGCGCGCGCAGCGCCTGGCACGCGCCGTGCGCGGCCTGCGCCTGACGGACAAAATAATACGCCGTGCCGCACACGCCCGCTGCGAGCACGGCCAGCACGGCCAGGATCACCAGAACAACCTTCGCTTTTTTCATACTACGCCCTCCGCGTATGTCGCTTTTTTTCATTATACAAAATTTCGACAAAAAAACAATCGGCGCGCGCAAAAAAAGCGGCGGGACGAACACCGCTTCGTCCTGCCGCACAGCGAGTCAAAAACCTCGTAGCGTTCGCGGCGCGCACGCCGCGAAACAAATGAAATTCGTTTTCTCCGGCGACAGGTGCGTCGGAGAAAACACGTCTCGGCCCGCAAACGTGCGAGTTGTTCGCCGCATGCGGCGCGTTATGTTGCGATATCGCCGACGCCGTTCAAAATATACGCCGGCCGGT
>CAZWKZ010000191.1:0-1871 GCA_964633935.1 uncultured Oscillospiraceae bacterium | reverse complement strand
CCCGTCGATCGAGACGAAGGTCGACCGCTTCCCCGACAAGCCCCGGCATCAGCTGTTTATTGAGCCATGCGGGCTGGAGACGGACGAGATGTATATCCAGGGCCTGTCGTCGAGTCTGCCCGAGGACGTGCAGCTTGCCATGCTGCACACCATCGCGGGGCTGGAGCACGCCGAGATGATGCGCCCGGCGTATGCGATCGAATATGACTGCGTCGACCCCACCGAGCTTCTGCCGACGCTGGAATGTAAGAAGGCGCCGGGCCTTTACGGCGCGGGACAGTTCAATGGCTCCTCGGGCTATGAAGAAGCGGCGGTGCAGGGCTTTGTCGCGGGCGTGAATGCGGCGCTGAAGATCAAGGGCGAGCCGCCGATGATCCTGCGCCGCTGCGACGGGTATATCGGCACGCTGATCGACGATCTGGTCACCAAGGGCACCGAGGAGCCGTACCGGATCATGACCTCGCGGTCAGAGTACCGGCTGCTGCACCGGCAGGACAACGCCGACAAGCGCCTTGCCGGGATCGGGCATAGGATCGGTCTCGTGTCCGACGCGCAGTATGCGGCCGTACAGGAAAAATACTGCATGGTCGCGCGCGAGATCAAGCGCCTGGAATCGACCGGCACGGCCGAATCCGCCGCGCTCAACGCGCTGCTGACGGCGCTTGATACCGCGCCGGTGGCTGGCTCGGCAAGGCTTGCCGATCTTGTGCGCCGGCCGCAGGTCAGCTACGACGCGCTCGCGCCGTTTGACCCCGAGCGGCCGGAATTGCCGGAGCTGGTGCGGCAGTCGGTGGAGATCGAGCTGAAATACGCCGGCTACATCGCGCGGCAGGAAAAGCAGGTGGCGGAATTTTCTCGCGAGGAGGCGCGGCTTCTGCCGGAGGAGATCGACTACATGGCCATCACGGGCCTGCGGGTCGAGGCGCGGCAGAAATTGAGCCAGATCCGCCCCGTGTCCGTGGGACAGGCCGGGCGGATCTCGGGCGTGTCGCCGGCGGATATCGCGGTGCTGCTCGTGTGGCTGTCACAGCACGAAAGGAAGGCATAGCATGTATTTTGATTCGCACGCGCATCTGGACGATACGCGCTTTGCGCAGGATTTTGACGAGATTTTGGCCCGGATGCGCGAAAGCGGCGTGACGGGTATGATGAACATCGGCTGCGACCTGCCGTCGTCCGAGCGATCGGTCGCGCTGGCCGAGCGCTTTGACTGGGTTTGGGCAGCCGTGGGCAGCCACCCGGACGACGCTGGGCACGTAGACGAGGCGCTGCTCGCGCGCTATCGCGCGCTGTGCCGGCATCCGCGTGTGAAGGCTGTGGGCGAGATCGGGCTGGACTACCACTACGACGACGTGCCGCGCGAGGTGCAAAAACGCGCATTCCGGCTGCAGCTGCAGCTGGCGCGGGAGGCAGCGCTGCCCGTTGTGGTGCATGAGCGCGAGGCGCACGGCGACGCGCTGCAGATCCTGGATGATTTTCCCGACTGCACGGGCGTGTTCCACTGCTACTCCGGCAGCGCCGAGATGGCCAAGGAGCTGGTGCGGCGCGGCTGGTACGTGGGCTTTACGGGCGTGGTGACGTTCAAAAACGCGCGCCGCGCCGTTGAGGCGGTGCAGGCGCTGCCGCTTGACCGGATCCTGATCGAGACCGACTGCCCATACATGGCTCCCGAGCCGTACCGGGGCAGAAGAAACGACCCCAGCTATGTGCCGCTGGTCGCGGCGCGCATCGCCCAGATCAAGGGCCTTTCGCCCGAGACCGTGGGCAGGGCCACGCGCGAGAATGCCGTGAGGCTATTTCATCTGGAAGGATAAGACGCAGGCAGGAGGGAGGACTCCTGCCTGTTTTGTTTCTGCCGTTTTTTGTTATTC
>CAZWKZ010000190.1:0-2120 GCA_964633935.1 uncultured Oscillospiraceae bacterium | reverse complement strand
AGCAGCGCATCGACCTCACCATTTTCCAGCAGCGCCTTATACTTTTCCATGTTTTTCATAATTTATTCTCCTTTTTCCCCATGCGATGAAGGGAAGCTCGGCCACATGGCGCAGCTTCAGCCAGATCGTATGATTATTGATGGCAGAAACTAAAATAGACTGCATCCCGGCGCAGTTGGCGCCCAGGACGTCGGTAAAGATCTGATCGCCCGCCAGCGCCGTTTTTGCCGGGTCCAGCGAAAAACGGCGCTTCGCCTCATCCAAGCCGCGCTGGAACGGTTTTTTCGCATGCGTGACGCAGTCAAGCCCGTAGCGCTGGCAAAAAAGCCTCACACGCGCCTTATGGCTGTTGGACACGACGCATAAGCGGATATCGCCGGCAAGCATCTCGCGCAGCCACTGCTGCATCCTGGGCGACGGCTCGTCCGTGGTGTAGGGGACGATGGTATTGTCAAAATCGAGCAGCAAGCATGTCACGCCGCGCGCGGCGAGCATCCCGGCCGTCACGTCGGGAAGGCTTGGAACGATCATGTCGGGAAGAAGCGAAACGGACATAAGCATACCTGCGGTTTCATAAACTCTTACGGGCGGCGGCCTGCCGCCATGTCGTTTATAGTATAGCACAAACTGGAGCTGATTGTCTATGATTGTCTTTGCATTTCCGCCGCAGGCGGCGCTCGACGCCGCGCCGTATTGGCTGAGCGGTACGGATTACAGCGCAAAAACGGCCGCAGGCACGCTCGTGGTCGTGCCGCCGGGCTGCCAGATCCCGGATGCAGGCGGCGCGCCCGTCTTCTGCATGGATGAAGCGGCGCCCGGGCAGATCCTGGATGAAGCTTGGGCCGCACAGCGCGCGGCGCAAGGCGTGTGGATCTCGTCGCGCCTGTCGGGCGGGACGCTGCGCGAGCGGTTGTCCCAGGCGCTGGAGCAGTACCAAGACCGGCTGTGGCTGCGCGTCGAGCCGGTCTGCATGCGCTTTCCGATGCCCTGCCCCACGGCGGAAGGCCGGACGCTCACGCAGCAGCAGAGCGCCGCGATACGATCCGCCTGCCCCGCGTTCTACTGTCCTGAGTTCTGCTGCATGTACTGCGTGCAGCTTGACGGCGCGCAGGCGTTCATGCACCTGTTCGACACGACGCAGACCATCGCGGAAAAGCTCGCGCTGGCAAATGAGCTTGGCGTGCCATACGCCTTCGGCGATATCCCGCTCGAGGCGATATAGAAAAGCTCCTCCGCCATAAGGCGGAGGAGCTTCTTCGCAACACAAATCGGAGAGATCAATAGAACTTCTTTCTGTTCTTGCGAGCAGCTTCAGACTTCTGCTTACGCTTCAGGCTGGGGCTCACATAGTGCTCTCTTTTCTTGACTTCAGCGATCACGCCAGCCTTTGCACAGCTGCGCTTGAACCGCTTCAGAGCATTCTCCAAGGATTCGCCTTCCTTGACGCGAACTTCAGACATCGTTTTCCCTCCCTCCGACGCAACCGGCTCGATCCAGGTCGCTTTCAGGGCCACAATAATTGGCTAGATTATTATAGTCACCGCTACGGGAATTGTCAAGAATTTTTTCTAGCAAAACCGCGTTTCTCGACAGCGCTCACTTGACGATCAGGTTCACGAGCTTGTTCTTGACCAGAATGACCTTCACAAGCTGCTTTGCCTCGGTCGCGCGCGCGACCTTTTCGTTTTTCATCGCCGCTTCCACGACCGCGTCCTGCGTGCTGTCCATTGGCACGACGATGGTGCCTCTGAGCTTGCCGAGCACCTGTACGGCCATTTCGACGGTTTCGTCGATGGTCTTGCTCTCGTCATACGCGGGCCAAGCGTTCTGGCAGGCCATTTTGCCCGTCTCGGCGGCAAAGCCCATCTGCTCCCACTGCTCCTCGACCAAGTGCGGCGCAAACGGCGAGAGCATCAGCAGCAGCGCCTGCATATCGCCGCGGCTGGCGCCGTTGGCGTAGAAGTCGTTGACGAGCGCCATCAATGCGGCGATGGCCGTGTTGAACTTCATGGCCTCGATATCCTCGCTGACCTTTTTGATGGCCTTATGGATGGCGGACTCGTTCGCCCTGGAATAGCCGCCCGGCGCATGCTCCATCTCGCACAGGTTCCACACGCGGT
>CAZWKZ010000189.1:0-2158 GCA_964633935.1 uncultured Oscillospiraceae bacterium | reverse complement strand
GATCGAGGTCATCATCCGCCAGATGATGCGCAAGGTCCGTGTGGAAGATCCCGGCGATACGGATCTGCTCAGCGGCACGGTCGTCGACGTCTACGAGTTTGAAGACGCCAACGCGGCGATCCAAGCGCGCATCGACGCGGGCGAGACAGAGCTGAAACCGGCCACCAACAGCCTGATCCTGATGGGGATCACGAAGGCTTCGCTGGCAACGGAATCGTGGCTGTCCGCCGCTTCGTTCCAGGAGACGACCAAGGTCTTGACCGACGCCGCCATCAAGGGCAAGGTCGACCATCTGGTCGGCCTGAAGGAGAACGTCATCATTGGCAAGCTCATTCCTGCCGGCTCCGGCCTGATGGCCTACCGCGACTACGAAGAGGGCGTCACGCCCGTATCCGAGGTCACGCAGGAAATGATCGAGGAAGAAAAACTGTAAGATAAAAAACGAACTCCCTGCGAAAGATGGCAGGGAGTTCGTTTTTTGTGGCGCCTGCGGGAATTCTATGGGATGATGCCGGGCTATTGCGTCTGCTGCGGAGGCTGCGCAGCATGCTGCTCGCGTTCCCATTTTTGATAGATCTTTTTGGAGGCGACGATGCACATCACGCACCAGAGCAGGATCACCGCCAGCATGGCGGCAGAGATGCCCGCGCCGCCTAAAAAACACGACAAAACGATCAGCAGCATGCCAGCCGCCACGCCGGTGTAGCCGCCGAAACGCTGACAGCGCTGCCAGACGACGTCGTTCTTGCCGCTCCACATCGTGCGTAGGCCAAATGCGGCGTTGCGCGTAGCCTTTGGCATGAGATTGCCCGTCACGATGAGCACGACGCCAAGAAAGACGGCGCACAGCCGCATGACGTCAACTTCAAAAGCGTCGCCGCCGGCAAGATGTACCGATTTCAGCATCAGGGCTGCAAACAGCACGTTGAACCAGGCGCACAGGCACAGGGCCAGGATCAGAAACGTCCGTTCATTGTTTGCCCCGCGCTTTCCGGCGTGACGCGCCATCGCCAAAAACACTCCGCCGATGAGCGCGATAAAGCAGGGGAGGATCAGATTTTCATATTTGCTGCCGATGCGGTCGATCTCGCCGGCGGCGTTATAGTGCATCGGCACGCGCGCGGGCAGCATCGAAAGCAGAACGGCAGTGACGGCGAAGCTGAGTACGATCAAAGCCAGTACCCAGCGATAGAGTGCTTTTCCAGATTTCATGGGCAGTCTCCTTTCAGTTCCAGCAGCCACGCGAGCAGCTCTTCCAGCACGCTTGCGTTCAGCTCATAGATGATATAGGCGCCTGCGCGCCGGTCGCGGATAAGTCCGGCCTGCTTGAGAATGGACAGATGCTTTGAAATGGCTGCAGCCGAGACAGGAAAGCGCCGGGAAAGCGCGCCCGCCGTCTGCGGGCCGGATTTCAGAATATTGATGATCTCGCGCCGCGTGGGATCGGCCAGCGCGCGGAGCGTCTGCTGCAGCGGCATGGCTGATCACTCTCCTCTGCATTTAACCGTTTGGTTAAATGCAGAGTAACACACGCTAGGAGAAAAGTCAAGCGGGTGCGTTCGGCGCGCTGCGCGCGCCGAACGGCTTTGTTGAAAATGACGAAATGGGAAATCGCCTGAAAAATCAGTGCTTTTTGAAAATTTTTCGCAATTCGAACGACAATTTGTGTTGACGAAATTCGTTTATTCTGCTATAATCCATGATTGTGCGGGTCTGCGTCAAAAACCGGCCCGGAGGTATCGGAACATGCTAGAGAAGCTGAAAACGGAAAAAAGAGTCGTCGGCATGAAGCAGCTGCGTCGGGCGCTGAACGAGCATCGGGCGCTTGTTGTGTTTTTGGCGGACGACGCCGATCCGGCGCTGACCGGTCCGATCGAAGCGCGCTGCGTGAGCGAGGGCGTGCAGGTCGTACATGTGTCCACGATGCTTGAGCTTGGCCGGGCGTGTCAGATCTGTGTTGCCGCTGCGGCGGCCGCGCTCGTGCGCTGAGCGCCAAAGTTTGGTCCCAACGGAATATCTTATGATATTTCGGGATAATATAAAAGCTGTCAAACAGCGAAATCTTGAGGAAGGAGGAACCATATGCCTACTTTTAATCAGCTGGTTCGCAAGGGAAGAGAGCAGTCGACGTATAAGTCCACGGCTCCGGCTCTGCAGA
>CAZWKZ010000188.1:0-2374 GCA_964633935.1 uncultured Oscillospiraceae bacterium | reverse complement strand
TGGCACAGCTTGATCTTTTCCTCGTCGGTGAGCAGGCAGGTCTCGATGATGACCTTCAGCAGCTTGCCGCCGCAGTGCGCCTTGACGGCCTTGATCTCGTCAAGCAGCTCGTCCCAGCGCTGGTCCTTGACCCAGCCGATGTTGATGACCATGTCGATCTCCTCGGCGCCGTTTTCCACGGCGTCGCGCGCCTCGAGGCATTTGACCTTCGTGGTGGAGTAGCCGTTCGGAAAGCCGATGACGGTGCAGATCGGAAGCTTGCCGTCTACATACTCCGCCGCCTGCTTGACATAGCTGGCCGGGATGCAGACCGAGGCCGTGCGGTACTTCATGCCGTCGTCGCAGATGGCCTTGATCTCGGCCCAGGTCGCGGTCTGAGCCAGAAGCGTATGATCTACTTTACTGAGGATTTCTTTCATTTCCATGGATAAGCGCCACCTTTCTGTGTTGTCTGATATAGTCCTGATAGCATTTGTGGCACATGGCGATATAGCTGTCGTTGCCGCCCAAAAAGACCTGGCTGCCCTCGGTCACGACGAAGCCGTCGGGGCTGATGCGCGCGTTGACGGTCGCCTTGCGGCCGCAGTCGCAGATGGTCTTGATCTCGGTGATGGAATCGGCCAGCTCGAACAGCCGCCGGCTGCCGGGAAACAGCTTCGTCTGAAAATCCGTGCGCAGGCCAAAGCACAAAACCGGCAGATCCTCGCGGTCGACAAGCTCGCGCAGCTCGTCGATCTGCTTGGCGGTCATGAACTGACACTCGTCGACGATGATGACGTCCACCTGCTCGCGCGCGGCGTAGAGCGCGCGGACGTCCTTTTCCGGCCCGACGGCCTCGGCCTCGGCCACCAGTCCCACGCGCGAGCGGAGCGTGAACTGGCCGTCGCGGTTGTCGGCGGCGGGCTTGATGAGCCAGACGCGCATGCCGCGTTCTTCGTAGTTATACTTGGTAATGAGCGCGGTCGCCGTTTTCGAGCTGCCCATTGCGCCGTATTTGAAATACAGCTTTGCCATTGTTCCACCTCGTTTGGTTGTCTGCTTTGCAGGATAGGGATATTTTGCGAGTATATGATACCAAATTTCTGCAGAAAAAGAAAGCCCTGTTTTTCGGTTTTGCACAAAAATTCCGCCTGCTGCCGGCGCAAACGCCATAGCGCGGCGCGGAAAGCGCCCGGCGGCGGGCGTTGGGCGCGTGAAAAAGAGCCGGCCGCGCGCACATCGTTGTGCACGCGGCCGGTTTTCCGGCGCGATCTTACAGCGCTCTGCGTGTCCGCGCCCGGACAAGGCCAAGCGTCAGAAGCACGACCGCCAGCGCCGCGAAGCCGAAGATGGCCAGGGCAAAGACGTTGGTGGCAACGATGTTCGGTTCGGACCAGTCGAGAAGATCGAACGCCATGACCGAGCCGAAGCTGTTGCTGCCGGGGCCATAGTACGGCACGAGGATCTGATCGAGCGCCCATGGCAGCAGCCACGTCCATACCGCGCAGACGCCGCACGCGGCGCCGGCGCGCACAAATCCGTTTGCCGGCAGATACCGCACGAGCAGCATCACGCCCCACGGCAGGCTCAGACCCAGCAGCGCGCTTGGCACGGCGACGCGCACGAGCGTCTGCCACGAGCGCGCGGTGACGGCGAGCAGCACGAACAGAAGAAGCGTCTGGATACCGAAGTATAACAGCGTCTTGTGCCGCTGCAGCGGCAGGGGCAGCGGAAGCTGCCGCAAAAATACTGGTACGAGGAAAAAGCCGAGGCCGAAGATCACACCGGCCACCGTGACCAAAAGCCAGCTGCCGCGCGTATAGATGCAGCACACGAGCAGCAGAAGCAGCAGCGCCAGAAGATCGAGCGCCAGGCACACGCTGGTCTTTCGCCCGGCCAGCGCCGCCGGCAGCGGCAGGCGCGGCAGCAAAAACGGCGCGAACAGGATGCAAAAGCCCAGCAGCACGCCTGCCGCAGCGACAAAGAACCAGCTGCCGCGCGTGTAGATGCAGCACACGCCGAGCAGCAGCTCGAGGCAGACGAAGGCGCAAAGCGCGCTCACCGCGCCGACGGCCCGGTCGGGCACGCCGCGCAGCGCCAGAAGACTTGGCACAAGCGTGATGGACGCAGATAGCAGCAGCGAGGCCAGCACGATAAAAAACCAGCTCAGCGTATGCTGCGCGCAGAGATTGCCGAATGCGCAGCCCAACAGCGCGCCGCCGTAGAGGACGTACTGCACGATGCGGTAGTTGCGCGTGAGGCGGCGGTATTTGTTCGCCAGCTTCTCCGTCGTGCGCGTCTCGGTATCGACGCTGGCGGTGAGCAGCTCATGCTCAGAGACGCCGAGCACCTGGCAGATGCTGCGCAGCAGCGTGATGTCGGGGTAGCTCAGACC
>CAZWKZ010000187.1:0-2393 GCA_964633935.1 uncultured Oscillospiraceae bacterium | reverse complement strand
AGATATCGGCGTCGGCAGCCGCGAGATCGGGTATCTGTTTGGCCAGTACAAGCGCCTGCGCAACGAGTTTACGGGCGTGCTCACCGGCAAGGGCCTGAGCTATGGCGGCAGCCTTGCGCGCAAGGAGGCCACGGGCTACGGCCTGTGCTATTTTGCCGATAACATGCTCAAGGACGCAGGCCGCAGCTTTGACGGCGCGCGGGTTCTCGTCTCCGGCTCGGGCAACGTGGCCATCTACGCCTGCGAGAAGGCGGCGCAGCTGGGCGCGAAGGTCGTGGCGATGTCCGATTCCAACGGCTATATCTACGATCCCAACGGCATCGATCTCGAGCTTGTCAAGCAGCTCAAAGAGGTCGAGCGCAAGCGCATCCGCGCGTATCTCGACGTGCATCCGCAGGCCGAGTATCACAGCGGCTGCCGGGACATCTGGCAGATCCCGTGTGATATTGCGCTTCCCTGCGCGACGCAGAATGAGCTGGACGGAGCGTCTGCCAAGGCGCTCATTGCAAACGGCTGCTTCGCCGTGGCAGAGGGCGCGAATATGCCCTGTACGCCCGAGGCGGTCGACGCGCTGCAGGCAGCGGGCGTGCTGTTTGCCCCTGCAAAGGCGGCCAACGCTGGCGGCGTGGCGGTCTCGGCGCTCGAGATGAGTCAGAACTCCATGCGCTTCTTCTGGAGCTTTGACGAGGTGGACGAACACCTCAAGAAGATCATGACGGATCTCTACCGCAATGCTTCCGGCGCGGCGGCGCGCTACGGTATGGCGGGCAATCTCGTCGCGGGCGCGAATATCGCGGGCTTCTTGAAGGTGGCCGACTCCATGCTGGCCTACGGCGTGGTGTAAGGAGGCGGCGCGATGAATGAGTATGTTGCCCGCGTGACCGAGCGGCTTGAACGGCAGTTTGCGCATGAACCGGAATATCTGCAGTCGGTGCGGATGTGGCTGGAAATGATCGCGCCCGCGCTGGACGATCCGCGCTATGAACGGATGGATCTTCTCACGCGCATGGTCGAGCCGGAGCGGATGTTTTCCTTTCTCGTACCCTGGGTCGACGATCAGGGTGTGGCGCACACCAACCACGGCTACCGCGTGCAGTTCAACAGCGCCATCGGCCCGTACAAGGGAGGCCTGCGCTTTCATCCAAGCGTCAACGCTTCGGTCGTGAAATTCCTCGGCTTTGAGCAGACGTATAAAAACGCGCTGACGGGCCTTCCCATCGGCGGCGCGGCCGGCGGCGCCGATTTTGACCCGCGCGGCAAGAGCAGCCGCGAGATCATGCGCTTCTGCCAGAGCTTTATGAACGCGCTCTACCGCTACATCGGCGCCGATACCGACGTGCCCGCCGGTGACATTGGCGTCGGCAGCCGCGAGATCGGCTATCTCTACGGTCAGTATAAGCGCATCGTCGGCCGCGCAGAGAGCAGCGCCCTGACCGGCAAGGGCCTGACCTACGGCGGCAGCAAGATCCGGCAGGAGGCAGCGGGCTTCGGCTGCGTGTACTTCCTTGCGCGGATGCTTGAGCACCAGCACGATACGATGGAAAACAAGCGCATTGCCGTCTCCGGCTTCGGGAATATGTCCTGGGGCGTCTGCCGCAAGGCGGCGGAGCTGGGCGGCAAGGTCGTCACGCTCTCCGGCCCCGACGGCTACGTCTACGATCCCGACGGCGTCACAACGCAGGAGAAGTTTGATTTCATGCAGGCCATGCGCGCCAGCGGCCGCGACGAGGTTGCCGCGTATGCCGAACGTTTCGGCGTAAAGTTCTTCCCAGGCAAGGGTCCCTGGGAAGTCCCGGTGGATGTGGCGATCCCCTGCGCCACGCAGAATGAGATCAACGTCAGCGACGCCGTGTGTATCCTTGGCAACGACGTGCGCTATTATGTCGAGGCGGCCAATATGCCCGCCACGGCAGAGGCCATCAAGCTGCTGCGGCTTAGCTCCAAGATCCTGACAGCCGGCGCGAAGGCCGCAGGCTCCGGCGGCGTGGCGGTCTCGGCGCTGGAAATGGCGCAGAACAGCATCCGCTACAGCTGGTCGCGCAAGGAGGTCGACAACCGCCTGCGCGCAATTATGAGCGCGATCTACGATTCCTCCGCCGCCGTGGCCGAGGAGTATGGCCTTGGCTATGATCTGATCGCAGGCAATGACATTGCCGCGTTCAAAAAAGTTTCCGAAGCGATGATTGCGCAGGGACTGTAATGGAAAAACACCTGCGCCCCGGGGTCTGCATGGTGATCGCAACCATCAGAATCACTTTCTGCATTGCAGCCTCCTTAAAACTTTGTAAATTTTATGTCTATTGAGTTGATTTTGCATTGCAATTTGCGTATACTATATGTGCAATGAAATGCGAAAGGGGTTGATACTATGGCAAGCACGACAAATTTCAGCG
>CAZWKZ010000186.1:0-2398 GCA_964633935.1 uncultured Oscillospiraceae bacterium | reverse complement strand
CCGGAGAAAACAAATTCCATTTGATTCGCGGCGTGCGCGCCGCGAACGCTACGAGCTTTTTTAATACGCTGCGTCCGGCGCGGCCACGGCCGCGCCGGACTTTTTTTGCGCTGCGCACGCCTGCAATTTAGCACTTGTACTTTTGTAGAAAATCGGTTAGAATAACATGTATGCGTAAAATACTGCCATTCGTAAAGGAGGTTTACGGCATGATTCGTCTGAAAACAGCCAACGGCACGATCGCCGTCGACAGCGCGGTCTATACCAATATCGCCGGCTGCGCCGCCACCAACTGCTTTGGCGTCAAGGGCATGGCCATCCGCTCCATGACAGACGGGCTTGTGCATCTGCTGCGCAGAGAAGCCATGAGCAAGGGCGTGCGTGTTACATTCCACGAGGATAACTCCATCTCCATCGATCTGCATATCATGATCGACAAGGGCGTCAACATCAGCGCTATCGGCGCTTCCATCATCAGCGAGGTTCGCTATATTGTAACAAAGTCCACCGGTACCGACGTGCGGGCCGTCAATGTCTTTGTTGATTCGATTACCATTGATTAACCTGCGCTTATAGCGTACACGGAGGTGTTCCATTTGAGACTGGAAATTGACGGCGCTGCATTCAGGCGCATGATGCTCAGCGCCGCAGCTTCGATCGAGAACCACAAACAGAAAATAAATGAATTGAACGTATTCCCTGTTCCTGACGGCGATACCGGTACAAACATGAGCATGACGCTCGGCGCGGCCGCGGCCGATCTTCGCAAGGCCGATAACGTGACGCTGACCAAGGCGGCAGATATCACGGCCTCCGCCATGCTGCGCGGCGCGCGCGGCAATTCGGGCGTTATCCTATCGCTGCTGTTCCGCGGCTTTTCCAAGGCCCTCAAGGGCAAGCAGACCGGCACCGGCAAGGACTTTGCCGACGCGCTCACATGCGGCGTTGAGGCGGCGTACAAGGCCGTCATGAAGCCCGCCGAGGGCACCATTTTGACCGTCAGCCGCCTGACTGCCGACGCCGCGCGCGAGCTGGCCGAGGAAGACGGCGCGATCGAAAGCGTACTGGAAAACTGCATCCCCACGGCCAAGGCTGCGCTGGAAAACACCGTCAACCAGAATCCCGTGCTCAAAAAGGCGGGCGTGGTCGACGCCGGCGGCATGGGCTTCGTCACCATTTTAGAGGGTATGCTGGCGTCTTTGCAGGGCCGCGACGTCGAAGGCCCCGCGGCTGGCGACACCAAGCTTTCGGCCGATTTTGCCGCGCTCACCGACGAGGAGATCACCTTTACCTTCGACACCGTCTTCATCGTCCGCAAAACGGGCAAATCCATCGAGCCGTTCCGCGAATATCTCGGCACCATCGGCGACAGTCTTGTCATCGGCGAGGACGACGACGCGTTCAAGGTACACGTTCACACCGACATCCCCGGCGCGGCCTTGAGCGAGGCGCAGAAATACGGCACGCTGGAGCTGGCCAAAATCGAGAACATGCGCACGCAGTATGAGGATATGGCCGCCGGCAGAAAGCCGCAGAGCACCGACGATTTGGACATGGTCGAGGCTGCGCTGGAAGCGAGCGCCGTCGCCGCGCCGGAAAAGCGCTATGGCTTCGTATCCGTCTGCGCAGGCGAGGGCTTGGCGCGTGTGTTCCGCGATCTCGGCGTCGACGGCGTGATCGAGGGCGGTCAGACCATGAATCCCTCGACCGAGGATATTCTCGAAGCCATCAACAAGACCCCGTCTGAGATTGTATTCGTGCTGCCCAACAACAAAAACATCATCATGGCCGCCGAGCAGACGGTGGAGCTGACGGAAAAGCGCGTTGTCGTGATCCCCACCAAAACCGTCCCGCAGGGCATCACGGCCATGCTCAACTTTGACGATTCGCTTGAACCAGAGGATAATATCGGCGCTATGACCGGAAGTCTCGCGGGTGTGACCACCATGCAGATTACATACGCCGCCAGAGATTCCGACTTTGACGGGTATGAGATCCACGCGGGCGACTATCTGGGCCTTTGCAACGGCGCGCTTTTGGGCACCAGCCGCGCGATCGACGATCTGCTGCGCGTCATGGCCGACAAGGTCGCGAACGAGGGCAAGGAATTTGTCAACATCTTCTACGGCGCGGATATTGCCGAGGCCGACGCAGACGCTGCCGCCGCGCTTTTTACCAGCCGCGCGCCCGACGCCGAGATCAATGTGCTCTCCGGCGGCCAGCCGATCTACTATTATCTCATTTCTGCCGAATAAACCGTATGCAGCCCGCGCCCTTGCGCGGGCTGCATTTCAGTGTGTAAAAAACCTCGCAGCGTTCGCGGCGCGCACGCCGCGAATCAAATCTGTTTTCTCCGGCGACATGTGCGTCGGAAAAAACACTTCTCGGCCCGCAAACG
>CAZWKZ010000185.1:0-2412 GCA_964633935.1 uncultured Oscillospiraceae bacterium | reverse complement strand
CGGCGAAAAGCAGCGGCAGAAGCAGGCACGCAGCCAGGACACGCACGGTTTTTTGTTTCATGCTCGGTCTTCCTCCTGTTCAAGCGCGGCGCGGCTGCTGGTCTCGGCCGGGCCGTATTTTTTCTGTAAGGTCTGGCTGCTCGCCCGAAAGAGCGCGGTGGCGGTGCGCTGAATATCTCCGATGCAAAGCGCGCTGAGGTCGCTGCGCGCGCAGTTCTGCGCGGCGGCAAATTCCTGGACGATGCGCTCGGCAGCCATTGCATGGCCGTTTTCTTCCTTTGCGCCGCCGGCCTCATGCAGAAACTGCGCAAGCAAGCTGCGCTCGCGGGAGTAGATCAGCTCCACGAGCTTGGCCCGATATTCCAGCTCGCAGGCGCTCATGGACGGCCAGCGGGTCTTGTCCAGGACATGCTGCGCCTCGTGCTTGAGCAGCGAGACGGTAAAGTTTTCGCTATCGGTGTCATAGGAGTCCTTCACGCAGCAGATCACGCCGTCGCTGCCGGCCCATCCGCCGGTACCGCAGCCGCCGAAGGAGAGATAATCCAGCCAGCTTTTTGTGAGAAAACCGCTCAGAAAGCGGACCGTGTACGCCTGCGCGCGCTCTGGCAGCGCTACCTCGTAGGTGACGTCCTCGCTCGTCTTCCAGATATACGGGCCGTAGTAACCGCCGGTCTGCCCGCCGAGAAAGTGGAGCTGCTCGGCGGCGAACGCAGCACAGATCGCCGTATCTTCGATCTCGTCCAGCGTCATACCGTCGTCAACGCGCAGCAGCTCGAGAAAGCTTCTGCGCATGGCTTGCTCGGCGGCGCGAGCTGGGACATTTTGATAAAATACGGCCCGCCAATAGCGCTGGTACACGGCGAGGATGGCGTTGAGTCTGTCGCTGACGGGATATGTGACGGCCTTATCTTGCACAAAGACGTCGAGATAGCGCTGGTGCAGCTGCGCGCATGCGGGAAACTGGCGCAGATACGCCAGCGCGCCGTGCAGATCGCCTTTGACCAGATAGCCATAAAACGTACCGGTGTGAAATGTCGCATCCATCTTGATATCTCCTTCGCGGGGCTTATATCGCTTTTTCCAGGATCACGACGCGGCGGCCGCCGCAGTCGGCTTCCTGGCCTGTGGGCAGGAAGCCGTTTTTGCGCCAGAAGGCCGCGCTCTGCGGATTTGTTTTCACATAGGCCAGACGCACGCGAGAAAAACCGCCCTGCGCGGCGCGGCAGAGGAGTCTGCCGACAAGCTGCGAGCCAAGCCCGCAGCCCTGATACGCGGCGTCCAGCATGAAAAAGCCGATGTACAGCGTCTTTGGCTCCGGATAGCCCGTGATGAGATCGGCCACGGCGGCGAGCGCCTCGCCGGCAAAAAAGCCGACAAAATGCTTATCCTCCGCCGCTTTGCCCGGCGGCAGCGCCGTGAGATCGGACGCCAGAGCTTCCAGCGTCGGCGCAGGGCCGAAATGCTCGTAATACAGAGGATTTGACCGGCACAGACGCAGCATGGCGGGCAGATCGTCATGCCGCAGCGCGCGGACGGACGATATGTCAGACATTCTGCACCTCCAGCGCCGCGATCACAGCCTCTGCCGTCTGCATGCCGTCGACGGCGGCGGACATGATACCGCCGGCATAGCCCGCGCCCTCGCCGCAGGGGTACAGCCCCGTGAGACTGGATTGCCGGTCATCGCCGCGCACGATGCGCACAGGAGAAGAGCTTCTCGTCTCGGGCGCGGTCATGACGGCGTCGGGGGCGGCATAGCCGCGCAGGCGCTTGTCAAGCTCTGGCAGGGCCTGCTCTAAAACGGCCGTGATCGTTTCAGGCAGCACGTCGTGCAGCTCGCCAAACTCAACGCCGGGGCGGTAGGTGGGCTTCACGCCGCCAGCGCGCGCTGACGGTCTGTGGGCGAGAAAATCGCCAACCAGCTGCGCAGGCGCGCGGTAGCTTTCGCCGCCGGCGCGAAACGCGGCCTGCTCGATCTGGCGCTGCCAGAACATGCCGCCAAGCGCAGATTTGTCCGGGAAATCCTCGGGGCGCAGCGTGACAAGCAGCGCCGCGTTGGCGTTTTCCCCGTCGCGCGCGCAGTTGCTCATGCCGTTTGTGACCACGCCGCCTTCTTCTGACGCGGCGGCGACCACGCTGCCGCCCGGACACATGCAGAAGGTGTAGGCCGAGCCTCCGTCCGGCAGCTTCACGTTCAGTTTGTAGTCTGCCGGACCGAGCGCCGCGCAGCCGGCAAAGGGACCGTACTGGCTCTCGTCGATGCGCCGCTGCGGATGCTCGATGCGCACGCCCATGGAAAACGGCTTCGGCTCCATGGGCACGCCCATTGCATGCAGAAATTCAAAGGTGTCGCGCGCGCTGTGGCCGATGGCGAGGATGAGCAGGCGTGCACGCAAGCGTGCGCGCCTGCCC
>CAZWKZ010000184.1:0-2424 GCA_964633935.1 uncultured Oscillospiraceae bacterium | reverse complement strand
GAGGAGGAGAAGTTCCTCAACTCCAAGGAAGAGCTGATCGTCGAGCTGCAGACGCTGCTCGGCGGCCGCGCGGCCGAGCAGACCGTCTTCGGTATCCAAACCACCGGCGCGTCGAACGATATCGAGCGAGCCACCGAGCTGGCCCGCAAGATGGTCACACAGTACGGCATGAGCGAGAAGTTCGGGCTGATGGCGCTCTCGTCCGTCTCCAATCCGTATCTCGACGGCAGCACGATGATGAACTGCGCCGACTCCACGGCCTCCGCTGCGGACGAGGAGATCCAGAAGCTGCTCGGCAGCTGCTACGAAACGGCCAAGCAGCTGCTGCGTGACAACCGCGAGCTGCTCGACGAGATTGCGCTGTATCTGCTGCAGAAAGAGACCATCACCGGCGATGAGCTGATGACCTACGTCAACGCCTCGAAGAAGCGTTTGCAGAGCGGTGAGCAGCCCAGCAGCGGCGCCTCCCCGGTCCCGGAAGATGCAGAATAATGCAAGCCACGTCTGCGTGCGAGATCCCGCGCGCAGACGTTTGTAAAGCCTGAAAAGGAGTATATCCCATGTTTCACCCAGTTCTGAGCGCGTCGCTCGACGTTGAGGGCGTGGTCAAGGCGCTGCCGTCGAATCTGACGCTGGAAAAGGTCCTCTATACGCTGGCGCTGTTTCTCGTCTGCTGCCTGCTTATCAAGCTCATCATGCGGGCGGCAGACCGCATCCTCGGCCGCTCCCGGCTGGACAAGCGGCTGCACGCGGCCGTCCGCTCCGCCGTCAAAACCGTACTGGTGTTTGTCGCCATCATGCTGCTGGCCGATGCGCTCGGCGTCAACACCGATTCCCTGCTGGCCATTTTGAGCGTGGCCGGTCTTGCCGTATCGCTGTCGATTCAGGATTCCCTATCAAATCTCGCCAGCGCGATCATGATCCTGTCGGCCAAGCCCTTCAAGATCGGTGATTTTATTGAGGTCAAGGGCCAGTCCGGCACAGTCGAGCAAATCGGCATCATCTATACCCTGATCTCCACGCCCGGCAACCAGCGTATATGCATCCCCAACAGTCAGATCACCTCGAACGAGATCACAAACTTTACCGCCGTCGGCAAGCGCCGCGCCGAGATCGTCGTCTCGGCCAGCTATGACGCGCCGGTCGAAACGGTCAAGGCCGCGCTCGTGCAGGCGGCGGCGCATCCGAAGCTGCTGCCGGACGAGCCGGTATTTGCGCGCGTGAGCAAATACGCCGACAGCGCGATCGAATACACGCTTCGCTTTTGGACAAAGCCCGAGGATTTCTGGGACACGTACTACGACGTGCTCGAGGCCTGTAAGCGCGCCTTTGACGAAGCGGGCGTGGAAATGACCTATCCGCATCTCAACGTGCATACTGCGGCTTCGTCTTCCGCTCCCAATGCTTCATCCTTTATTTTTTGAATCATCTTAAATTTTGAAAGGTTCTCCAAAGATGCGCAAAACATCGCCCGGCTTTTTTCGCCGCCACAAAACGCTTGTCCTGGCCATAGTGCTTCTGGCGCTGCTGTTGACCTGGTTCCACTGGCCGCGCCCGCTTCTGACGGGGCGCGATCTGCGTCTGGCGCAAAATGAAGCGGCGACGAAGCTCCGGGGCTGGCGGTATACGGATGGCAAACAGGTCGACGTCACCGACCGGATCGACCGCGCCGGCCTGATCGGCCGCCTGTCCTGCACGCGCTGCATCCGCTATTTTGGGGATCCCGACAGCGTTTCAGGCGCCGATATGCGCTATGAGGTCTGCATTGCTCTCGGCGGCCGCGCGCTGTGTCTTCGCCTTGGCGTGCCGGCGCCCTATTCCAGCACCAACTGCGCCTACTACATCGGGCGCGGACTGCACGTGGTCTGGCGTGTGCTGGATTACGAAGCGCTGATCGCCGACCTGGACGAGATGCTGAACGCCGAGTGAACAGAGCATTTTCCATCATCTGCCGAAGACCGGAAACCGTTCCGGTCTTCGGCTTTTTTCACAGTTTTTTCCGCTGCCCGCCTCCGCTTTTCGATAATTTGCGCGCCGCTCCGGTTGACATTCTGTCCGCCGCTTGATAGAATAAATACAAGCTGTAAAGGGTGCAGTTTGCCGTTTTTTGGGTTTCACGGCGGCTGCGCCTTCGGCTTGTGCCGAATACACTCCATCCCCCGAGCCGCAGACTGCCGCGCAGCTAACGTCCGCGCTCAACGACCAGAACATATTTTTTAGGAGGATACATCATCAATGGATTGGGATCGCTTAATCACAATTGAACAGATGGAAGAAGCGACGAACGCCTTGCTTGAAACCGGCAAGAAGGTTGGCGCCGATTCCTGGCAGCAGCGCGTCAAGAACCAGACGCCGCTCTGCGGTTTCGGTGAGGCCGGCACCTGCTGCCGCATTTGCTCCATGGGTCCGTGCCGCATCACCCCG
>CAZWKZ010000183.1:0-2487 GCA_964633935.1 uncultured Oscillospiraceae bacterium | reverse complement strand
TTTGGCCGTATCGCCGCGCAGACCGCCAAGCAGGTCATCATCCAGGGCATCCGCGAGGCTGAGCGCGGCATGATCTTCGACACCTTCTCATCCAAAGAGCACGAGATCCTCACCGGCACGGTGCTGCGCATCGAGCCGAATTCCGGCGATATGACCGTGCGCATCGGCGGCGGCAGCGACAAGACCGACGCTATGCTTTCCAGATCCGAGCAGACGCGCGGCGAAAGCTACCGCGAGGGCGATATCATCCGCGTCTACGTCGTCGAGGTCCGCCGCTCTACGCGCGGCCCGCAGGTCATCGTCTCGCGCACGCATCCGGGCCTTGTCAAGCGCCTGTTCGAGCTTGAGGTGCCGGAGATCGCGTCCGGACTTGTGGAAGTGAAGTCCATCGCGCGCGAGGCCGGCTCCCGCACCAAGCTGGCTGTATGCGCCACCGAGGCGAATATCGACCCCGTGGGCGCGTGCGTCGGTACGCGCGGCGGCCGTGTGGGCGCCGTGGTCGATGAGCTGCACGGCGAGAAGATGGACATCGTCGTCTGGTCCGAGGATCCCGGCGAATTCGTCGCCTCCGCTCTGAGTCCGGCGGACGTGATTTCTGTAAAGGTCCTGCCCGGCTCTGTCAAAGCATGCCGCGTCATCGTGCCCGACGAGCAGCTGTCGCTCGCCATCGGCAAAGAGGGTCAGAACGCCCGTCTGGCCGCGCGGCTGACCGGCTTCAAGATCGATATCAAGCCCGCCTCGCAGGCCGCCGAGCTGGAGGCCGCCGAACGCGAAGCGGCCGAGCAGGAGGCGGCGGAAGCTTCTGAGGAAGCGGCCGCGGCAGAAGAGGAATAAACCGTTTTTATGTATCAGGAGGTGCTGTGATGCAGCGAAAGATCCCCATGCGGCAATGCGTCGGCTGCCGTGAGATGCGGCCGAAGAAGGAGCTTGTCCGCGTCGTCAGATCGCCCGAGGGCGAGATCTGTCTTGATTTCCGGGGCAAAGCGCCCGGCCGCGGCGCCTACCTTTGCCCAAAGTGCGAATGCCTGAAGCGCGCCATCAAGGTCAAGGCGCTCGAGCGCGCGTTCGACTGCCAGATCCCGCAGAGCGTATATGACGCGCTGCTGCAAAACATGGAGGTGGGCGCAGGTGAATGACAAAGCGCTGCGCCTGCTGGGCCTGGCCCGCAAGGCCGGGCGCGTGGAAGCCGGCGAGGAGCCGGCCGGCGCAAGCTGCCGCAGCCAAAAGGCGCGGCTGCTGCTGCTCGCGTGTGACGCGGGCGAACATACCGTGCGCCGCGCGCGCGCATACTGCCGCAGCGGCAAGCCCGTTTCCATTCAGGCGCCGTTTGCCAAGGCTGAGCTTGGCGGCGCGTTGGGCGTGAACGTGTGCGCGCTGTGCACGATCACCGACCCCGCGCTCGCGCTGGCCTTTGTCCAGGCGCTCGAGCAGCCCGAGCAGTACGCCGAGGCGCTCAGCGAGCTGACGCGTCAGACGCAGCGCGTCACAAAGCGCCGCCAGGAGCAGAAGGCGCACAGGAACAACATCAAACACGGAAAGAAATAACTGGAGGTGGCTGTATGAGTATTGAAATCAAGCAAAAAATCAAAGAGGTCGCCGACGATTTCCGCATGCCGGCCAAGGCCTTGATCGAGATCGTCGCCAAGTTTTACGATAAGCCGAAGAGCAGCTCCCAGAATCTGGTGGAGGACCAACTGAACGTCATTTTTGACTATATCACGCAGCAGCATCAGATCGATTCCATCGAGCAGGTCTTTGCCGCCGCGAAAAAGCCCGCCGCGCCCGCCAAGCCCGCTGCTGCGCCTGCAAAGGCCGAGCAGCCCCGGCAGCAGAGCCAGCCGCAGGGCCAGCGCCCCGCCGCGCAGCCTGCCCAGCCGCCGCGCCCGCAGCAGAGCGCCCAGGCCAATCCGCAGCCGCGCAAGGAGAACAAGCCCCAACAGCCCGAGCGCAAGCGTGAGCGCCGCGTCATCGACACCAGCGCCGTCACCGTCAACGCCGACCGCTACGACGACCGCGTGGATTCGCTCGTATCCGAGCGCGTGCAGAACTATTCCAGCGGCAAGCAGAAGATCGGCAACAAGAATAAAAAGCAGCAGCAGGCCCGGCGCTTCGGCACCAAATCCCGCTCAGAGGAGCAGGAGAAGATGCGCCGGCTGCAGCTGGAGATCGCCAAGAAGGCGCAGCTGGTCGTGAAGATCCCCGACGAGATCACCGTGGGCGAGCTGGCCTCTCGCATGAAGAAGACTGCCGCCGAGGTCATCAAGTGCCTGCTCAAAAACGGCGTCATGGCTACCGTCAACCAGACGATCGACTTTGACACAGCGGAATTCGTCGCCGTGGAGCTTGGCTGCAAGGTCGAGCGCGAGATCGTCGTTACCATCGAAGAAAAGCTCTTCGATGACCACGAGGATACCGCCGACGAGCTTGTCACCCGTCCGCCCGTCGTTGTCGTTATGGGCCATGTCGACCACGGCAAGACCTCGCTTT
>CAZWKZ010000182.1:0-2513 GCA_964633935.1 uncultured Oscillospiraceae bacterium | reverse complement strand
GGACAAAGGAGCCCATCTGCGCCATCAGCACGATCAGCGCCACCTGGCGCATGTACGTCGATTTGCCCGCCATGTTGGGCCCGGTGATGATGGCCACGCGGCAGTCTGGCGTGCCAAGCTGCGTGTCGTTGGGGACAAAGAGCGAATCCTTGAGCATCTGCTCGACCACGGGATGCCGCCCGCCGGTGATGGAGATCTCGCCCGACAGGTCGATCTCCGGCCGGCAGTAGTGGTTATGTACGGCGACGGCGGCGTAGGAGCACAGCACGTCGAGCTGCGCGACGGCCTGCGCCGCGGCCTGTACGCGCGCGGTCTGCGCGGCGAGCGCGGCGCGCAGCTGCACAAACAGCTCGTATTCCAGGCTCGCAAGCCGGTCCTTGGCGGTCAGGATGGTGTTTTCCAGCTCTTTTAGCTCTTCGGTGATATAGCGCTCGCCGGTCGAGAGCGTCTGCTTGCGGATATAGCTGTCAGGCACGAGCGAAAGCTGGCCCTTGGCGACCTCAATATAATAGCCGAACACGCGGTTGTAGCCCACACGAAGGTTTCGGATGCCGGTGGACTCTTTTTCGCGCGTCTCAATGTCCAGCAGCATCTGCTTGCCGCCGGACTGCACGGCGCGCAGGCGGTCGATCTCCTCGTTCGCGCCGTCGCGGATCAGGCCGCCTTCGTGAAGCAGAAACGGCGGGTCGTCGACGATGGTGCTGCGGATTTGGCAGGACAGGTCCTCCAGCGTGTCAAGATCCTCGTACAGCCCCGCCAGCAGCGCGGACTGCATGCCGGAAAGCCGCTGCTTGATCTGCGGCAGCGGCTGCGTGCCCTGCGCCATGCTCACAAGGTCGCGGCAGTTGGCCGTGCCGGTGGCGATGCGCGCCATGACGCGCTCAAAATCCGTGACGGATTTGAGCGATAAGATCAGCTCCTCCCGGTCGACGGTCTTTTTGACCAGCTCCTGCGTGGCGGAAAGCCTTCGCGTGATCTGCGCGGGGTTGAGAAGCGGACGCTCCATCCACGCGCGCAGAAGCCGCCCGCCCATGGCGGTCTTCGTCTTGTCGAGCACCCATAAAAGACTGCCGCGCTTGTCCTTGCCGCGCAGCGTCTCGGTCAGCTCGAGATTGCGCCGGGCCGTGAGATCGAGCGTCATGAATTTGCCGCTCAAGTAAAATTCCAGCTCGCGGATGTGGCCGAGGTCGCACCGCTGCGTCTGGCGCAGCGCGCGCAAAAGCGCGCCGGCGGCGATCAGCATACGCTCGTCGCCCGCCACAGCGTCGGGAAGCGTCTGCGCGTCAAACTGCGCCCTAACGGCGCTTGCGCACAGATCGGGGTCGAATGAATCGGCGTGCGCGGCCGAGACGCAGCAGCGCAGCCGCTCGCGCAGAAATTCTGTGACGGTATGGCTTTGCTCCGCCTCGCCGCCGAGCAGCGCCTCGGCCGGCCAGAAGCCCGCCAGCTCGTTGCAAACCAGCTGCTCGGCGTCCGCGCCCGAGATGCGCGTGGCGCTGAACGCGCCCGTGGACACGTCGCAGAAGCACACGGCCCACACGCCGTTTTGCGCGTACAGGCAGGCGAGGTAGTTGTTTTTGGACTCCTCGAGCATCGAGCTTTGCGTCACGGTGCCGGGCGTCACGATGCGGATGATATCGCGCTTGACAAGACCCTTGGCCAGCGCCGGGTCTTCCATCTGTTCGCAGATGGCGACCTTGTAGCCGCGCGCGACCAGGCGAGCTACATAGCTCTCCGACGAGTGGTACGGCACGCCGCACATAGGCGTGCGGTCCTCTTCGGCCTTGCCGCGGTCGCGCGTGGTGAGCGTGAGGTCCAGCTCTTTGGAGACCAGACGCGCGTCCTCATCGAACATCTCATAAAAATCGCCCAGCCGGAAAAAGAGGATACAGTCGGGATTCTGCGCCTTGATCTGGCGGTATTGCTGCATCATGGGCGTAAGCTCTGCCATTGCCCGCGCCTCCTTTGAATAAAAATGTTGTGCCGAAGTTGCGCCGCAGTTATGCCAGCTCGCCGGTGAGAGACCAGGTCGTGCAGCCGGTGATGCGCGCTTGCTGGAATGTGCCAATGAGCTCATCGCCGCCCGGCAGGCGCACCAGCCGCCCGCCCTCGGTGCGCGCGGTGAGCATGTCGTCCTCGCGGCCGTCGATCAGCACGCGCAGCGTTTTTCCAACGTATGCCTGATGGATCTCGAGCGAGATGCGGTTCTGCGCGTCGCACAGGCGGTCAAAGCGGCGGTTTTTCTCATCTTTTGGCGTGGGGTCTTCCAGCTTGGCCGCCGGCGTGCCGGGGCGCGGAGAAAAGATAAAGGTAAACAGCGCGTCGTAGCGCACGTCTTCGATCAGACGCAGGGTATCTTCAAATTCCGCCTCGGTCTCGCCGGGAAAACCCACGATCACGTCGCTGGTCAGCACCAGCTCCGGCATCGCCTCGCGCGCCTGAAGCACGAGCTGGCGGTACTGCGCGCTGTCATAGTGGCGGTTCATCGCGTGCAGCACCCGGTCGTTTCCCGA
>CAZWKZ010000181.1:0-2581 GCA_964633935.1 uncultured Oscillospiraceae bacterium | reverse complement strand
CGATCTTGCCGGCGTCCTTGGTGGCCTGGCGCTGGGCGTCGTTGAAGTACGCAGGGACGGTGATGACCGCCTCGGTCACGGCGCCGCCCAGATACGCCTCGGCGTCCGCCTTCAGCTTCTGCAGGATCATGGCCGAGATCTCCTGCGGGGTGTACTTCTTGCCGTCGATGCTCACGCGGTAATCCGTGCCCATATGGCGCTTGATAGACGCGATGGTGCGGTCGTGGTTCGTGACGGCCTGGCGCTTCGCGACCTGGCCGACCATTCTCTCGCCGGTCTTGGAGAACGCGACGACGGACGGGGTGGTGCGGTTGCCTTCGGCATTCGCGATAACGACAGGCTCGCCGCCTTCCATAACAGCCACGCAGCTGTTGGTTGTACCAAGGTCGATGCCAATGATCTTACTCATAATGTTTTCCTCCTATCAATACCATGCATGTTTTTTCTGTTTTATCGTTTTTGCGGCGCTGGCCGTCAGTTTGCCACCGTCACCATGGCGAAGCGGATGACCTTATCCGCCACGCGGAAGCCCTTCTGAAAGACCTCTTTGATCACATTCTCGCCGAGCGTCTCGTCCTCCACGTGCATGACCGCGTTGTGAAGCGCGGGGTCAAAGCATTCGCCGCTTTCGCCGAATGACTCGACGCCGAGCTTCGTCATCACCTCGACCAGCTGCGCCATGGTCATCTCCACGCCCTTTTTATACGCCTCGTCGGCGGTCTGTTGGGCCAGCGCCCGCTCGAGATTGTCGAACACCGGCAAGAACTTTCCCACCGTCTCGGCGCGGATCTGGGTGTAGAGGTTATCCTTCTCCTTCTGGCTTCGCTTGCGGAAGTTATCGTACTCCGCAGCCAGACGCAGGTAATTCTCGTGCTCCTGCGCGGCGGCCTGCTGCGCCTGCTCCAGCGCCGACGGCTCCGCCGCCTCCGCCGGCGTTTCCGGCGTCTCGGCAGCGGCCTGCGCGCCGGGCGTATCGGGCTGCGCCTGCTCGGCCTGCGGCTCGGCGGCTACTTCCTCTGCCGCCTGCTCTGCGTTCTTGTTCTCATCCATATCGTGATTCCTCCAGGAAAATTATTCTTTCTTTTCGCCGCCCGCCTCGCCAAGCGCCGGCTGCTGCGGCTTATTGAACATCCGGCCGAGATTTTCCGCAAAGTAGCTCAGCCGCGCGGTGATCTGCGCATAGTCCATGCGCGTCGGGCCGACTACGCCGATCATGCCCTGCATCCCGTCGCCGATGTCAAACTTCGTGACGACCACGCTGGTGTCCTTCAGCTCCTTCGCCACGTTCTCAGGCCCGACCAGGATCTGCGTCTGGCCCGCAGAATCCAGCGTCGCCGGCAGATTCGAGATCACGTCCTCGTCGAGCGTGCTCAAAAGCTCCTGCGCCTTGTCCACGTCGCGGTATTCCGGCTGCGCCAGCAGCTTCGCCTGCCCGGTCATGTAGACCTCGCGGCGCTGCTCGCGCAGAAGCTCCATCACATAATCCACGATCACAGGAATCAGCGAGGCGCTCTCGCCCGCGCTTCTTGTCACGCGCGCAAGCAGCTCTGGCGTGATCTCATCAGCGGAAAGCTCGGTAAGGCTGGCGTTCAAAACGGCGGACAGCAGCTTGAGATCCGCCTCCGTCGCCTCGACCGGCAGCCGGATAAGCTTATTATGGACCGAATGGTCGTTCATCATCACGACCAGGATGAAACTGCCCGCCTCGGCCAAGATCAGATCAAACCGCTTCACCGTCACGCCCGCGCTGCGCGCAGCCATGGCGTACGCCGGCAGGTTCGTCATCTGCGAGACCACCTTGCCCACGGCCGCTATCATCTTGTCGACCTGCTGCAGCTTCAGCTCCATCGCCTGATTGATGGACTTCGTCTCGTCGACCGACAGCCGGTAGTTCTGCATCAGCTCGTCGACATACAGCCGGTAGCCCGCAGGACTCGGCACCCGGCCGGCCGAGGTGTGCGGCTGCTCCAACAGGCCCAGCGCCGTAAGCTCCGCCATCTCGTTGCGAATCGTAGCAGACGAGAAGTCCATGCCGGGCAGCTGAGAGATCAGCTTAGAGCCGACAGGCTCCGCCGTGCGGACGTAGTTGTCCACGACAGCCTGCAGGATTTTTTTCTTTCGCTCTGACAGCTCCATGGCGCTTCCTCCCGGTCCGTTTTAGCACTCTTTATCCTTGAGTGCTAAACGCAGTTTACCACTCGTTGACAGCATTGTCAATACCTCAACTATAAATAATTTGTGAATTTCGCCGCAAAAAATCCCCGCAGGCGGCGCGCCGCCTGCGGGGATTTTTATGACCGGCAGCAAGCCGCGCCGGTGCAGGCGCTCGATATCCCGCGCGTTCCGCGCGCATCACGATGCCTACAAATCCGAAGCGCCTGCGCGCCATAAAATAGATGCACACAGCGCGCCGGCCATGGTCCGGCGACGCCTCAGCACGATGCATGCGCCTGCCGCGCAAGGCGCAGAAGCGGCGCAAAGCACGCGCCGTTTGCCGCCGCGACGGACGATTTTTCCGCAAACTGCAGCGCTTTTCCCGCCATGTCCGTCACAGATCCGCCCGCCTCGCGCACGATCAGCG
>CAZWKZ010000180.1:0-2591 GCA_964633935.1 uncultured Oscillospiraceae bacterium | reverse complement strand
GCCTGCAAATAAGCGGTAAACAAATCAACCAGGGCCTGCCATACGGCAGGCCCTGCGCTTCGTTTACAGAAGGATCGCCAGAATTCTACAGACCAGCACCCCAACCGCCGTCGGCAGCAGCACCGCGATCAGCGTCCATTTGACGCTGCCCGTCTCCTTCTTGATCGTCAACACGCTTGTGCTGCACGGCCAGTGGAACAGGAAAAACGCCATCGTGCACAGCGTCATTTTGACCGTCCAGTTTGACGCCAGCAGCACGCTCTGCAGCTGCGCATTCTCGCCGCCTGCCAGCACGCCGGTACACAAAGTGACGATCATCGGCAGCACCAGCTCGTTGGCCGGAAAGCCCAGCACAAACGCTAGCAAGATCGCGCCGCTCATGCCCAGCCACGCGCCCAACGGCTGCAAAAAACCGGCCGCGAGATACGCCAGCGGCGTACCGCCCACGGTAAGATGCAGCATACACCAGATCACAAGCCCCGCCGGCGCGGCCACCGCAACCGCTCTGGCCAGCACATACAGCGTCCGGTCCAGCATCGAGCGCACAATGACCCGCCCCACGTTTGGCCGGCGAAACGGCGGCAGCTCCATCACAAACGACGAGGCCATCCCGCGCAGCGCGCTCTTACTCAGCAAAAAAGACACGGCAAACGTCATCGCCACGCCTGCCAGCACGCAGCCGGTCAAGATCGCGGCCGAGAGCAGGCTGTTCTGCCTGCCGCCGAGTGCGACGCAGCCCAGCACGATCAGCGCCGGGAACCTGCCGTTGCACGGCACAAAGCAGTTGGTGAGGATCCCGATCAGACGCTCGCGCGGCGAGTCGATGATCCTGCAGCCCACAATACCGGCTGCGTTGCAGCCAAAGCCCATGCACATGCTCAGCGCCTGCTTGCCGCACGCGCCGCAGCGCTCAAACCCCGCGTCCAGCAAAAACGCCACGCGCGGCAGATACCCAACGTCCTCCAAAAGCGAGAACAGCGGAAAAAAGATCGCGATCGGCGGCAGCATCACAGCCACGACGCGCGCCGTGGTCGCATACACGCCGTCCAGCAGAGGCCCGGTAAGAAACGCAGGCATACTGATCGCGTCCGCTCCGCGCTGCAAAAGCGCTCCCAGCGCGTCAAACGCGCGCTGCAGCAGCATCGACGGGTAATTTGCCCCCTCGATCGTCAGCCAGAAAATTGCAAACAGTCCCAACAGCATGATCGCGATGCCGCTCAGCTTGCCGGTCAGCAGCCGGTCGATCTGCCTCTGCCGCTGGCAGTAGGCACAGCCCTCGCAGCGCACAGCCGCGTCGGCAAGCGTCTGCGCCCGGCAGACAAAGCGCCTTGCCGCCGCGTCCGCCTGCCGCTGTGTGCCGTGCTCCAGCAGGGCAAGAAGCGTCTGGCCGCCGCGCTCCTGCGGTTCAAACGCATGCGGATATGGCCGCTCAAAACCGTCTGTGACGCTTCTGATGCGCTCGAGCAGGCACGACAGGCCTTCCTTCCTGCCTGCGGCCGTCCCCACCACCGGCACGCCCAGCTGCCGCTCCAGCGCGCGTAGATCGATCGTCATCTCGCGCTTGCGCGCCTCGTCGAGCAGATTCACACACACGATCACCTGCGTCGTCAGCTCCATCACCTGCAGCGCCAGCATCAGATTGCGCGCCAAGCATGTGCCGTCGCATACCACGACCACACAGTCGGCCTGGCCCGACTGCAGAAAGGAGATGGCCACGCGCTCCTCCTCAGATTTGCTCAGAAGCGAATACGTACCCGGCAGATCGACGAGCGTGTAGCTTTCGGCCTTGTATGTATAGCCCCCCTGCGCCAAAACGACGGTCTTGCCCGGCCAATTGCCGGTGTGCTGGTTCATCCCCGTCAGCGCGTTGAACACCGTGCTCTTGCCCACGTTTGGGTTTCCGATCAGCGCCACGACCTTCTCTCCCGGCGCGCGGCGAAACGCCGCTGCTCCTGCAGCGCGCGCAGCGGATGATTGCGCTGTCAGTCCCATATGCTTTCCGCCTCCACCATGATTTTCGCCGCGTCCTTGCGACGCAGCGCGATCACTGCGCCGCGCACCACACAGGCGAGCGGACTTCCCGCAGGACCCGCCTGCAGCCGCTCGACGCAGGTGCCGGGGATCAGCCCCAGATCGTACAGTCTTCTTCGCATCGCGCCATCAAGACGCACCTCCGTCACCACCGCAGACTGTCCCTGCCGCAGATTGGCCAGACACAACCGCTGCTTCATACGCCACACTCCCCTGTTTCGTCTTACGCCAATATATACGCCAGCGGCGGGAAATGTGATAGCCTGTCGGATTTTTGCAGCAAAAACCGGCCATCGCCTGTTGGCGAAGGCCGGTTCGGTTTTTCTGCGATAGAGCGCTTATCCCTTGACTGCCTGCTCGACGGCGACGGCGACCGCCACGGTCGCGCCGACCATGGGGTTATTGCCCATGCCGAGGAAGCCCATCATTTCCACATGCGCCGGGACCGAGGACGAGCCTGCGAACTGCGCGTCGGAGTGCATACGGCCCATGGTATCGGTCATGCCGTAGGAGGCGGGACCGGCGGCCATGTTGTCCGGGTGCAGCGTACGGCCCGTGCC
>CAZWKZ010000179.1:0-2773 GCA_964633935.1 uncultured Oscillospiraceae bacterium | reverse complement strand
ACGCCCGCGCCGATGACGGGCAGCGCGTGCTTGATGCGCCGGCCGAGAAGCGCCGCGACCAGCGCGCCCGTCCATGCGCCCGTGCCGGGCAGCGGCACGGCCACGAGCAGGTACAGCCCCAGCATCTCGTATTTTTTGACGAGCGCGGATTTGCTTGTTCCGCGCCGGATGAGCCAGTCGGCGCACCGCTGCAAAAACCCGCCGCAGCGATGCATCCACGCCAGCAGCTTGCGCAAAAACAGAATGATAAACGGCACGGGGAGCAGATTTGCCAGCACGCATGCGGGGTACAATAGCGCTATGGGGATTTCCGCCGCCAGCCCAACGGGGATGGCGCCGCGCAGCTCAGAGACGGGCGCGAGGGAGAGCAGCATACAAAAAAGAAGTTGTTTCAGCATATGTCAATTTGTGTCGTGATGGTCGGTTTCGGATTTTGTGCCGCGGCTTTCCAAATAGCCGGCCACGGCGTCGAGCAGGCGGTGCTTTTTGTGCTTGTCAGCCGGCGGCAGTTCGCCGCCGGCGCTCTGCATCCCGCTTTTGAGCAGAAGCCCCAGCGTCTGCAGGACGATATGCCGCGTGGGCTTGTCGAGCGCGCGCAGCGCCCGGAGCATCGCGGAGGCGGTCTTTAGTCCGCCGTTTCTCAGTTCTGTGAGGGTGTCCGCGTCGGTGCAGGTGAGCACGTTGTAGAGCGTGTCGACAAACTGCTCGCGCTGCTCGGGTGTGAGTGAATATAAAAACGTGTGCAGCGTCCGGCTGATGAACTGGCCGTTTTCGTCCAAACCCGGCAGCTGCTCGAACCGGTCGCGCAGCACCTGCCAGGAAAAGCCGTCATGCTGGAACAGGCCTGTGCGTGTGCTGCGCACGACGGTGTAATGCTCCTCGTGCTCAAGCAGCATTCCGACCACCGAGCTTTCCGGAACGATGGTGTGGATCTTGTTTTCCACGCGCCGGTGCTCGGCGCTTTCCAGCCAGCGCTGATGCAGTCCGGGACCATCGTTATTGTATACGGCGGCGAGCTGGTTCTGCGTGCGCTCGCCGCAGCACACAGCCGCGTAGACGGCGAGGTTGCCGCCCTTAGAGTGCCCGCCGACGCGCAGCAGCTTGTCCGGGCGCGCCTCGGCCGCCATGCGGAGATAGCGCGCGGCCTGCTCCTGCGCGGGCACGGTGGGCATGAAGGCCATGTTGAAGTCCTCTTTCCAGCCGACGATGGTGTCGTCTGTGCCGCGAAAGGCCACGTATACGCTGCCGTCGCCGCAATCGGCGCAGAGCGCGGCAAATTGGATCTCGGTCCTGGGGTCGAGCGCGCTGCGGTAGCCATAGAGCAGCATCTGGCCAAAGCGCCGCGTTTCAGCCGCGCGCTGCAGCAAAAATGGAATGGTGTTCGGCACCAGTACGCCCATGTCCGTTGTCGGATGCAGGGAAAAATAACGAGATGCGGTCTCGCGCAGGCTCAGTCCCGGCGCGCCCAGCTCCGGCGGCACGATGCCGGCAAAATCGAGATAGCTCAGCTCGGCCAGAATCAGGCTGTCGACCTCGTTGAACGGCCGTTCGGAAAGGCACAGATCGCCGCGCCAGGACAGATAATCGAGGATGTTTGCCATGTGGGCCTCCTGGGGAAAGTTTCACTACATAATAATACATTGTTTTGCCTCGTGAGACAAGCGATTTTCCGCGCAAATCCTTAAGAATTCCTGAAAAAACAATGTGCTTAATAAACCTATTGACTTTGTAGGTAATATGTGCTATTCTTGCAGCGAAGGATCTGACAGGCATGCCTGTGCAGAACATACATATTATCCCGTCAAGTGGGAATCCATAAACAGAAGGGCAAAAAGGAGCTGATTTTTTTGAGGATTTATGCGGATAACGCCGCTACGACAAAAATGAGCCGCACGGCGATCGACGCCATGCTGCCGTATCTGGACGGCTGCTACGGCAATCCGTCGAGCCTGCACACCGTGGGGCAAGAGGCGGCCGAGGCGCTGCTGCACGCACGCGAGACGGTAGCCGGCTGCCTGAACGCGACGGCGCGCGAGATCTACTTTACCTCCGGCGGCAGCGAGGCAGACAACCAGGCGCTCGTCTCGGCGGCAGCGCTGGGCGCGAAGAAGGGAAAAAAGCACATCATTTCTACCGCCATTGAGCATCACGCCGTGCTGCACACACTCCAGGCGCTGGAAAAGCAGGGCTTCGACGTGACGCTGCTGCCGGTGGATGAAGAGGGCCGCGTCACGGCCGAGCAGGTGGCGGCCGCCATTCGCGGCGATACCTGCCTGGTAAGCGTGATGTACGCCAACAACGAGATCGGCACCATTGAGCCGATCGAAGAGATCGGCAGGCTCTGCCGAGAAAAGGGCGTCCTGTTTCACACCGACGCGGTGCAGGCGGCGGGGCATCTTCCCATCGACGTGCAGGCGCAGAACATTGACCTTCTGTCCATCTCGGCGCACAAGTTCCATGGACCGAAGGGCGTGGGCGCGCTGTACGCGCGGCGCGGTATCGTGCTCACGAATGTCATCTATGGCGGTGCGCAGGAGCGCGGCAAGCGCGCGGGTACGGAAAATGTAGCCGGCGTCGTGTCGATGGCGGCGGCGCTGAAGCAGGCGTGCGAAGAGCTGGAAAAGAACGCCGCGCACCTTACCCAACTGCGCGACCGGCTGATTGACGGCCTTTGCCAGATCCCGCACAGCGCGCTCAACGGCAGTAGAGAAAACCGTCTGCCGGGCAATGTGAACTTCTGCTTCGAGGGCATCGAGGGCGAGAGCCTGCTGCT
>CAZWKZ010000178.1:0-2809 GCA_964633935.1 uncultured Oscillospiraceae bacterium | reverse complement strand
CGTTCTCGCAGATATAGACGTAGTCGGTATCCTCGGGGATATCAAGATCGGAGCAATCGGGGATATAGCTGTAGTTCTTGTCCTTGCTGGAGGCGGCGACGATGACCTCGCCGACCTTTTTGGCCTCGGCAATGGCCTTCTTTGACCACGCGCCCGTCTCGATATAGACGGCCTTGCCGTTTTTCATCAGGTTCATCGGGATCATGGAGAACTGCAGCGTCGCGCCGCCCTGGATAAACAAAACCTTGTAATTTTCAGGGATGCCCATCAGCTCGCGCAGGTCCTGCTCAGCCTCGTCGACGATCTGCTGGAAGACCTTAGAGCGGTGAGACATTTCCATTACGCACATACCGCTGCCGCGATAGTTCATCATCTCATCGCGGATCTCTTCCAAAACAGGCTCTGGCATCATGGCGGGGCCGGCGGAGAAGTTAAAGGTACGATCATATTTCATAGTACTTGCCTCCTCAAGAATATAAGTGTCTGCATCCGACGCTTTCAGTATATACCCTTGCGGCGGAAGAATCAACCACTTTCTCAAAAATATTTTGGCTAGCTCACAATTTTTTAGTACAGCCTGCACAGGAAAATACGCCCGCGGAAACCCACAGGCGTATTTTCTGCGCGCCGGGTCGGCGCGGCTGCAGGCTGAGCGCTGATAATCCCAAGGGATGCTTTAAGCGCTGGTATCGCCTTTGTATTTTTTGCGCGTTGCGATTCCGCCGCGGATGTGCCGCTCGGCCTTGTTGACGTCCAGGATCTGCTTGACCTGCACGTAGAGCGCGCGGTTGCAGCGTGCGAGCCGCTCGGACAGGTCCTTGTGTACCGTCGATTTTGAAATGCCGAAGTGTTTGGCCGCGCTGCGGATGGTCGTGCGGTTTTCAATGATGTACACAGCCAGCTCCTGGGCTCGGTTCTCCAAGTCATCTCTCATGTGGGCACCTCCAAGCTGTGTATGCTGATAGAGTCTATGCGCGCAGACAGACGACTATGACCGGTAGAAAAAGCCCCGCGCCAAAAGGCGCGGGGCGATCGGTCATTGCGGCGTTTCCGGAAAAACCGGCGCGATGGAGCGGATATCGTACGGCGTGGCCTGGTAGACAAAGTAGTTCAGCCAATTGAGATACAGAAGATTCGCATGGCTGCGCCAGGTAACAAGCGGCGGCTGCGTGTCGTCGTCGTTGGGGAAATAATTTTCCGGCACATGGATCGGAAGCCCCGCGATTTTGTCGCGCAGATACTCCGCCTGCAGCGTACCGGCGTCATATTCAGAGTGGCCGGTGATGAAGATCTGACGCCCGCCCTCGGTGGCCATGGCGTAGATGCCGGCCCGCTCGGACGAGGCGAGGATCTTCAGCTTGCCGCAGGCCGCCACGTCCTCGCGGCGGATGCTCGTGTGGCGCGAATGGGGGACCATGAACACCTCGTCGAAACCGCGCATGAGCATCGACGAGCGCCGCTCGACGCGGTGGGGGAAGACGCCGAACAGCTTCTCCGGCAGATCATATTTTCCGATACCATAGTGGTAGTACAGTCCCGCCTGCGCGCCCCAGCAGATGTGGAACGTGGAGTATACGTGCGTGCGGCTCCACTCCATGATATCGCACAGCTCTGTCCAGTATTCGACTGCTTCAAACGGCAGATGCTCCACCGGCGCGCCGGTGATGACCATGCCGTCAAAATAGCGGTCCTTGATTTGATCAAAGGTCTTGTAGAATTTTAAAAGGTGCTCCCTCGCCGTGTTTTTCGACTCGTGCGTGCTGGTGTGGATCAGCTCCAGCTCCACCTGCAGCGGCGTGTTGCCGAGCAGGCGCGCCAGCTGCGTTTCCGTGGCGATCTTCGTGGGCATCAGGTTCAGCACCAAAATCTGCAGCGGCCGGATGTCCTGCATCGTCGCGCGCGTTTCAGCCATGACGAAAATATTTTCCTCCGCCAGCGTCTGCGCCGCTGGCAGGCCGTTTGGAATTTTAATTGGCATAATATTCAGTCCTTTCCGGATAGCGCCTGATCGATATCGGCGATGAGATCCTCCGCGTCCTCAAGGCCGCAGGAGTAGCGCACCAAGTCCTCTGAAACGCCGGCGGCAAGCAGCTCCTGCGCGTTCATCTGCCGGTGTGTGGAACTGGCCGGGTGCAGACAGCAGGTGCGCGCGTCGGCCACGTGGGTCTCAATGGCGGCGATCTTCAGCCGGCCCATGAACGCCTCGGCCGCGCGTCTTCCGCCCTTGACGCCGAAGCTCACAACGCCGCACGAGCCGTTGGGCAGATATTTTTTCCCAAGCGTGTAGTACCGGTCGCCCGGCAGGCCGCAGTACTGCACCCAGGCGATCTTGTCGTGCTGCTGCAAAAATTCCGCGATGCTCTGCGCGGTCTCACAGTGACGCTTGACGCGCACGTGCAGGCTCTCGAGTCCGAGGTTGAGGTAATACGCGCTCTGCGGCGACTGTACAGAGCCAAAGTCGCGCATCAGCTGCGCGGTGGCCTTGGTGATGAACGCGCCGCCAAGCCCAAAGCGCTCGGTGTAGGTCACGCCGTGATAGCTCTCATCCGGTGTGCACAAGCCCGCAAACTTGTCGGGGTACTTCGTCCAGTCGAATTTGCCGGAATCGACGATACAGCCGCCAACCGCGCCGCCGTGGCCGTCCATGTATTTGGTGGTCGAATGCGTGACGATATCCGCGCCCCACTCGAACGGACGGCAGTTGATGGGGGTGGCAAAGGTGTTGTCGATGATGAGCGGCACGCCGTGTGCGTGCGCGGCCCTGGCAAACTTCTCAAGATCTAGGACCGTGAGCGCGGGGTTGGCGATC
>CAZWKZ010000177.1:0-2907 GCA_964633935.1 uncultured Oscillospiraceae bacterium | reverse complement strand
TTTTACAAAATATTCGTATAGCCCATCAGCAGCCTATCGGCCTCGGCCGCGGCGCGCTTGCCGCCTGCGATGGCGTGCACGACCAGCGACGCGCCCGTTTCCATGTCGCCCGCCTGCAGCGTCGGCACGCCCATGGCCGCCAGCTTGTCGCACGCGGCCTTCGCGTACTCCTCGCAGCCGGAAAAGCCCGAGGCGATGATGAGCAGCTGCGCATCGATCGTCTCGCCGGCCGTGGTCTTTACGGCGGTGAGCGCCCCTTGTTCGTCGCATACAAGATCCTCTACCTGCGTCTCAAAGCGCCGGATGTCGCGTCCGAAGACGGCCTGCGCTTCCTCGTGCGCGTAGTCAAGCGTGTCGGGGTAGCTCGACGCCGGGCGGCGGATGAGCTGATACAGCGCCCGGCAGCCCTGCCGCAGACTGATGGCAACGCAGTCGCTGGCGCTGTCGCCCGCGCCGACGATCACAACTGATCGATCCTTGGCCGGGATCTGGCTCTGCAGCCCCGCCATGCGTCCCTCGCTCGCCGCCTTCAGAAAATCCAGTGCATAGCACACGCCGCGCTTGGCCTGTGTGGGCCATGAAAGCGCGCGCGGCTTCTGCGCGCCGCAGGCAAAGATGACAAGATCGTACCCCTGCAGCAGCTCTACGCCCACGTCGCGGCCGATGTCGCAGTTGGTTTGAAAGCTTACGCCCTCCTCCTGCATGAGCCGCACGCGCCGCTCGACCACCGGCTGCGGCAGCTTCATGGGCGCGATGCCGTAGCTGAGCAGGCCGCCCGGGACGCTGTCGCGCTCAAATACCGTGACCTGATGGCCGCGCCGGTTGAGGTAATACGCCGCCGCGAGGCCCGCCGGGCCGGAGCCAACCACGGCGATGCTCTTGCCCGAATGCGCGGTAGGCAGCACCGGCTGCATGAGGTCGTTTTCAAACGCGTAATCGATGATGGCGCGCTCATTGTCGTGGATGGTCACGCTTTTGCCCACCATGCCGCACGTACACGCCCGCTCGCACAGCGCCGGACATACGCGGCCCGTAAATTCGGGGAAGCAGTTGGTCTTCAGCAGCCGCGCCAGCGCCGCAGGGTAGTTGCCGCTCCACAAAAGATCGTTCCACTCCGGGATGAGATTGTGCAGAGGACATCCAATAAACTGCCCTTCCAACTGCACGCCCGCCTGACAAAACGGCACACCGCAGTCCATGCACCGCCCGCTCTGGCGGCGGCGGTTCTTATCCGACACGCCCAGCTGCAAGGGCGCGTAGTCCTTTACCCGCTCGGCGGGGCTTCGCATCGGCAGCTCCAGCCGCTCATACTCCATAAATCCAGTCGCCTTGCCCATGTGTCAGTCCCCCCTCTTCATGAACGCTTCCAGCTCCGCGTCGGCGCGGGGCATTCCTTTTGCCTCAAACTGCGCGATCAGGCCCAGCATATGGCTGTAGTCGCGCGGGACGATCTTCTTGAAGTCCGCCAGCTGCGCGTCGAAGTCCTCAAGGATCTCGCGCGCCTTCTTTGAGCCGGTCTCGCGCACATGCTCCGCCAAAATGGCCTTGAGCGCGGCCGCATCCTGCTTGAGCGTGATGCGCTCGATGCTGACCAGCTCTTTGTTCACGCGCTGATAGAGATCGTGCCCAGGGTCCAGCACGTACGCAACGCCGCCCGACATGCCGGCGGCAAAGTTCGCGCCAGTCGGGCCAAGCACGACCACCGTGCCGCCCGTCATGTACTCGCAGCCGTGCTCGCCCACGCCCTCGACCACAGCCAGCGCGCCGGAATTGCGCACGCAGAAGCGCTCTCCCGCCTGGCCGCAGATGAAGGCCTTGCCGCTGGTCGCGCCGTAGAGCGCAACGTTTCCAATGATAACGTTCTCTGCTGCCTCGAGTCTGCTACAGCGGTCGGGGAACACCGCCAGCTTGCCGCCGGACAGGCCCTTGCCGAAATAGTCGTTGCTGTCGCCCTCGAGCCGCAGCGTCAGCCCCTTGGGGATGAACGCGCCGAACGACTGGCCCGCGCCGCCGCGGCACTGGGCCGTGAACGCATCTTCCTCCAGCGTGCCGGCGTATCTGCGCGTCAGCTCGGCGCCGAACAGCGTGCCGAACGCCCGGTCGGTGCACGAGATCTCCAGCGCGCAGCGCTTTGGCTTCGCGGGCCGGCCCGTCTTGGGCAGCAGCTGCATGAGCACGCGCTCGTCGGCCGTTTTTTCCAGTTCAAAGTTGAACCGGTCCTTCGGCGCGAAGTGCCGCGCGCCCGCGCCCGGCGCGCCCAAAATGGCGGATACGTCCACCATCGCCGCGCGCTCTGTGATCTGGTGCGGCAGCACCTGTAAAAACTCGGTCCGCCCCACCAGCTCGTCGATGCGCCGCACGCCAAGCTTTGCCATGATACCGCGCAGCTCGCGCGCGACGAAGCGCATAAAGTTCACCACGTACTCGGGCTTACCACGGAAATTCTTCCGCAGCTCCGGCCGCTGGGTCGCGATGCCCATGGGACAGGTGTCCAGATTGCACACGCGCATCATCACGCAGCCAAGGCTCACCAGGGGCGCGGTGGCAAAGCCGAATTCCTCCGCGCCCAGAATGCACGCCACGGCCACGTCGCGGCCCGTCATGAGCTTGCCGTCGGCCTCAAGCCGCACGCGCGAGCGAAGGCCGTTGGCGATCAGCGTCTGGTGCGCCTCGGCCAGCCCCAGCTCCCACGGCAGGCCCGCGTTGTAGATCGAGCTGCGCGGGGCCGCGCCCGTGCCGCCGTCGTAGCCGGAGATCAGCACCGTCTGCGCGCCCGCCTTGGCAACGCCCGAGGCGATGGTACCGACGCCGGCCTCGCTGACGAGCTTGACGGAGATATCGGCGTTTCGGTTGGCGCACTTCAGATCATAGATGAGCTGCGCCAGATCCTCAATGGAATAGATGTCG
>CAZWKZ010000176.1:0-3020 GCA_964633935.1 uncultured Oscillospiraceae bacterium | reverse complement strand
ATCTGGCGGAGAAGCTCAACTACTCCGACAAATCCGTCTCCAAATGGGAGCGCGGCGAGAGCCTGCCCGATGTCTGCATCCTTGCGCAGATCGCCGCGCTTTACGGCGTCACCGTCAGCAATCTCATCGGCGAGGTCGCCCCGCCGAAGAAGGACCGGCCGCACTATCACCTATTTGTGCTGCTGCTGTCGGTCGCGGCGGTGTTTGTCGTCGCCACCATCGTCTTCAGCGCCTTTGTCATCGCGGGCGTCGAGTTCCGCGCATGGCTGGTCTTCATCTACGCCATCCCCGCAGCCGCCGTCGCAGCGATCGTCTTCACGCATCTTTGGTGGGGCTATCTTGCGCAGGGCGCGGCCGCATCGGCGTTCGTCTGGTCGGCGGGTCTTTGTGTGTATCTGTCGCTTTCCGTGCCCAATCTCGCGCTTGTTTTCGTGGTCTGCGCCAGCGTGCAGGTGCTGATCGTGCTGTGGGAGCTGGTCCGAACCTTCCGCGCCAGAAAATAACGCAGGCTGCCGGCCGCCGCGCTTTCTTGCGGCGGCCGGTTCCGTTTTTCCGCGCGAAACGCGCATAAATCCGGCGTCAGGTGCATAGATTTGGCTTGAATTGTAAAGGAAAGTATAGTATCATGGTATTTGAAATTTTTGCAAAGCTGGCCGTCAGATCGTCCTTGGGGCGCTGCGGCACAAAATAGGGGGCGTTTGACGTGAGCAAGGTGTTCATTCCCGAAGGCTACCGGCCGCCGCTGTCCGTGTACGAGCTGCAGCGCGCCATCGAATTCATCAAAAGTAATTTTCAGGTCGACCTTGGCAACGCGCTCAATCTGCGGCGGGTCTCCGCGCCGCTGTTTGTTGAAGCGTGCTCGGGTCTGAACGACAATCTCAACGGCTATGAACGCCCGGTCGGCTTCGATATCCCCGACGTGCAGACCAGCGCGCAGGTCGTGCACTCGCTCGCCAAGTGGAAGCGTCTGGCGCTCAGCCGCTACCAGTTCAACGTCGGCAAGGGCCTGTTTACCGACATGGACGCCATCCGCCGCGACGAGCAGGTCGACAACCTGCACTCGATCTACGTCGACCAGTGGGACTGGGAAAAGGTCATTGCGCGCGAGGACCGAAATGAGGACTATTTGAAGCGCACCGTGCGCGATATCGTCGGCGCGATCTGCGAGACGAACGACGCGCTGTGCGTCGCGTTCCCGTCGCTGCATACGAAGCTCTCGCGCGAGGTGTATTTCATCACCACGCAGGAGCTGGAGGACCGCTACCCCGATCTCACGCCCAAAGCGCGTGAAAACGCCATCGTGCGCGAGCATCCCACGGTCTTCCTCATGCAGATCGGCGGCAAGCTGCGTTCCGGGAAGCCCCACGACGGCCGCGCACCCGACTATGACGACTGGTCGCTCAACGGCGATATCCTTATGTGGAACCCGGTATTGCAGTGCGCGTTCGAGGTCTCGTCGATGGGCATCCGCGTGGACGAAGCGTCGCTCGACCGGCAGCTGCGCCTCGCCGGCTGCGACGAGCGCCGGGATCTGCCGTTCCACAAGATGCTGCTCGCGGGCGAGCTTCCGCTCACCATGGGCGGCGGCATCGGCCAGAGCCGGCTGTGCATGCTCATGATCGGCACCTGCCACATCGGCGAGGTCCAGTGCAGCCTGTGGGACGAGGCCACGCGCACCGCCTGCGAAAAGGCCGGCGTCATGCTATTATAACGACTACGATCATACGAAAGAAGGATTTTCATGGAAAAGCTGATCCCTGTCCGCTCTCTTTTCAAGGATACCGCCAGCTACGCCGGCAAGGCGGTAACGCTCGGCGGCTGGGTGCGCAATCTGCGCGCGTCCAAAAACTTTGGCTTCATCAACCTCTCCGACGGCACGTTTTTTTCCCAGGTGCAGATCGTCTACGGCGCGGAGCTTGCAAACTTTGCAGAGATCTCTAAGCTCAATATCGGCGCGGCCGTGATCGTCACAGGCACGCTCGTTGAAACGCCCGAGGCCAAGCAGCCGTTTGAGATCCAGGCGAGTGAGGTCCTCATCGAAGGTCCATCCACGCCCGACTTCCCCATCCAGCCGAAGCGGCATTCCATGGAATATCTGCGCACGGTGTCGCATCTGCGCCCGCGCACGAACATGTTCCAGGCCGTCTTCCGCGTGCGCAGCCTCGCCGCCTACGCCATCCACAAATTTTTCCAAGAGCGCGATTTCGTCTACGTCCACACGCCCATCATCACAGGCTCCGACTGTGAGGGCGCGGGCGAGATGTTCCAAGTCACCACGCTGGACCTCGACAACCCGCCGCGCACGCCTGACGGCAAGATCGACTATTCGAAGGACTTCTTCTCCAAGCCCACGAATCTGACCGTCTCGGGCCAGCTCAACGGCGAGACGTACGCCATGGCCTTCCGCAATATCTATACCTTCGGCCCCACCTTCCGCGCCGAGAACTCCAACACCACGCGCCATGCGGCCGAGTTCTGGATGATCGAGCCGGAGATCGCGTTCGCGGACCTCGCCGACGATATGGCGCTGGCCGAGGATATGATCAAGTTCATCATCGCGTATGTTCTTGAGCACGCGCCCGAGGAGATGGCCTTCTTCAACCAGTTCGTCGACAAGGGCCTGCTGGAGCGCCTCAACCACGTCATGACCTCAAATTTTGGCCATGTGACGTACACCGAAGCCGTCGAGCTTTTGCAGGCCCACAACGACAGCTTCGACTATAAGGTCTACTGGGGCTGCGATCTGCAGACCGAGCACGAGCGCTACCTGACCGAGCAGATCTTCAAACGCCCTGTCTTCGTCACGGATTACCCGAAAGAGATCAAGGCCTTCTATATGAAGCTCAACCCCGACGGCAAGACCGTCGCGGCGATGGACTGCCTCGTACCCGGCATCGGCGAGATCATCGGCGGCAGCCAGCGTGAGGACGACTACGACAAGCTGCTCACCCGCATGCACGAGCTCGGCCTCAAGGCCGAGGATTATGCGTTCTATCTCGATCTGCGCAAGTATGGCTCGG
>CAZWKZ010000175.1:0-3034 GCA_964633935.1 uncultured Oscillospiraceae bacterium | reverse complement strand
GGCGTATTTTTCCGCCAGACGGGAGGCCACGATGCCCACCACGCCCTGATGCCACGATTCGCTGGAAAGGACGATGGCCTCCGGGGGCTTGTCCGCCGGCAGCATCGATACGGCCTCGGCGTAGATGTCGGCCTCGACGTCCTGGCGCTTGCGGTTGAGCCGGCAAAGCTGCGCGGCCAGCTCGGCCGCGCGCTTGGCGTCGCGCGTCAGAAACAGCTCCGTCGCCACGTCGACCGCGCCCATGCGCCCGGCGGCGTTGATGCGCGGGGCCAGCGTATAGCCGATGGTGCCGGCGTTGAGCGTCTGCCGGCCGGCAGCGCACTCGTGCAGCAGCGCCGCCACGCCCACGCGCTTCGGCGAGGCCATCGCGCGCAGACCGCGCGCGACCATGGTGCGGTTTTCCCCCGTCAGCGGCATCACGTCCGCCACCGTGCCAAGACATAGAAGGTCGCAGTATTCCTCGAGCAGCTGCTCCTGCTCGCCGGCGATGGCGGCCGCCAGCTTGAACGCCACGCCCACCCCGGCAAGCTCGGCATGCGGCGCGGGCTGGTCTTTGCGATGCGGGTCAACCACGGCCGCAGCATCGGGCAGGCTGGCCTTGCATTCGTGGTGGTCGGTGATGACAAGACCGATCCCGAGCGCGCGGCACAGCGCCGCCTCTTGTGTGGCGGTGATGCCGCAGTCGACCGTGACGATCAGCTGCACGCCCTTCTCGTGCAGCGCGCGGATGGCGAGCGCGTTCAGACCGTAGCCCTCTTCCATGCGGGCGGGGATGTAGCTGGTCACATGCGCGCCGCGCGCGCGCAGAAATTCGGTCAAAAGACAGGTGGCCGTGATGCCGTCGACGTCGTAATCGCCAAAGACGGCGATATGCTCGCCGCAGTCGATGGCCTGCTGCACGCGCGCTGCGGCCTTGTCCATGTCCAGAAGCTGCATGGGGTCTGACAGCGGCGCGTGCGCCGAGAGCAGCGCCCAGGCGCGCTCGGGGGTGTCGCAGCCGCGGCTGCAGAGCACGGCCGCAGTGATGGGAGAAAACCCCGCGCGCTGCAGCGCCTCAGCCGCCGCGCGTTCATAGGACGATACCGTCCAGGTTCCGTACTTCACACTTGATACACATCCAATATCTCAGATTGTCGAAGCGCTGCCGCGCCCCGGCAAAAAGCGGCGCCCCGCCGCGCAGTCTGCGCGGCAGGCAGTTCTTTTGTAGTATTATAGCATCCTGCGCGGCATATCACAATAAAAAATCTGCAATTTGCGCCGAACGCGGCAATCTTTGACGAAAATGACCGGAACGGGATGCGGGAAAACGGGAAAAGTCGGACAAGTTTTCCTTTTCTTCCCGGCCAAGCTGTGGTAAAATAGGAAAAATTTCTGCAAGGAGACTGCCGGTGAAACAAAAACGCGTCCGACCGGCCGCGGCGGCAAGGGTGATCTCAGCGCTCGTGCTGCTGGCCGGCTTTGCATGGTATGAAAACAGAACGATCCAGGTCGAGACCTTTTATCTGCGCGCGGGCAATCTGCCGCGGGCGTTTTCCTCGCTGCGCGTGGTGCAGATCTCAGACCTGCACGGGGAGCTGTTTGGCCAAGACAGCGAGCGGCTGCTCGCCGCGGTCGAGCAGGCGAAGCCCGACCTCATCGCCATCACGGGCGATCTGGCCGACGAGTACACCGATCTTTCGATGCTCCGGCCGCTGGTGACGGGGCTGCGCGCGCTTGCGCCGGTGTTCTATGTCACGGGCAACCACGAATGGGTGCTGCCGCGCCAGACGCGGCAGCAGGTGTTCGATCTGCTTGACGAGTGCGGCGCGGTGCGGCTGCAAAACGAGTACCGCCTGCTCAAAAAAGACGGCGAGACGATCGTGCTGGCGGGCGTGGACGACCCCAACGGGCCATACGACCAAAAGACGCCGGCGCAGCTGGTGGCGGAGATCCGCGAGCAATGCGGCGAGCAGGCATACATCCTGATGCTCAGCCACCGCAACGACCAGCTCGAGCAGTGGGCGGCGCTTGGCGTGGATGCGGTCTTGTGCGGGCATGCGCACGGCGGCGTGGTGCGGCTGCCGTTTGTCGGCGGCGTGTTCGGCACGCGCTACGACCTGTTTCCCGACTACACCGCCGGGATCTATGCGCAGGCAAAGACGCAGGTGCTCGTCAGCCGCGGGCTTGGCCGCAGCCACCGCGTGCCGCTCAGGGTATTCAACCGGCCGCAGCTTGTCGTGGCCGTTTTGGAACGAGACGATACGATATGACAAAAAACGCCGCCGGCCCCGCTTTGCGTGCCGGCGGCATTGCGCCTGAAAAAAGGAGAAAGCGTAAACTTTTTATAAACATTCCGCCCCGTTTCTTGTTATTCTTCGCACGAATGGTATAATTGTAAAAAATGCCGCCGCGCCGGGCGCGGCGGGACTTCTGAAAACGGGTGATGGTTATGTTTCGCAAATTGGCCGACGCGCTGCGGCGCTTTATGTACGGCCGGTATGGTACGGATAAGCTCAACCAGATGCTGATCATCGCGGCGCTGGTGCTGCTGCTGATCGGATGGCTGGGCGGGAAGTATTTGACCGGGTGGCTGAATATTTTGAGCTTTGTGGCCTATGTGCCGCTTGTGTGGTCGATCGTGCGGATGTATTCGCGCAACATCGACAAGCGGCGGCGTGAGAACGCGGCGTATCTGCGCTTTTTGAGCGCGTGCAAGGACCGCGAGCACCGGTATTACCGCTGCCCGCGCTGCCGCCAGACGGTGCGCGTGCCGCGCGGCCGCGGTAAGATCAATATCCGCTGCCCCAAATGCGGCGAGCAGTTCATCAAAAAGACGTAACGCGCGAAAAATCCCTTGATTTTATCCGCGCGGCCTGCTATAATAATCCGGCGCGCAGATCTGCGCGCTCTGGAGTGGTATCGAAGTGGTTATAACGGCCCTGACTCGAAATCAGGTGTACCGGCAACGGTACCGTGGGTTCGAATCCCACCCGCTCCGCCACGTCGTCGCAAGCTTCGTATCGCTTGCGACGACTTTTTTCAAAAAGTCATCTCG
>CAZWKZ010000174.1:0-3042 GCA_964633935.1 uncultured Oscillospiraceae bacterium | reverse complement strand
CCGCCGGTCGTCGTCTCGGGGTTGCCGTACATGACGCCGATCTTCATACGCAGCTGGTTGATAAAGATAACCACGCAGTTGCTCCTGGCGATGTTGCCCGCCAGCTTTCGCAGCGCCTGCGACATGAGCCGCGCCTGCAGGCCGACAAATGTATCGCCCATCTCGCCCTCGATCTCCGCGCGCGGCGTAAGCGCCGCGACCGAGTCGACCACGACCACGTCGACCGCGCCAGAACGCACCAGCGCGTCGGTGATCTCCAGCGCCTGCTCGCCGGTATCCGGCTGCGAGACGAGCATCGAATCGATATCTACGCCGATGCGCGCGGCATAGTCAGGATCCAGCGCATGCTCAGCGTCGACGAACGCCACCTCGCCGCCGCGCTTTTGCGCCTGCGCGACGATATGCAGCGCCAGCGTAGTTTTACCGGACGATTCCGGTCCGTAGATCTCGATAATCCTTCCGCGCGGCACGCCGCCGATACCAAGCGCCGCGTCGAGCGCAAGCGAGCCGGTCGGAATGGCGTCGACCACCATCTCCGGCTTATCGCCCAGGCGCATGACCGCGCCCTTACCGAAATTCTTCTCGATCTGCTGCAGCGCGGTTTCCAGCGCCTTTTTCTTGTCGCCGCCCGCGACCTCCGCCGTGTTTTTTCTCTTTTCCATAACCAGATACCTTTCTTGTAAGTTTTGTATCCTCAGTATATCACAGATGCGCCATAGTTTCAAACATTTGTTTTATAAATTATTTCTGCCCGATCACAGCGCGGATCACGCCGCGCGCGTCCTTGCGAAACCGGATATCGGTATATCCGGACGCTTCCAGCAGCATGCCCACAGCCATATACTGCCCAAAACCGAATTCCAGGCACAAAAACCCGCCGTCTTTGAGCGCAGCGGAGAAATTGTCGACAATGCTGCGGTAAAAAGCAAGCCCATCCTCGCCGCCGTCCAGCGCCAGATGCGGCTCATATTCCCGCACCGACGGCTGCAGCTGCGCCATCTCGGCGCGCGTGATGTACGGCGGATTGGCTACGATCAGATCAAACTGCCCCAAAAACTTGGGCGCGGGCTGCATGACGTCGGCCTCAAAGGCTGTCACGCGGGACTTAAGCCGCAGCGATGCAATATTCTGCTTCGCCACAGCCAGCGCCCTGGGCGAAACGTCGCACAGCGTCACGTTGCATTTATCCAGATGGTGCGCAACGGCAAGCCCGATGCAGCCCGAGCCAGTGCACAGATCCAGTACGCGCGCCGGCTGGCTGCGCGCGCGCAGCGTGTCGATGGCAAGCTCGGTCACGGCCATGGTGTCGTCGCGCGGGATGAGCACATCCGGCGTGACAAGCAGTTCCAGTCCATAGAAGCTCCACCGTCCGAGGATATATGCCAGCGGCTCTTCGCGAAGCATGCGCGCAATATAGCCGCGCAGCCGCGCTTCGATCTGCTCAGAGGCGTACAGCTCGCGGTCGGCCATCAGCGCGGCGACCGATTTGCCGGACGCAAGCGACAGCAGCTCGCGCGCGCAGAAGGCGGCATTTTCCCCCTCTGTCTCACGCAGCGCCTTGCGCGCATCCAGATACAGCTCGCCGTAGCGTTTTACCATCTGTCCGAGCCTTCCTCCTCCGGCAAAACCAGCTTGAGCGCCTCGATGGCGACCTCAAGCATGGAATCGTCCGGCTCATTGGTCGTAAAGTTCTGGAACCACATACCGGGCGCAGTCAGAACGCGCGTCACGGCGTTGTCGTACCGGCCGGCAAGGCGGTTAAGCTCATACGCAATGGCAACGATGACCGGCAGCAGCGCCAATCTGCTCAGCATGCGAAGCAGCACGTTCGAGACTGGGACAAGGGCGCTGAAAATGGCGGTGATCAGAATCGAAAGCACGATCACGACAAACAAAAAGCTCGTGCCGCAGCGCGGGTGCAGCCGCGTCATCTGCCTTGCGTTTTCCACCGTCAGCGGCAGCTTCGCCTCATAGCAGCGGATGGTCTTATGCTCCGCGCCGTGATAGGAAAACACCCGGCGCATATCCTTCATCTTTGAGATAAGAATCATATAGGCCAGGAAGATGGCAATGCGGATGACACCCTCGATAATACTTCTGAGCACGGCGCTTCCCAGCAGAGAATCAAACAGTCCTGAAATGAGCGTGGGCAGCAGGAAGAACAGCGCCACAGAGAACACGATGCCAAGCAAAACGGCAACGTAGACCACGAACTTCTCCATTTTCTCAGAGCCTAGCTTTTTTTCCAGCCACTGGTCAAGCTTCGACGGCTCGCCCTCCTCCTCGGGAAAGAAGTCGGCGGAATACATCAGCGCTTTCACGCCGCTTACCATCGACGAGCAGAAGTTCACCACGCCGCGGATCAGCGGCCAGGCGAGCCAGCCGCTGCGCTTTTTGACCGGCTCGACCTTGGTGACAATGCCCTCGGGGCTGCGCACAACGATCGAGCGCTTCTCCGGCCCCTGCATCATAATGCCCTCGATCAGCGCCTGTCCGCCGATCATGGTCTTAAATTTTTCCTGACAGGCAGGTTGTTTGCAATTTGCCATAGTTATCCTCTATTCTTCCCCGTCGGGGATGGAAATTGTGACGAGCGTCCCGCCGCCAGCTGCGTTTTCAAGCCGCAGGCTCCCGCCATGCATGCTGACGATCTCCTCGCACACGGCAAGTCCAATGCCGCTGCCGCGCGCCTTGGAGCTGCCCTTATAAAACTTCATCTTTACGTGCGGCAGCTCCTCATCCGGGATACCAGGGCCAAAGTCACGGATCCGGACGACAACGCTGCCCTCCTCATGGCCGATCGAGGCGACGATCCGCTTGCCGTCGCCGCCGTGCTTGGCCGCATTATCCAGGATGTTCAAAAACACCTGCCGCATGCGCGCCACGTCGCACGGGATCTCCGGAATCGACTCGTCCGACGGCTCGTATTCCAGCGCGATGCCCTCTTGCTTGAGCCGGCTGCCATACATGAACACCGTGTCTTCAAATTCTGACAGGATATCCGCTTTTTCGACACTCAAGGTAAACCGGCCGTCCTGCATT
>CAZWKZ010000173.1:0-3063 GCA_964633935.1 uncultured Oscillospiraceae bacterium | reverse complement strand
GAAAACGTTTATACAAACACGCAGAAAGGAAGAGTTCTATGATTGACAACAGATTCGGTGAACATGTCCATGTGATGGACCATCCGCTCGTGGCGCACAAGCTGAGCATCCTGCGCGATAAGGATACAAGCGTCAAGGATTTTCGCGAGCTGGTTTCTGAGATCGGCATGTATATCACCTATGAGGCCACGCGCGATCTGCCGCTGACGACAAAGACGGTCGAGACGCCGCTTTGCAAGGCGGAGCTGCCGACGCTGGCCGGCAAGAAGCTCGCGGTCGTTCCCATTCTGCGTGCAGGCCTGGGCCTGGTCGACGGCGTTTTGCGCATGATGCCGTCGGCGCGCGTAGGCCATATCGGTATGTTCCGCGACGAGCAGACGCTTGAGCCGCACACCTATTTCTGCAAGATGCCCAAGGATATCGCCGAGCGCGACGTGATGATCGTCGATCCGATGCTCGCCACCGGCGGCTCGGCCGACGCGGCGATCAGCGAACTGAAAAAGCGCGGCTGCGGCAGCATCAAGCTGATGGTTCTGGTCGCGGCGCCCGTGGGAATCGAGCTGATCCGCAAGAACCATCCGGATGTAGATATCTACTGCGGCGCGGTGGACGACCATCTGAATGAGCACGGTTATATCGTGCCGGGCCTTGGCGACGCAGGCGACCGCATTTTTGGCACAAAGTGAGAAAAGGCAGCCCCGACACGGATACGTCGGGGCTGCCTTTTGTTAAGAATGGGCTTGCCGGAGTACCCTGCGCACGATTTTCCGCGCGTCCAGCTGCACGACAAAATCGCCATAGATGACAGCTTCCGCCTCGCCGTCCAGATAGGCGAGAAACTGGTTTGAAACAACGTACTCTCCCTCGCATCTGGCGTCATAGAGATTGACACTGAGAAGCGGATAAGCGCCCTCCAGCACGCATGCCCCGGCCTGCATAGCGGAGGCGATGATGCGGTGCGTCTCGGCCTTGTATGCGTCCAGGTACGCGGCGACGGCAGCGTTCGTTGGTATGCAGACGGTTCCGGCAGGCGCGCTTTTGAGCATGGACACAGAGAATGGCACGCTGGTGAAAGCGGAGGTATTGAGGGGACTGCACGCGCGGATGCAGGCCAGAAGCGCCGCGCCGGTGCTGTAGCAGATGCGGCGGATGGGGAAATAGAGCGCGGGCTGTGTGATGCGCGCAAGGACGCTCTGCCACGCGCTGCGTCCCGCCGCAGGATCGAGCTGCGTGAGCGCCAGCAGCTCGACAAAGCTGGCGGTCCCTTCGATCTGCTCGATTTTGGCCTCATATTCGTACTCATAGGGATAGGCGTCCCGGCGCGCCCGGCGCAATTGCAGCAGCGCCGGAAAGGTCTGTGCGTCGCCGCATTCTAATATGCGTCGGATGAGCTGCGCCTCTGCGAGCTTCATGGAAAGATGGCCGGCAGTATAACAGTAACGAAAAAGCGCATCCATTTCATCTGCGTAGCGCCGCTCGCCGGAGAAGATCTGGAAGGCGTGGAACATTTCGTGCACGATGGAAGCGGTCAGGGCGTCGTAGTTTTTGACGTCCTCCTGGATGTTCCAGATAGCGATCCATTCTGCATTGTGCATGATGGCGGTATTTGCGCAAAATTTAGCGCTCTTTTCGATATAGCTGCCGTCAAAGAAGCATTCGGTATCGGTATAGAGGGCGAATTTGAATGGCCGGAAATTTTCAAAGAGCGCGGAAAAATCGAGACTATCCAGTCTCCTTTGAACTTCGGCATAGATCTTGGACAGATGCATACGTCGTCTCTCCCATCTTTTGAGATGCGCAATTGCTGTAAAACTGCTGCAAAAGCGCCATGACCTGCCGGTCATGACCGGTGAGGATCACGCGCATCTGCTCTTTTTTGCGTAAATAGTGCAGGCGCACCGGTTCTTCTGCGGGCAGGACATGGATTCGATCGCAGAAAAATGCCGAGATCGCGTCCGCTTCGTCCGCCGGGGCATGCAGATCGAGAACGACACACATCTGGTTCGAGGGCTTGGCTTTATCCAACAGAAAATCGTATACGGCGCTGGCTGCTTTGGACTGAATGCTGGGATGGACGGCGGAATTTTTAAGCAGCGCCGCCAGCTGCTGCGCAGTAAAGCGCCATGCGCCGTCTTGTTTTTCGCCCCGCAGCAGGCCCTGGTTTAGATAGTTGCGGAGCGTCCGCTCCGTCAGACCGGTAAATTCGGCCAGCTCATGCAGAGAATACGTTTCGTCTTTCATATCGATCTCTCCTGTGCTTTGTGAGGAAGGTTATGCTCTATTGTCAGTATAGCAGGTGGAGAAAGCGGCTGCAATGTGAAAAAGAACGGATTTTTCCACCGCCGCCTGTGCGCTTTTTTCCGCGCATTTCTTGACTTTATTGCGCGTACTGAGTATAATTCTACTGTAATATCGGCCGGTTTGGGCTGTATGCGGCCCGGCGGCTTTGAGAATATTCTCTGAAAGGAACGATTCGTATGATTTATACCGCGGAAGTTCAGCATATGTGTCCTGTCGCCAAGGGCGCATATCACGGCCCGGCCCCCATCCCTGAAGAGGGCAGATGGGTCCAGGCAAAGGAAATCAAGGACATCTCCGGCTTTACCCATGGCGTGGGCTGGTGCGCGCCGCAGCAGGGCGCCTGCAAACTGTCGCTGAATATCAAAAACGGCATCATTGAAGAGGCGCTGGTCGAGACGATCGGCTGCTCCGGCATGACCCACTCGGCGGCGATGGCCTCCGAGATCCTGATCGGCAAGACGATCCTTGAGGCGCTCAACACCGACCTTGTCTGCGACGCCATCAATACCGCCATGCGCGAGCTGTTTTTGCAGATCGTCTACGGCCGCAGCCAGTCCGCATTCTCTGAGGACGGTCTCGCCGTCGGCGCTTCGCTGGAGGATCTCGGCAAGGGCCTGAGAAGCCAGGTCGGCACGATGTTTGCCACCAAGGAAAAGGGTCCGCGTTATCTGGAAATGGCCGAGGGCTATGTCACCCGGGTCGCACTGAACAAGGACGATGAGATCGTCGGCTATGAGTTCATCAGCTTCGGCAAAATGATGG
>CAZWKZ010000172.1:0-3143 GCA_964633935.1 uncultured Oscillospiraceae bacterium | reverse complement strand
AAACAAATTCCATTTGATTCGCGGCGTGCGCGCCGCGAACTCTACGAGGTTTTTTTGACACGCTGAAATACCGGCTGTTCGGAGGAACAGCCGGTATTTGTTATTCCTGATACTTCAGCGCATACAGCATCTTCGCGACCTCGGCCCGCGTGACTTGTCCGGTGGGGTTCAGCTTGCCATTCGAGCCGCCGATGATGCTGCGCTCGATCATCGCGGCCAGCGATTCTGCCGCCCAGTCGGCCACAAGGCCCGCGTCCGAGAACCGGCTGAGCGCCGTTCGGTCCGTCGCTTCGGTCAGGCCCTGCGACCTTGCCAGGATCACCATCGCCTCCTGGCGCGTGATGGTAGACGTCGGATTACCGTAGAGCTTGCCGTTCGAACTCGAGCCGCCGACATAGCCCAGCGCATACGCCGCCTTCATCGCGTCCATGGCCCAGTCGGCCGTCTTGTCCGCGTCGACGAACGGCAGCTGCACAGAACTGTATCCGCTCGTGTCGACCTTCATAAAGCGCATCAGCGCCACAACGAACTCCTGCCGCGTCATCGAGTCGTCCGGCCGGTAATAGAGCTTGCCGTCGGCGCCGGTCGAACCTGCCAGCACGCCGTCATAGTACATATCGCTCACATAGCTCTTGGCCCAGTGGTCCTTCATATCTACAAACGGATCGGACTCCGCCACCGTCACGGCGATCTCCGCCTTGGTCTGGCCGTAGCTGACCGTGATCGTGCCGGTCAGCTTCCCCGCGGCGGCTGCGGCGGTAAAGGTGCCGTCTGCATCGATCGTACCGATCTTCTCATCACACGTCCAGCTGAAGCACGCATCCTGCGCGGCGACCGCCTGACCATAATACCGCGCGCTGGCCTTGAGTTCCGTCTTTGAGCCTGCGGCCACCGTCAGCGTCTTGAGCGCGGCGGAGCTGTCCTGCTTCATGACCGAGATTTCTGAGACCTGCTGCAGCACCGGCAAAGATACCTGCGCCGTCAGGCTGCCCGCGCGGGCGGTGATTTTCACCTCCGCCGCGCTGCCGGTTGCATCGACCGTCAGCACGCCCTCGGCAGTGATCGTACCGCCCGCAGCGCTGTAGCTTGCCGTGCCGGGCAGGCTCGCCGCCATGTAGTTGCTGTCGGCGGCCTTGAGCGTCATGGCGATCTTCGCGCCGGGCAGGACCGGCGTCGCATACGGATACAGATACAGCTGCGACGCCTGCCGCGAAATGGTCTGCTTGCGCACAAGATAGATAAAATTCGCGCACGCCCGCAAACTGCCGTCGGACGGATCGTTGACCGTGGAGCACGAGGCGTAGCCCGGATACTGCGCGCCCAGCGCCGTCGAGCCGCCGCCGTCCAGATTGAGCGCCGTCACGCAGCCCTCGGCCAGCATCCGCTCGGCAAGCTCCGCCAGCGTCAGACCGTCGGAGCGGTCGGACGATGCCGCCTCATCCGCCGTATAGAGCACCAGCGTGCCGTCTTTTTTGATGCCTGCCGCCGTTCTGGCCTTGCGCTCCTTGGCGCTGTCAAGCGTAAAATCGTCCAGCGCGCGTCCGTTTTCTACCAGCAGGTCTCCGCCGCCGCAGGCATAGCTCACGCCGGCCCAATCGTCCGAGATTTCCGTCTTCAGCACGACCTCGTCGCCGATCTTGAGCGCCTGCAGGTTTCGCAGCACGCTGGCATAGGCCGTCCCCTCGGCGATCGAGAGCACAAAGCAGCCCTCGGGGATGGGGCACGACGGCGTGGCGTCCATCATACCGGTGACCTTGGTGCGGATCGTACCGCTGAGGCTGAGCGAGGAATCCTCTTTACTTACCGGCTGCAGCACTACGTTATACGCCGAGATCGTGTTCTTGGTCTTACTGTCATAGTCGGAGGAATACAGGCCGATCCCATTTGTGAGCGTCAGGGCCTTGTTATAAAATACGCCCGTCTGCGCCCCGTCGGGCGTCACGATCGAGACCGTCAGATCCGGCTGACCGATGATCGCGCTGCCATCGTCAAAAAAGCCGATGGCGTAGCTCGTCCCGGACGAGCGCAGCACGCCGTCCGTCACGACGATGCCATAAGGAATGCCGGTCGTCATATCGAAAAACGAGCCGTTCACGACCGCCACGACCGAAAGCCCGTCGTCGGTCAGATATTTTGCCGTCTGGGCCATGGTGCTGCGGCCATAGAGCGTCGAGCCATAGGCCACGACGGGCCAGACCGTATCGTCGGGCGAATATGTAAGGATATGTTCGCGCGTCACGGCGCTCGCATTCTTCTCATCACGCAGCTCTATCCCGCTTTCCACCAGGCTCACACTGTCGGCCAGCGCCAGCGTATGCCGGTCCGTCGGATCGTACAGCGCCGCCAGCGCCGACGTTGCCAGCAGCCCCATCGCCAATATGAGCAAAAGGACTCTTCGAATCATCTTTTTCATATTTCCAGCCTCACTTCTATCCCGGAATGTTTCCACCGTGTTTCTGTTCTGTAACCAATGTTAACATAACAGCGCAGAAAAGTAAATGGGTTTTTCTGTCTGTCAAGTTTTTTGCTTGACAAACCCGGTTCCATTGGATATAATACATGCGCTGTACAGGAAATCGCTTGACACAGGAGGCGCGGCATGAAGCAGGACAAATTTTTCATGACGCTCCTGTTCGACTACTACGGCGAGCTGCTGAGCGAAAAGCAGCAGCTCTGCTTCGATCTGTACTACAACCAGGACCTGTCTCTGAGCGAGATCGCCGCCGAGGCCGGCATCACGCGCCAGGGCGTGCACGACACGCTGGCCCGGGCCGAGGCGCTGCTGGAAAACATAGAGGAAAAAACAGGCTGTATCGCGCGCGACGCGCGAACGCGTGCGGCCCTGGCCGAGATCCGCCGGGCCGCCCTGCAGCTGCGCGAGCTTGCCGGCGCGCAGGCGCTGGCCGATACGATTCTTTCCGCCGCCGAGCGGATAAAGGAGTAAGCTATGGCATTTGAAGGACTTACCGAAAAGCTGTCCGCCGCGTTCAAAAAGCTGCGCGGCAAGGGCCGTCTTTCCGAGGCCGACGTCAAAGCGGCCATGCGTGAGATCCGTCTTGCGCTGCTCGAAGCCGACGTCAGCTACAAGGTCGTCAAGGACTTTGTCAAGAAGACCACCTTCAATGGAGGGATCCACTTCAGTC
>CAZWKZ010000171.1:0-3162 GCA_964633935.1 uncultured Oscillospiraceae bacterium | reverse complement strand
CTGTCGTGGAACAGATGCGTGTCCTGTGTGACAAAGCTCTGCATCTGCCGCAGGTTCGCTGTGTTGATCTCGTCCACCCGCGTGCCGGAGACGGACACCTCGCCCTGCTGCACGCTCCAAAAGCGCATGAACAGCTTCAAGAGTGTGGATTTTCCGCTGCCGCTGCGGCCGACGATGCCGATCACCGCGTGTTCAGGGACGCGCAGCGACACGTCCTGCAGGATCGTCTCCGCGCCGTATGAGAAGCTGACATGGCTGGCGGCCGCGCCGGTGAAGCAGACCTCCGGCTTTCCAGAAATCTCCTCGACTGCGGGCGACTCGTCGAGGATATCCAGCACGCGGTTGCCGGCCGCGAAGGTATTTTGCAGCGTACTGCCGAGATTGGCCAGCGCTACGCACGGGCCAAAGGAACTCATCAGGGCGATCGTAGGGATCAGCACGCCGGTAAAATCGACTGCGCCGCGCCGGTATAGCGCCGCTGAGACGAACAGCATCGCCAGATCAAAGACGAGAATGAGCGTGTTGGTGATCGCCGCGTTGCGGCCGGCTGTCCGCTTCATCCGCTCTTCGTCCTTTGAAAGCGCGTCTGTCTGCCGGTTCATCTGGGCAAGACGCGCTTCGCCCTGCCCATACTGCAGCGTTTCCGATAGCCCGCGCATGCTGTCGAGCACAAAGCCGCTCAGCTCGCCGGATCTTGTGCGAAAGCGCATGCCGTCGTCGCCGCTGAGCCTGCTGATCACAATCGGAACGGCGACGCCCACCGTGAGGTATGCCGCCAGCGCCAGCACGGCCAGCGACCAGTGGAAGCTGCCGATGAACAGACACAGCGCGATGGTGAACAGCGCCGCGATGGCCGCCGGCGAGATGGTGTGGGCATAGAACACCTCCAGCAGCTCAATATCCGAGGTGATGACGCTGATCAGATCGCCCCGGTCTTTGCCCTCGAGCTTCGCGGGGCAGAGCCTGCGCAGCGCGCGAAACACCCTGTCGCGGATGAGCGCCAGCAGCTTGAAGGCGATATAGTGATTGCATGCCTGCTCGGCGTAGCGCAGAAATCCGCGCACCAGCGCAAACACACAGACGCAGACAAACAAGATGCTCAGCGCAGCTGGCGCGGCAAAGCCCAGCAGGGACAGCACGGCATAGCCGCCGAAGATTGTGATAAAGGCGGCGCACAGATGCCCGATCAGGCCCATTGCGATGGCCAGCAGCATAAAGCCGACAAGCGGCCTTACCAGTCCGACGAGCCGGGCCATAACGCGAAAACCGCTTCGTCTTTTCATGCCTTCACACCGTCCTTTGCGTAGTTTTCCAGACTCTGCTGGGCGTTCCAGAGCTTTGCGTAGCTGCCGTTCAGCGCCAGCAGCGCGTCGTGCGTTCCCGATTCTGCCACGCGTCCGCTGTCTAGCACATAGATGTTGTCCGCGTCCGCCACGTTGGCCAGACGGTGGCAGATGAGGATGACGGTCTTGGTTTTTGCCAGCGCACGGATCTGCTCCATAATGTCGTTTTCACTCTCGACGTCGATGTTGGAGGTCGCTTCGTCAAAGAGATAGACCGGGCTGTCGTGCAGAAGCGCCCGCGCCAGAGCCAGCCGCTGGCACTGTCCGCCCGACAGGTTGCAGGCCCTCTCTGCCAGCGGCGTATCCAAGCCCTGTTCGCCGCGCAAAAAGTCCGCCAGCTTTGTCTTTTCCAGTACCGCCCACAGCGCGCTGTCCGAGGCGTCCGGACGGCCCATCAGGAGGTTGTCGCGCACCGTGCCCTTGAACAGATAGCTCTGGTGGCTGACATAGGTCAGATGCCGCAGCAGGCTGTCTTCCCGGATCGTGCGCAGCTCCGCGCCGCCGATCGTGACCGAGCCGGCGTAGCCCTTGTTCCGGCCGATGAGAATGTTGGCGAGAGTGGATTTTCCGCAGCCGCTCTCGCCCACAATGGCCGTGAAGCTGCCCATGGGAAAGCGCATGTCCACATCGTGCAGGATCTGCCGGTCGGGCGTGTAGCAGAACCGGACGCCGGCGCACACGATGCTGCAATCCGCCGGGACGTCTGTTGCCGCTTTTTGCGCGTTTTCCGGCAGATCGAGCAGGCGAAAGATCTTGTCGCTTGCCGCCATGCCGTTCATGGCAATATGGAAGAAGCTGCCCAGCTGCCGAATCGGGATGAGAAATCTGCGCAGAGCAGAATGATCAGAAGACAGCCCGCCATCGTGACATGTCCGCGCGCGTACTGCGTCGAAGCCATGATCACGCCCAGCGCCGCGCCGCCGTAGGCGATCAGATCCATGATGGTGATGGAATTGAGCTGCATCGTCAGCACCTTCATGGTGATCTGGCGGAATTTTTCGGCCTGCTCGTTCATTTCCTCCTGCTTATATGCGTCCGCCTGATAGATCTTCAGCGTGGTCAGCCCCTGCAGGTTTTCCAAAAATGTATCGCCCAGCGCCGTGTATTGGCCCCAGTATTTTGCAAGCAGCTTCTTTGCCCAGGTCTGTACGGCGGCGATCGCGACCGGAATCAGCGGCACGCAGATCAGCAGAACGAGCGCCGACGGAAAATTGACAAAGCTCAGACAGATGAACAGCGTCAGCGGAGCGAGCATGGCATAGAAAAACTGGGGCAGATAGGCGCCAAAATAGGTTTCCAGCTGATCTACGCCCTCGACCGCCACCTGCACGATCTCAGAGGTCTTCACCTGCTCGCTGTAAGAAGCGCCCAGACGCAGGAGCTTTTCGTAAATCTTCTCCCGAAGGACCCGTTTCACTGCCTTGGAGGAGAGATAGCTCATGCGGCTTGCGCCCGTGGAGCATACAAAGCGGACGATCACGGCGATGATTGCCGCGGCCGCCGTGGTGAGAAGCTCTGCCGCGCCGGCCGTTTTGGCGAACAGCGCCGCCAGAAGGCCCGTGATGCAGGCCATCATGGCGATGTTCGCCGCGAGGGAGCACCACTGTAAAAGGACGTTTCCCGCGATATATTTTTTGCTTTCGCTGACCGTGCCGATCAGCCGTTTGTTGATCATCATCGGCTTCTACCTCTGCGCTGTGCGCTCTGGAATAAAGTTAGCTGCTGCTAACCATGTGTTATATTAACAGTTCTGTGCGATTTTGTCAACCAGTCAGTTTTTCTGGCTGCTTTGGCACGATCGCCGCGCTTTGCGCGCGGC
>CAZWKZ010000170.1:0-3320 GCA_964633935.1 uncultured Oscillospiraceae bacterium | reverse complement strand
TACATGTTCGGGATCATGAGCAGCAAGCCCTGAGACGCGGTATAGGTGGTAGTGAGCGCGCCTACGCCGAGCGAGCCGTGCACCGTGCCGGAAGCGCCGGCCTCGGACTGCATCTCAGCAACCTTGACGGTCGTTCCGAAGATGTTCTTCAGACCAGCCGCAGACCACTGGTCGACAAAGTCGGCCATTGGCGAGGACGGCGTAATGGGGTAGATCCCCGCCACCTCGGTGTACGCGTACGATACGTGCGCCGCGGCGTTGTTGCCGTCCATGGTTTTGAATTTACGAGCCAATTTAAATTACCTCCTAAAAGTAATTACATAATCATGCACGGTAATCATATCACATTTTGATGTCAATGTAAATCAAAATTGCAATTTCCTTGGAGAACTTTCACAAATTCTGGCCCTGTGTGCCGGATCGCGGCCGCGATGGAATTTCCTATTGGTTTTTTTGGAAAAATGCGGTATGATAGAGAAAAGCAAAGGAGGTGCGCGCATGATCAGTCGCGTGCGTTCGCTGGGGCTGCAGGGCATCAGCGGCTATGAGGTGCAGGTCGAATGCTTTATCACAGGCGGCCTGCCCGCGTTTGAGGTCGTGGGGCTTCCAGACGCGGCCGTCAAGGAATCGCGCGAGCGCGTCCGCGCAGCCATCAAGAACTGCGGCTATAAATTCCCTGTCAGCCGCATCACGCTCAACCTCGCGCCCGCCGGGACAAAGAAGTCCGGCACAATGTATGATCTGCCCATTTTGCTCGGCATTTTATCGGCCAGCGAGTTGATCCGCTTGCCGAAGGCGTCCAGCGCGTTTTTGGGCGAGCTGAGTCTGGAAGGAAAGCTGCGCCCGGTCGCGGGCATGCTGCCAATGGCGCTGGCGGCGAAGGAGCTTGGCGTCAAAGAGCTGTACGTGCCTGCCGCCAATGCAGCCGAAGCTACGCTCGCAGGCCTTGACGCGGTGTACGCGGTCGACTCCGTGCGCCAGCTGGCATCGCACCTGTCCGGTGAAGCGCCGATGGATCCGGCCAAACCGTGGCAGCCGGAGCATGAAGAACAAGCGCTTCTGGATTTCAAGGATGTCAAAGGGCAGGAGAACGTCAAGCGTGCGCTGGAGATCGCGGCGGCGGGCGGGCATAATGTGCTGCTCATCGGCCCGCCCGGCTCAGGAAAGAGCATGCTTTCCAAGCGCATCTCGTCGATTTTGCCAGACATGACGCGCGACGAGGCGCTGGAGGTCACGAAAATCTATTCGGTTTTGGGCCTTCTATCGTCCGAGCGCCCGCTGGTACAGGCGCGGCCGTTCCGCAGCCCGCACCACAGCGTATCCGCCGCGGCGCTGGCCGGCGGCGGACCAAGTCCGAAGCCGGGCGAGATCTCGCTGGCGCACAAGGGCGTATTGTTCTTGGACGAGCTGCCGGAGTTTCGCACTGATACGCTCGAGGTGCTGCGCCAGCCGCTCGAGGACGGGCAGGTGACGATCTCGCGTGTGCACGGCTCTGTGACGTATCCGAGCCAGTTTATGCTGGTGTGCGCGATGAATCCGTGCAAATGCGGCTGGTACGGCCATCCGAGCGGCCGCTGCCGCTGCTCGCAGGCGTCGGTCGATCAATATCTCGGCCGCATCTCGGGGCCGCTGCTTGACAGGATTGATATTATAGTAGAGGTGCCGTCGGTCAAGTTTGACGAGCTGAGCCGCCGCACGCAGGCCGAGCCGTCGAGCGCCGTGAAATCGCGCGTCGACGCGGCCAGAAAGCGCCAGCTTGCGCGCTATGAGGGCAGTCGGACGGTTTGTAACGCGCACATGAATCCGGCCGAGCTGCGCGCGGCGTGCGCGCTGGATGAAAGCTGCACAGAGCTTATGAAATCGGCCTTCGACCGGCTGCAGATGACGGCCAGAAGCTACGACCGCGTGCTGAAGGTCGCGCGTACGATCGCCGATCTCGACGGCAGCGAGCGGATCGCGCCGCAGCATATCGCGGAAGCGATCCAATACCGGTCGTTCCGTATCGGAAACAGTTGATAATAGGATGGACAATGCTATGAATGAAATTTTTTTACTGAAGCTGGGCGAGATCGTCCTGAAGGGACAAAACCGCCGCTCGTTCGAGGACAAGCTGAAGGCAAATGTTCGCCGCCGTATGGCGCGCTTCGGCAATTTCAAGGTGTATATCATGCAGTCGACGGTCTATGTCGAGCCGCAAAGCGACGCATGCGACGTAGACGGCGCGTGGGACGCCTGCGGCGCCATCTTCGGCATTGCGTCGATGTGCCGCTGCCGTGCGTGTGAGAAAGATCTGGACGCGATGTTTGAGACCATCGTGTCCTATCTTGGCGACGAGCTTTCCGCCAGCCGGAGCTTCAAGGTCGAATCCAAGCGATCGGATAAGCAGTTCCCGCTCAACTCTATTCAGCTCTCGCAGCAGATCGGCGGCCGTCTGGCAGAGGAATTTCCGCACGTCGCGGTCGACGTGCACAACCCCGGCTATATTGTGAATATCGAAGTGCGCGACCACGCCGCCTATATCCACGGCCCGGCCACGCCCGGCGCGGGCGGCCTGCCGACCGGTACGGGCGGACGGGCGGCGGTGCTGCTCTCCGGCGGCATCGATTCGCCGGTCGCGGGCTATATGATCGCCAAGCGCGGCGTAGAGCTTGAGTGCGTCCACTTTTTCTCATATCCGTATACCTCAGAGCTTGCTAAGCAGAAAGTGATCGACCTTGCGCGCATCATGACGCGCTACTGCGGGCGGATGACGCTGGATATCGTGGGCTTTACCGAGATCCAGGAGGCCATCCGTGACAACTGCAAGCAGGAGTATTTCACCATCATCATGCGCCGGTTCATGATGCGCATTGCTGAACGCATCGGCCGCGAGCACGGCGCAAAATGTCTTGTCACGGGCGAAAATCTCGGCCAGGTAGCCAGCCAGACGATGGATGCGATGGCAGTTACGGGCGCGGTAGTCGATATGCCCATCTTCCATCCGCTGATCGGCATGGACAAAGAGCAGATCGTGACCATCGCGCGCAAAATCGGCACAATGCAGACCTCCATCTTACCGTACGAGGACTGCTGTACCGTCTTTACCCCCAAGCATCCAAAGACGAAGCCCGTGCTGGCGCTGGTCGAGGCGGAGGAGGCAAAGCTCGACGTCGAGCCGCTCATCGCGCGCGCCATCGAGAACACAGAAAAGGTGGCGATCCGGTTTGACGATGAAGTCTGAGCCGCTGGCAAGGGCCGTTCTGGACCGGCTCAAGGCCGCGGGGCTGACGCTCGCTACGGCCGAATCGTGCACGGGCGGACTGATTGGAAAGATGCTGACG
>CAZWKZ010000169.1:0-3347 GCA_964633935.1 uncultured Oscillospiraceae bacterium | reverse complement strand
ACTGCCCAAAAAGGGTAGAAAAGCGGAGCTGCCGCATGGCAGCCCCGCTTTGCGCGTAATCTTAATAGGCAGAGTTGACCCAATCGATGCCGTCGATCGTCAGAGCGAAGTACGGCGCAGACTGGAAGTAGGACTCGTGATAGGCGCCGTCAAAGACCGCCTCTTCCGAATCGGGCACAAAGTCGCCGTCGGTGTCGAGCGCGAAGGACGCAGTGACCGTCTCGCCGCCAACTGTGAACGTGGAGGTATCAAACACGTTCAGCGCGCCGGTGCGGATCTGCTCTTCGACCTCGGCCAGCTTTTCCGCCGTGCCGGCAGCCGCGATGGCCTCGTTCAGTTCGGTCATGACCACGGCGCCCTCGTCCATGCCGTGGCACCAATCCTGCTCAAGCTCGCCGCCGTTGGCAATGGTCTCGATGGCATGCTCGAAGTAGACCGACCAGTCGATGCGCGTGCCGATGATGGAAGCCTCGGGCGCGATGCCGGACATGTCGTTGTTATAGCCGGTGTGGAACGCGCCCTTGCTCTGCGCGGTGGTGGCGGGGGTGGTATTGTCGGAGTGCTGGGAAATGAGCACGCAGCCCATGTCGCACAGCGCCGAGGCGGCGTTGCCTTCTTCCGTGGCGTCGGACCACGAGCCGACGAACTGCACCTTCATGCTCACGCTCGGGCAGACGCTGCGCGCGCCAAGGAAGTAGGAGGTAAAGCCGGAAATGACTTCGGCGAAGGAGTACGCGCCGACGTAGCCGATGACGGCCCCGTCTTCCGTGATCTCACCATTATCGATCATCTCCTGCAGCTTCATACCGGCGGCGACGCCGGCGATGTAGCGGCCCTCATAGATATTGGCGAAGGCGTTGTGCGTATTGTCCAGGCCATCGTTCCAGGAGCCTTGGTTCGTGCAGCCAACAAACTGAACGTCGGGGTAATCGGGCGCGACCTTCAGCATGAACGGCTCATGGCCGTAAGAGTTGTTGAAGATGATCTCGCAGCCTTCCTCTGCCAGCTCGATGTTGGCGTCTTCACAGCCGGAATCTTCACCGATGTTGTACTTAACGACCCAATCGACGGTGATGCCCTTGGCAGACAGCGCTTCGGTAGCGGCTTCCTTGCCGCGCATGAAGTTGTAGGTATAGCCCTGGTCGTTCTCGTCGCCGATGCAGATCAGACCGACCTTGACGGTCTTGCCCTCGGCGGGCGCTTCCCCTTCGCCAACGTCTTCCGTCTCGTTGGTCGGGGTCTCGTCGGTTGCGGCGGGTGTCTGGGTGGGTTCGTCGGTCTCTGGCCCGCTGGTCGCGCAGGCGGCCAAAGCGAATACCATCACCAGCGCCAAAAGCAGTGCGATGAACTTTTTCATTTTCATATCCTCCTAAAAAATTTTTTGGGGGTATTGGACACAGCGCATCAACCAAACGCGCTCTCGCTATTCGTATTTTACTCCATTTGTGAAAAAGTTGCAATATTATTTTCGAAAGAATTGCGTCTGGCGGCGCGAAAAAATTGACAAAGTTCCCCACGGAACCTAAATAATTTTTAGGTTTTTTCCCATCTTGACATTTTTGCTAAAACGTGCCCCATGCATTTCGTTCACAATGACCAGAAGTTTTTTTGGCAAAAACGCAAAAAACGTGCTATGATAAAAGTGTGAATTGCTGCAGATTGCACATTTGTCATCTGTCCCAATTTTTATGGCCCTCGTTTGGCCAAAAAGGAGATTTGTTTTGAAGGATTTTGTTTTACGGGGAAATCTCTGCTACAGCGCGGACATGGACCATCTGATGAGCGCCGAGCGCGCGTATCTGGTGTGTCTGGACGGCCGCTGCGCGGGCGTGTTCGACCAGCTGCCCGCGCGCTATGCGCAGCTGCCGCTGCACGATTTCGGCGAGCGGCTGATCGTGCCGGGCATGACCGATCTGCACGTGCATGCGCCGCAGTTCTCCTTCCGCGGGCTTGGCATGGACATGGAGCTTTTGGATTGGCTGAACACCTACACCTTCCCCGAGGAGGCGAAATATCGCGAGTTGGATTACGCCGAGCGCGCCTACGGCAGCTTTGTCGAGCATCTGCGCCGCAGCGAGACGACGCGCGCGGTGATCTTTGCCACCATCCATGCAGACGCGACCGAGCTTCTGATGCAGAAGCTTGACGGCGCCGGCCTTCACAGCTACGTCGGCAAGGTCAACATGAACCGCAACTGCCCCGACTATCTGCGCGAAGCCTCGACGGTACACGCCGTGCGCGACACGCGCCGCTGGATCGAGCGGACAAAGGACCGCTTTGCGCATACGAAGCCCATCATCACGCCGCGCTTCATTCCGTCGTGCACGGACGATCTCATGTACGCGCTGCGCCAGCTGCGCGAGCAGTACGATCTGCCGGTGCAGAGCCATCTGTCTGAAAACTTCAGCGAGATCGCCTGGATCCGCGAGCTGTGCCCGCGCTCGAAGCACTACGGCGACGCCTACGACCAATTCGGCCTATTTGGCGGCGGCTACCCCTGCATCATGGCGCACTGCGTCCACTCGAACGAAGATGAGCAGGCGCTCATGAAGCAGCGGGGCGTCTTCGTCGCGCACTCGCCGGAATCGAATATGAACCTGGCCTCGGGCGTAGCGCCTGTCAACCGGTTTTTGGACAACGGGCTGCGCGTGGGCCTGGCCACTGACATCGCCGGCGGCAGCCACGAGAGCATGTTCCGCGCCACAATGCACGCCATTCAGGCGTCGAAGCTGCGCTGGCGGCTGCTTGACCAGACTGTGCGGCCGCTGTCGTTCGAGCGCGCGTTTTATCTGGCCACCATGGGCGGCGGCGCGTTCTTCGGCAAGGTGGGGAGCTTTCTCGATGGCTACGAGCTTGACGCGCTGGTGCTCGATGACGAGAGTCTGGACCATCCGCAGCCGCTTTCCGTTCGCGCCCGGCTCGAGCGCGCCGTATATCTTGCCGACGAGCGCAACCTCACCGCCAAATTCGTCGCGGGCGAGCGCCTGTTTTGACGCCAAGGCGCAGACATCTCGCCGCGCTTCAGCGGCAAAATCAGGGGCTGTTGCTTTCTGTCACATAGCGCTGAATGAACAAACCGCCCGGAGCAGTGCTCTGGGCGGTTTTGCTCTGCTTTTGCTGTCTTTGTGTTGCTCTTTTTCTCATTTGTTTTTGCGGTATGCCTCCGGCGGCCAATCCTTTCTGCACGCGCGGAAAGGATTGGATGAAAGAAGCGGTCAGGGAAGGGCTTCATGAGCGCCCTTCCCTGACAACCTAACCTCCGCCATGGCTTCGCCAAAGAGACTTGAAAGTACTGGCAATGCCATAGCTGCTATCGCAGCTGTAAGACTACGCCCGCCGGCGCAGCC
>CAZWKZ010000168.1:0-3370 GCA_964633935.1 uncultured Oscillospiraceae bacterium | reverse complement strand
TCTCAGCCACCATCAGCGCGATGACCGTCAGCGCCGCCGTGGAAATGGCCGACACGCCGGCGGCCAGGCCGTCCAAGCCGTCAATAAAATTGACGGCATTGGTGATGGCGACGATCCAAATGATCGTCACCGGGTATGACAGCCAGCCCAGGTTGATATATGTGATTTCAGAAAAGACATTGGGGTTCGAAAAAAACTGGATCACGCAGCCGTGGTACACAGCCACGCCCGCCGCCGCGATCTGCACCAGCAGCTTCGGCAGCGCTCTGAGCGCCATAATATCGTCCATGACGCCCAGGATCACGATCATCACCGCGCCGAGCAGAATCCCCTGCATCTGCCGGTCGATCTCAGCGAACACGAGCACGCTGAGCAAAAAAGCCAAAAAGATCGCAAGTCCGCCCAGACGCGGGATCGGCACCTTATGCATGCGCCGGTCGTCCTTCGGCACGTCGATCGCGCCGACCTTATACGCCAGCGTCTTGACCATGGGCGTTGTCAGAAACGATACAGCAGCCGCCACAGCCATCGCCAGCAGCATGAAAACTACCGTGCGGGTAGTCATGAAATCCCTCCTCAGCGGGCGACGAAGCCCACCTTTTTATAGACCTTGCGCAGCGTTTTGTTCGCCAGCGCGCCGGCGCGCTCGGCACCCTGCTTGTAGATGCTCTCGAGATATGCCTTATCGGCAAGCAGCCGCTTTGCTTCCGCCTGGATCGGGCGCACCAGCTCCACGACCGCCTCGCCGACGGCGGGCTTAAAGATGCCGTAGCCCTGGCCTTCGAATTCGGCCTCAGCCTCTGCCGCCGTCTTGCCTGTCGCGGCGCAGTAAATGGTAAGCAAATTCGAGATACCGGGCTTATTCTCACGGTCGTAGCGCACGGCTGTCTCGCAGTCGGTCACGGCACGCTTGAATTTGCGCATGATATCCTCGGGGCTGTCCATCAAAAACACGCAGCCGTCAGGCTCGGACTTGGACATTTTATTGGCAGGATTGCCAAGACTCATGATCCTGGCGCCCAGCTTCGGAATAAACGGCTCAGGCAGCGTAAAGGTATCGCTGAACGAATAGTTGAAGCGCACGGCGATATCACGGCAAAGCTCGACATGCTGCTTTTGATCCTCGCCGACGGGCACAAGGTCGGCCTGATAGAGCAAAATATCCGCCGCCATCAAGACAGGATACGTAAATAGGCCCGCCGTAATATTATCGGCATGCTGCTGCGATTTCTGCTTGAACTGCGTCATGCGGCTGAGTTCGCCGAACTGCGTATAGCAGCCCAGGACCCATGCAAGCTCCGCGTGCTGCGGCACGTGGCTCTGGATGAACATGATATTTTTTTCCGGATCAAGACCGCAGGCGATGTATTGCGCCAGCTGCTCAAGACTTCTTCTGCGCAGATCGGCCGGCACCTGTCGAACGGTGATGGCATGCATATCGACAATGCAGTACACACAGTCGTATTCATTTTGCAGCGCGACCCAGTTTTTGATCGCGCCCATGTATGACCCCAGCGTCAGATCGCCGCTCGGCTGAATGCCGGAAAAAATACGTTTTTTCTGTTCCATGGTAAAACCTTCTTTATCCATTTTTCCATAGTTGTTGCTATCTTACCACAAACAGCAAGATTTCGCAATAAATCATTGACGCGGGGCAAAAGAAAATATATGATATTACCCGTAAATGTGAAACGGAGGAAACCCGCATGGATTTTTTTGAACAAATGGAATCGCGCATCCCAAAAGGAAGTGTCCGCACGCGCTTTGCGCCCAGCCCCACGGGCTATATGCACGTCGGCAATTTGCGCACGGCGCTGTATACCTGGCTCATCGCCCGCCGTCACGGCGGCACGTTCATTCTGCGCATCGAAGATACCGATCAGGGCCGGCTTGTCGAGGGCGCGGTCGACGTCATCTATCAAACGATGGCCGAATGCGGTCTGACGCACGACGAGGGACCGGATGTGGGCGGCCCTGTGGGTCCGTATGTACAGTCGCAGCGGCGCGATCTCTTCGGCAAGTACGCCGATCTGCTCGTTGCGCGCGGCGGCGCGTACTACTGCTTCTGCCAGAAGCAGGATGACGAGCCGTCAGACGATGAGACCTCCAAGCCGATCGAAAAGCACGTGTGCGCCTGCCGCGATCTGCCGCTTGACGAGGCCCTTGCCAGAAAGGCCGCGGGCGCGTCCTATGTCGTCCGGCAGAAAATCCCTGCCGAGGGCACGACCACCTTCCATGACGCGTCGTTCGGTGATATCACGGTCGAGAATAAAGAGCTGGAAGATCAGGTGCTGCTCAAATCCGACGGGCTGCCGACATATAACTTTGCAAATGTGGTGGACGATCACTTGATGGGCATCACCCATGTCGTGCGCGGCAGCGAATATCTGTCCTCCGCGCCCAAGTATAACCTGCTGTACGAGGCCTTCGGCTGGGACGTGCCGAGATATGTGCACTGCTCGCCCGTCATGCGCGACGCGCAGCACAAGATGTCCAAGCGCCACGGCGATCCCAGCTATGAAGATCTGATCCGCGAGGGATATCTGACCGAGGCGGTGCTCAACTATGTGGCGCTGCTCGGTTGGAGTCCAAAGGGCGAGCTTGCTGAGCGCGAGTTCTTCACGCTCAGCGAGCTGGCGGAGGTCTTTGACATCTCCGGTATCTCCAAATCCCCCGCCGTATTTGATATCAAGAAGCTGCGCTGGATGAACGCGGAGTATATGAAAAAGCTCACGCCCGAGGAATTCTACGCCAAGGCGGAGCCGTATCTGAAGCAGGCCGTGACCAATCCTGCCATCGACCTGCGGGCCGTGGCGGCGCTGGTACACTCGCGCTGCGAGGTGCTGAGCGATCTGGCCGAGCGCGTAGATTTTCTGGACAGGCTGCCGCAGTACGATGCCGCGCTGTACGTGCACAAGAAGTCTAAGACGACGATAGAAAACTCGCTCGCGTCGCTGCAGTGGTCGCTTGGCGTGCTGCAATCGCTCGAGACGTGGACGAATGAAAGTCTGTATGAGGCGCTTGTCGCGCTGGCGGCAGAGAAGGGCGTCAAAAATGCCATAATCCTCTGGCCGCTGCGTGTGGCCGTTTCGGGCAAGGCCTCCACGCCGGGCGGCGCGACTGAGCTGTGCGCGCTGTTGGGCAAGGACGAGTCTATCCGCCGCGTGCAGGCCGGTATTGCGCTTCTGTCCAGCCAGCCGGCGGACCAACACAACGCCATAGACTGAGTTTGTGGGTATGAGCCATCATCCGCTGTTCATCGGCAAGCCATACAGAAGCCTGGATGCGTTTTACGCATCCAGGCTTCATCGTGTCAAAAACCTCGTAGCGTTCGCGGCGCGCACGCCGCGAATCAAAAGGAATTTGTTTT
>CAZWKZ010000167.1:0-3383 GCA_964633935.1 uncultured Oscillospiraceae bacterium | reverse complement strand
AAATTCCATTTGATTCGCGGCGTGCGCGCCGCGAACTCTACGAGGTTTTTTGACATGCTGAAGCTCCCGCCATACGGCGGGAGCTTTTTTGCGCGCGAAAAAACAGCGCTGGACCGCTTGACAAAGCGGAAAGTTTCAGTATACTGAAATTAAGAATGAATCTCATTTTAAAATCGTTCCGGCGCTGCGTATCCGCCGGATAAATGGGAAAGCTAGCCGTAAAAACATGCATGTCAAGGAAAAACAGGAGGTAAAACCTATGCTGACAGGAAAAACTGCGATCGTTACGGGCGGCACCAGAGGCATCGGCCTTGCGGTGGCGAAGAAGTATTTGGAAAACGGCGCGAATGTGGCCATCGCCGGCTCAAGACAGGAGACGGTAGAGAAGGCGCTGGCGGCGCTGGCGGAATTTGAGGGCCGCATCATGGGCATTTGGCCTGATCTGTGTGATCCCGAGGCGGTAGCCAGGAGCTTCGCTTCGGTCAAAGAGCGCTTTGGCAGCGTTGATATTCTGGCCAACAACGCCGGCGTTTCGTCCAGAACCAGCTTGTACGACTACACGCTGGAGGAATTCTCGAAGATCCTGGATCTGAACGTGAAGGCCGTTTTCGTCTGCTCGCAGGCGGCGGCGCGCATCATGAAGGAGCAGGGCGGCGGCGTGATCATCAGCACAAGCTCGATGGTGGCGGAGTATGGCCAGCAGTCCGGCTGTGGGTATCCCGCGAGCAAATTTGCCGTAAACGGCCTGACGCGCTCGCTGGCCAGAGAGCTTGCCAAGGATCACATCCGCGTGAACGCCGTGGCTCCGGGCGTGACGCGGACGGACATGGTCGCGGCGCTGCCGCAGGCAATGGTGGACCGGGTCTGCGCCGGGATTCCGCTGGGCCGCATCGGCGAACCGGACGACATTGCCGAGGCGTATCTGTATCTGGCCAGCGACCGGGCCAGCTATGTGACGGGCGTGGTGCTGCGCGTCGACGGCGCGGCCATGACCTGACCATCAAAAGCCGGCGGGGATCTGCCCTGCGTGCCTGCGGGCGCGGCATAAGCATCAAGAACCCCCAGCGCATGACCGGCCGGTCATGCGCTGGGGGTCGTCATTTCAGGCGCTTTTCTTCACGCGGACCTTATCGAAGCCGTGGATCCAGTCCGAGAAGTGGTAGTAGATCAAATAGATGACCGAGCTGACCGACCACGTGAGCGGGTATGCCCAGTAGATGTATTGGATCTCGTGATGGATGCCCATGATCCAGGTGATATAGCTGATGCGCAGCACACACCAGCAGGCGAGCATGATGGTCATCGGCACGAACGCCTTGCCCGCGCCGCGGCAGACCGAGGCTACTGCGTGCGAGAACGCCAGCAGGAAATAGAACAGCGCGATGGTACGGCACTGGCGCGCGCCGTAATCGATGACCTCCGGCGTGTCGGAGAAGAGGGAGATGAGCTGCGGCGCGAACGCGTAGATGCAGACGCCGATCAGCTCGGACAGGATCACGCAGCAGCCGATGCCGAAGCGCGAGCCGCGCCGGGCGCGCTGATACTCGGCGGCGCCGAGATTCTGGCCGATGTAGGTGGTAATGGCCATGGTGTAGCTATTGATGGGCAAGAAGGCAAAGCCCTCGATCTTCGAGTATGAGCCATAGGCAGCCATGGCGATCTTGCCAAAGGAATTGATGTTCGTCTGCACGATGACGTTGGCAAGACCGATCACGGAATTCTGCACGCCGGACGGCAGGCCATATCGGATGATCTGCGAGAACATCTCCCAATCGATGCGCAGCTTCTTCCATTCGAGCTGATAGATCGTGCCCCGTTTGCACAGATGGATCAGGCACAAAACGGCGCTGGCAGCCTGCGAGATGGTGGTGGCCACGGCGGCCGACCAGACGCCCCACCGGAAGACGCCGATGAACAGCAGATCCAGCGCGATATTGACAAGCGAGGAGAAGATCAGATAGTAGAGCGGCCGCTTGCTGTCGCCCAGCGCGTTCATGATGCTCTTGCAGATGTTGTACATCACGACCGCGCCCACGCCGAGAAAATAATAGCGGAAATAGCTGATGGCCGCAGGCAGGACCTCTTCGTCCGTACCCATCCAGCGCAAAAAGGTGGGCGTGAAGCACACGCCGACGACGGTGAGCACAACGGAGCTGATGATGCCGACGGCAATATTGGTATGGATGGCGCGGGACACGCGGTCATAATCGCCCGCGCCAAAGTAGCGCGAGATGGTGACGCTGGCGCCCATGGTCATGCCGATGAAAAAGCTGATGATCAAAAAGATCAGCGTGCCGGACGAACTGACGGCGGCCAGCGCCTCGTCGCCCAAAAATCTGCCGACGATGAGCGAGTCGGCGGTGTTATAGAGCTGCTGAAAAATCTGGCTCAAAAGCGTCGGCAGGGCGAATGCGGTGATGAGCTTCCACGGCGTGCCGGCGGTCATGTCCCTTGTGGTGGATACTGCCATGCTGATACCTCACTGACTGCCCGAAGGCCCATGGCCATCGGGACAAACTGCGTTGTTAGGATATTCGCAAACAAAAGGGCACACAGCTGTGCGCCCTTTTTGTGTTCAAATAGGGGTTATTTCGCGTACTCGACGGCCTTGGTCTCGCGGATGACGTTGACCTTGATCTGGCCGGGATACTCAAGCTCGGACTCGATCTTGCGGGCAAGGTCGTGCGCGAGCAGGATCATGTTGTCCTCGGTGACCTCCTCAGGCTTGACCATGATGCGGACCTCGCGGCCGGCCTGAATGGCGTAGGATTTCTCAACGCCGGGGAAGGAGCTGGTCAGCTCTTCGAGCTTTTCCAGCCGGCGGACATAGCTTTCGACGTTCTCGCGTCTGGCGCCGGGACGTGCGGCGGAGATGGCGTCGGCCGCCTGCACCAGACATGCGATGACGGTCTGCGGCTCGACGTCGCCGTGGTGCGCCTCGATGGCGTTGACGACGACGGGGTTTTCCTTGTACTTTTTCGCAAGCTCTACGCCCAGCTGGACGTGGCTGCCCTCCATCTCGTGGTCGACGGATTTGCCAAGGTCATGCAGCAGGCCTGCGCGCTTGGCAAGCGTCACATCCACGCCCAGCTCGCTGGCGAGCAGGCCCGCGATGTGCGCCACCTCGATGGAGTGGTTGAGTACGTTCTGACCGTAAGAGGTGCGGTATTTCTGCCGGCCGAGGAGCTTGATCAGCTCTGGGTGCAGGTTGTGCACGCCGGTTTCAAACGTGGCGCGCTCGCCCTCGACCTTGATGGTGTGGTCGACCTCGCGCCGCGCCTTTTCCACCATGTCTTCGATGCGGGTGGGATGGATGCGGCCGTCGGCGATGAGCTTTTCCAGCGCGATCCGGGCCACCTCGCGGCGGACGGGATCGAACGAGG
>CAZWKZ010000166.1:0-3398 GCA_964633935.1 uncultured Oscillospiraceae bacterium | reverse complement strand
ATGCGCCTTTTCCGACAAAAGGATCACGGCGTGCGCGCCGCGAACGCTACGAGGTCTTTTGACACGCTGAAAGCGGTTTTGCCGCTCTTTGCGCGCACACAGGGCCGCTTATACAGCGGCCCTGTGCGTCATCCCAGCCCCGTCCACGCCTCGCCGTCGTCCGTCAGGGCATAGCTGTGCCCGACTGCGGCCTCCTGCAGATCGAGAAAGTACCAGTTCTTTGTATCGGCGTTGTCGCTGAACACCGGCATGCCGATCATCAGATCGTCCAGCGTCTGCGGCGCGCGTCCAAGCAGCCGGTTCATGATCTGCGCGAATTGGGCGCGCGTGAGCGGCTCATCCGGCGTGAACACGCCGTCCTGCAGCCCCATGACCCAGCCGTTATCCGCCGCGAACGTGATCGGCTGCGCCCTCCAGCCGTCTGCCAGCGGTCCAAGCGCCTCTCGCCCGGCCTCGGTGTCCGCGATGCGCGATAGCGCCAGCGCCAGCGTCTGCCCCGTCACGCCCCGCTCAGGATAGAAGCTGCCGTCTGCGTCGGCCGGCAGCAGGCCCAGATACGCCAGCGTGCTCACGGCCTGATACGACCATCTGTCGGGCGCGACGTCGGCAAAGCGCCCGCCGCACGGGCCAAGCTGCTGCAAATATGCCTCGTCCATCATGCGGTAGAGCGCCTGCGCCAGCGCCTCGCGCGTCAGCGCTTGCTCCGGACGGATGGTGCCGTCGGGATAGCCGCACAGATACGGCGCGTGAAAGCACAGCTCGTCCTGCGCGCGCACAAGCGGCACGAGCCAGAGCAGCAGCACCAGCGCCAGCGCGATCGCCAAAAGTCTTTGATACGTCCTTTTCATCGGTATTCCCTCCCGCCGCTATTGTCTCACACAGCGGGCGCGAAATCCGTTGCAAATCCGCAAGCGTCCGGCAAAGCGCCTGAAAAGCTGCAAAAGGCGGCAGGGGCAAAACCCCTGCCGCCTCTTTACGGCTCCAGCGGGGAATGCCGGGCGGCAGATCCCCTACTTTCTGACCTTCACGCTGGGATATAGCGCGGCGTTCGTGTGCGGCAAAAACTGCGCGGCGCGCATGTTTTCCAAAAACGTATCGATCTCGCCGAACTGCACATACGTGGCCGATTGCGTAAACTGCCGCACGCGCCGCAAGCTCTGCCCGTCCAGCAGCACCCGCTTCGCGCCCGCGAGCGAGCTGTTGCCCAAAATTTTGAATTTTTCCCGCGGCAGGTCGGGATACATGCCAACCGCGATGGCCGACTCGAGATTCAGATGCGTGCCGAAGCCGCCGGACAGATACAGCGTCCCGATCTGGTCGGGCGACAGGCCGCTGGCCTGCAGCAGCGTCGCCACCATCGTATGCGCCGCAGCCTTGCAGCGGATGAACTCGGCAATGTCGTTCTGCGTAAAATACAGCTGTTTTCCCTGGCGCGAAGCGTAGACGATGGCGGGCATATTACAGCCGCTTTCCTCCTGCCAGACCATGCGGATACGCTCGGACGCATCCAAATTCAGCGCGCCGTTGCCGCTGATCCAGCCCGCAAGATAGCCCTGCGCGACCAGATCCACAATACCGGATCCGCAGATCCCCTCGGGCGGAAGGTCCCCGACGGTCTTCGTATGCAGCACGTTATTTTCATCGATCCTCACGCTGCATACCGCGCCCGGCTCGGCCCGCATGCCGGATTTGCTCACGCCGCCTTCAAGCGCCGGGCCGGCCGCGCCCGCGCCGACGAGCAGATAATCCCTGCAGCCCAGCGCCAGCTCGCCGTTGGTGCCGATGTCAAGAAAGATCGCCGGATCGCTCCGCGTATCCATGTCGGTCATCAAAAGCCCGGCCGTGATATCGCCGCCGAGATAATTGGCCACGGCCGGCAGGCACAGCACATTGCACCGAAGCCCCAGCCCCAGCGCCGCAGCCGGCTGCACGCCCGGGTCAAAGAACGCGGGCGCATACGGCTTCTGAAACACCGGCCACGCGTCGCAGCCATAGAAAAAATGGATCATCGTCGTATTGCCGCCCACACACATAGCGGCAATGTCCTCGGGCTGAAGACCGGCGTCCTGCAGGCACACGCCAAAAAGCGCGCGGATGTCGTCCAGCACCATCTGCTGCAGCCGGGCAAGGTTTCCCGCATCCTCCTTCACGGCAAAGATGCGGTCTAAAATATTCGTGCCAAGCGCCACCTGCGAATTGGTGCGCTCGCGGTGCGCCAGCACCCTGCCCGACGGCAGGTGCAGCAGCTCCAGCGCCAGATTTGTGCTGCCGATATCCAGCGCCGCGCCGTAGAGCGCCTGCGCCGTATCGCCCGGTTCGACGCGGATGAGGTCCCATCCCGCATCCGAAGGGCAGAGCGTCGCCGTCACGCGGTAGTCCGCGCGCTGCAGCGTGGGATACAGCTCGCGCAGCGCATCGTACGTCACATGCACGTCAGATTCCGGCAGCGCGCGCAGCACACGCTCGCGGTCGGCGGTGAAATCCGCCTCGTCCGGCCGCGGAAGCTCCAAATATACTTTTTTTGCAAAAGCTGACATACGCGCACCTCGCTTGTGGAATTTTTCCATCTCTGCACATATTATATCCGCAGCAGCGATGAAAGTAAATGCCGCGCAGAACAGGAAAAATTTTTCAAAACAGCACTTGACAGTTTCGAGCGCCGGTGTTATACTTCACCCATACAAACCGTTGAAGAAGTGTAAGTAGGTACAAACCGCCCTTCCATAGAGAGCCGCCGGTGGTGTGAGCGCGGTGTGGGGTCTTGTACTGAATGGGCTTCTGAGGGCGAGCCGAAGCAAAGTAGGCAAGCCGGAGTCGGCGCTCCGTTATGAATGTCAGTATGTGTCAGCATACACAAAGTGGGCGTGCAGATACGCCAAGCCGGGTGGCACCGCAGGAGATCTCTCCTGTCCCAGCAGTTTGACTACTGTGGGACAGGAGTTTTTGTTTGTCCCACAAGATTCAGAAAGGTGGAAACGACAATGGCACAGCAAATTCCGTACAAAATCTACTTATCCGAAGACGAGATGCCCAAGGCATGGTATAATGTCCGCGCGGACATGAAAAACAAGCCCGCGCCGCTGCTCAATCCCGGCACGCTCCAGCCCATGACGTTCGACGAGCTGCGGCCGGTCTTCTGCGACGAGCTGATCCGGCAAGAGCTTGACGACACCACGCCGTATTTTGAGATCCCGGAGCAGATCCGTTCGTTCTATCGGATGTACCGTCCGTCGCCGCTGGTGCGCGCATATTGCCTGGAGGAAAAGCTGCAGACGCCGGCGAAGATCTACTACAAGTTCGAGGGCAACAACACCTCCGGCTCGCACAAGCTCAATTCCGCCATCGCGCAGGCATATTATGCCAATCATTAGTGTAATGATACGGCGACCACCGAGACC
>CAZWKZ010000165.1:0-3417 GCA_964633935.1 uncultured Oscillospiraceae bacterium | reverse complement strand
GTCTGCTCGTGGATGGCCTTGCAGCACAGATACATGCCCATGCTGGCGCGGATGGTGGTGATGTCCCATGTGCCGAGCATTGCGATCACGTCTTCCAAGGCGTCGATGACCTGCTGCCGCGTCATGAAGAATTCGGTGTGGTCGGCGCCGATGAAATCGGCGGCCTGCCGGGCATATTTGAGGTCGATGGCGTCCAGATCCATGCCGATGGCGAACGTGCGGATCTTCTTGCCGAGCAGCTTTGCCGAGATCGCGCAGACCAGGCTTGAATCCAGTCCGCCCGAGAGCAGAAAGCCCAGCGGCGCGTCGGCGTCAAGGCGCTTTTCCACGCCGGCGATCAGCTTTTCGCGGATCTTGCCGCATGCGGTCTCAAGATCGTCCGCGCTGCAGCGCGCGACGCTGGTCAGATCCGCGTAGCGGACGAATTCGCCGTCTGCATAGTAGTGGCCCGGCGGGAAGGGGAAGACCTCTTTGCAAAGGCCCACGAGGTTTTTCGCTTCGCTGGCGAAGACGATCGAGCCGTCGGCAATCAGATACCCGTAGAACAAGGGCCGGATGCCGATGGGATCGCGCGCGGCGATATACTGATCCGTTTCGCCGTCGTAGATGACCATAGCGAACTCGGCGTCCAGCATCCGGAACATCGCAAGGCCATGCTCGCGGTACATGGGCAGGATGATCTCGCAGTCGGAATCGCTGATGAAGTCGTATTTCTGCTGCAGTTTCACCTTTTTCGGGCGGAAGCCGTACAGCTCGCCGTTGCACACGGCCATGTCCTTGCCCAGATGGAACGGCTGCATGCCCTCGGGATGCAGGCCCATGATCGCAAGCCGGTGAAAGCACAGATAGCCGGACGCGGTCGGCTCGATCCGGCTGCAGTCGGGGCCGCGCGAGACGGTGCGGTCAAAAAAGGGCTGAAAGCTGGCGGGCGCGACGGCCTTGCTGGTAAAACCCATGATAGAACACATAGAAAAAGCACCTCCGAATTTTTTTCTGCAGCCAGTTGTCCCTTCGCTTAGGACGAATTGCTGCAAAATCCGCGGTGCCACCTAACTTACTGTCAAAGACAGTCACTTTTATCGAACTCAAACAAGCCCGTGTGCCGTAACGCTGCACAATGCGTCTCACCTACTTGGGCCTGCCCGTTCAGCTTGCTGCTCCGGAGGGTTCTTCGCCTGAAATCATGTACCGGCTTTCCACCGCCGCCGGCTCGCTGTGACAGAACGTTCAGGGTACTTTTCTCCATCTGCGCATTTGACGATATAAAAAATATGGGCTTATTTTAATGCTTTATCGCGCTACAGTCAAGCGGTAAAAGTTACAAGATGTATGCGTCCAAAGAAAAAAATATCATGGCTTTTTCACAAAAAAAGGAAATCGTGGTTTTCTTTTTGCCGCCGATGCGGTACACTGAGAAAAAACAGCGAAAGGACGAATGACGATGAAACTGATGATCGCTTCCGATCTGCACGGCTCGGCATATTATACGCGCGAGCTTGTGCGTCGGTTTGAACTGGAGCGGGCGCAGAAGCTGATTTTGCTGGGTGATATCTTATATCACGGCCCGCGCAACGACCTGCCGCGCGAATATGCGCCCAAGCAGGTGATCGAGCTGCTCAACCCGCTGGCGGGAAAGATCCTGTGCGTGCGCGGCAACTGTGACTGCGAGGTCGACCAGATGGTGCTCAAGTTTCCCGTGCTGGCCGATTACGGCGTTTTGTTTTTAAACGGCCGGACGGTCTATCTTACGCACGGGCATGTGGTGAATACGAAAAATCCGCTGCCGTTTTCAGACGGCGATATTCTGCTGCACGGCCATACGCACGTGCCGGCATGCGAGCGGCATGAGAATTACTGGTATCTGAACCCCGGCTCGGTCTCGATCCCGAAGCAGGACTCGGCGCACAGCTATATGGTCTATGAGGACGGCAGATTGATCTGGCGCGAGCTGATGACCGGCAAGGATGATATGCAATATGAACTGTAAAACGTCTGCCGGACGCAACGCGTCCGGCAGACGTTTGTCTATTTTTCGTCGTCGACCGACTCGAATTCAGCGTCGACCACGTCGTCGTCATACTGGTTATTGGGATTTTCATAGCTGGCGGAACCGCGGTATTCCGCGTTGGGATCGATATGCACGCCGGACTGCTGCAAAATGGCCTCAAGCTGCTGCGCCGCCGCGTCCATCTGTGCAGCGTCTTTGGATTTTATCGCCCGCTTGGCGGTCTTGACCGCCTCGGCCACGCGGGCCTTCGCATCCTTGTCCATCTGTTTTTCAGCGCTTGTGGCCTGGAAAATGAGCTGCTCGCAGTGATCTTTGGCAGTGGCCTCGGCCTTGAGCTTCGCATCCTCGGCAGCGTACTGCTGCGCCTCGCGCACGGCGCGGTCGATCTCCTCGCGGCTCATGTTGGAGCTGGCGGTGATGGTGATCTGCTGGGCCTTGCCGGTGTCGAGATCGCGCGCCGAGACGTTTACAATGCCGTTGGCGTCGATGGAGAATGTGACCTCGATCTGCGGCACGCCGCGCATGGCGCGGCGGATGCCCGTGAGCTGGAAGCGGCCAAGCTCTTTATTCTGGTGCGCCATCGGCCGCTCGCCCTGCAGAACATGCACGTCGACCGAGCTTTGGAAATTGGACGCGGTAGTGAAGATCTGGCTTTTGCGGATGGGGAGCGTGGTGTTGCGCTCGATAACGCGCGTGCATACGCCGCCGAGCGTTTCAATGCCGAGCGACAGCGGCGTCACATCCAGCAGCAGCAGCCCCTTCACGCTGCCGGACAGCACGCCGCCCTGTAAGCACGCGCCCATGGCGACGCACTCGTCGGGGTTGATGCCCTTGAAGGGGAGTAGACCCGTGATCCTGCCAACCAGCTCCTGCACCGCCGGAATGCGGCTGGAGCCGCCCACCATCAGTACCTTGCTGATCTGCGAGATCTGCAGCCCGGAGTCGTTGATGGCCTGATTGACAGGCTCGCGCGTGGCCTGCACAAGATGATAGGTGAGGTCGTTGAATTTTGCCCGCGTGAGCGGGATCTCCATGTGAAGCGGCCCGTTCTTGCCCACCGCGATGTACGGCAGGCTGATCGTGGTGGAGGTGACGCTGGAAAGCTCGATCTTGGCCTTTTCCGCCGCCTCGCGGATGCGCTGCATGGCCACCTGGTCGCGGGCGAGGTCGATGCGGTTTTCCTTCTTGAATTCGCTGACCAGAAAATCCATGATGCACTTGTCGAAATCGTCGCCGCCGAGGTGGTTGTTGCCGGCGGTGGCGAGCACCTCGATCACGCCCGAGGAGATATCGAGGATCGACACGTCAAACGTGCCGCCGCCGAGGTCGTAGACCATGATCTTCTGGTTTTCCTCGCGGTCGATGCCGTAGGCCAGCGCGGCGGCCGTCGGCTCGTTGATGATGCGCTG
>CAZWKZ010000164.1:0-3447 GCA_964633935.1 uncultured Oscillospiraceae bacterium | reverse complement strand
ATGCGCCTTTTCCGACAAAAGGATCACGGCGTGCGCGCCGCGAACGCTACGAGGTTTTTTGACACGCTGACCCGGCGGCCGGCCCTATGGGCCGGCCGCCGGCTGTTTGTTTTTATAGGGCCTCAAAGCGCTTGACGCCGCGCGTCATGATCCAGCGCTCGGCGAGCACGGCCAGCGCGGCCAGCGCCGCCGACCAGACGAGCAGATACGCCTGCGCCGATATGCGGCCATCGCACAGCAAGAACCACAGAAGGCCCATCGCCAGCAGCACGGCCCAGCCGAGCAGCATCGTCAGCAGCACGGAGACCGACTGCTTGACGGCCTGCGTCTCGTTGATCCAGCCAAGGCCCGGATGGCGCAGATTTTCGACCAGACCGAGGTTGTTCATCACAACGGCGATCAGAACGCCCACAAGACTCATCGCGGCCCAAACGGTCACGTCCTGCACAAGAAACGCCAGCGCAGCCAGCAGCAGCGCCACGGCCGGCAGCATCAGCACCGCGCCCATGCGCAGCTTTGCACGCAGCACCTGCGCGCTGGATACCGGCATGGTGCGGATGATCCAGAGGGTATTGCCCTCCAGCGCGACGGACGGCGCGGTGAACGGCGCCATGCTCGCGAGCATTCCGACCGCGAGCGCGCCGATCACGCCAAGCGACCCCGCCGGCAGGCCGAGCGTCTGGATGAGGATCCGCGCGTCTTCGCGCTTGATGAACAAAAATACTGCCGCAGCGACGAAAAACACCAGGCCCAGCCCGCAGTTCATCATGTACGCCGGGCATGCGCCGAGGCGGCGGAACTCCCGCTGCAAAAGCGCGGCGTTCTGCGAGCCTTGCTTCATCGCCTTGTGCTCATAGCGGATCTTGGCGAAGCCGCGCTTCGTGGTCACGATGCGGATGAACGCGCGCGCGAGCACCACATACGCCAGCACGAACGGCAAAACGGTCACAAGCAGCGACAGAAGCAGATGCAAAGCGCCGCCGCTTGCCATGGCGCTGCCCATCCAGTAGACCGGCGCGACCGCGGCAAGCTTGCCCGCAATGACAGAGCCGTTGGCCGCCAGCAGCACCACATACTCGTTGATGCGCATGCAGAAGAACATGTACACCGCGAAAAACGCCAGCGAAAAAATCATAGAGAACAGCGACTTATGCCGGATGCGCGCCGTCACGAGCGACAAAAGCCACGCGAACAGGCACGACACAGCCAGCGAAAACAACGGCAGCGCGATGAGCAGCAGCACAAACGACACCGCGCCCAGCGGCACGACGCTCGCCTGCATGCACCACGCCAGCGCGGCGGGCAGCGCCACGACCAGCTCGAAGATGAGATTGACGACGAACAGCATCACCATGCGGCTGAGCAGGATCTGGCCGGGCTTGATCGGCATCGACAGCAGCAGCTCGTTGTCCTTCGCCTCAAACAGCTGCGCCTTTGCCGTGAAGACGCTGCCGATGAACATGAGCACAAAGGCCATGATGTCGTACATGGCAAAATACAGCCAGCCAAGCCCCGCCGGCACAAACGCCGCGGCCAGCTGCGAGAACTGCATGTAGAATAGGAACCCGAACACGACCACACAGTAGAGCAGCAGCAGCGCGTAGAGCACCGGGCTGGCCGCTTTTTTGCGCTTCGCGCTCTGCCGCCTGCGCCCGCGGCCAGAGAAGCCTGCCAGGAACGAGGCGAGCTGGATGCGGACTAGCGTTTTAAGCATCGATCTCACCCTCCAATTCCAGGAACACGTCCTCCAAAGACTGGTCGCCGCGCACCTCGTCCATCGTGCCGGACGTGACCAGGCGGCCGTTTTTGATGATGGCGACCTTGTCGCAGAGCTTTTCCGCCACCTCAAGCACGTGCGTCGAGAAGAAGATCGCCCCGCCCCGGTCACAGTGCTCGCGCATGAGGGTCTTGAGCTGGTGCGACGCCGTGGGGTCCAGACCCACGAAGGGTTCGTCCATGATGATCAGACGCGGTGCGTGAATGAGCGCGGCGATGACGGCCAGCTTCTGCTTCATGCCATGTGAGTACGCCGACACCGGCTGGGCCAGATCCGCCGTGAGATCAAACGCGTCCGCGTAGCGCAGAATGCGCGATTCGCGCTCGCTGGCCGAGACGCCGTACACGTCGGCCACGAAGTTTAAGTACTTCACGCCCGAGAGAAATTCATACAGATCGGGATTGTCCGGGATGTAGGCCAGCTGCCGCTTGCAGGCGATGGGATCGTCTGTGATGGATGTGCCGCCGATGCGGATGCTGCCGGCGTCAAATTGCAGGATCCCGCAGCACGATTTGAGCGTGGTGGTCTTTCCGGCGCCGTTATGGCCGATGAAGCCGTAGACCTCGCCGGGGCGGATATGCAGGGAAAGATCGTCCACGGCCTTCTTGTCGCCGTAGGTCTTGGTCAGATGTTCAATGTTCAGCATAGTCGTTCCTCCTGCTTCATTGGGTATGCCGGTTAGACGCATGGCCGGCGAAAAAGGTTCCATGCCTATCATACAGGCTGGGCGGAGGTTTGTACAGAAAAATATTTTAGCACTCTTTTTGTCAGAGTGCTAAAATTAACAATTCGTTCATCGAAATTGGTATTTTTGTTCATAAGCGGGCAGTATAGTAATGCCTGTAAAGAAGATGAGCGAGCGAAACGGCGCGGCCGCTCACAACCCAAATATGAAATCTATCAGGAGGTCTTTATCATGTTAGTACCGTATACCCGCAGAAATAATGTTTCCGTTTACAACCCCTTCCGTGAGCTTGACGAGCTTGAGCGCGCGTTCTTCTCCGACCGGACGATGGGCGAATTCAAGACCGATATCCGCGACACCGGCGACGGCTTCCTGCTGGAGGCAGATCTGCCCGGCTTCAAGAAGGACGACATCCATGTCGATCTGTCGGACGATACGCTGACCATCACGGCCGAGCGCCATTCAGAATATGAGCAGAAGGACAAGAAGGGCAACTACGTCCGCTGTGAGCGCTCGTACGGCTCGTACAGCCGCAGCTTCAATACCGCCGGAATCGACACGGCCAATATCAAGGCCAACTACTCTGACGGCGTACTGCGCCTGACGCTGCCGAAGCAGCCCGAGGTCGTACAGCCGGCCAGCAGAAGGCTGGAAATTGAATAAGCAGGTAAAAAACGCCCCGCTGAGAAAACAGCGGGGCGCGCTTTTTATATTTTGTGGCATTCTTTTTCTGATTTGTTTTTTGCGGTATGCCTCCGGCGGCCAATCCTTTCTGCCTCTCTTTTCCGTTCTTTCGTTTTTGCCCTGCGATCTGCAGCGCCGCAGCATGCTCCGCAGGCCAATCCTTTCTGCACGCGCAGAAAGGATTGGATGAAAGAAGCGGTCAAGGGCTGCGGCCCTTGACAATCCCGGGGCTTTTTATAGCGCTGTCGCGCAGAGCGGGCTTCGCCCCAGCGGGAAGAAACTACCGGCAAACCGTCCGTCT
>CAZWKZ010000163.1:0-3538 GCA_964633935.1 uncultured Oscillospiraceae bacterium | reverse complement strand
TTGATGGTCTGGTCGGCAAATTTTACCTTCACGGCCAGCTTATCGCGGCGGTGGCTCCACGGGTCGCCAAACTTTGTCCAGTCGTCCGCATTCTCGCGCTGGCGGCAATTTTCAAAACTCTGTTTGAACAGACCGAAGCGGTAGCGCAGGCCATAGCCGCTCAGCGGCAGGTCGCATGTCGCCGCGCTGTCAAGAAAACACGCGGCCAAACGGCCAAGGCCGCCATTGCCGAGCGCGGCATCCTCGATCTCCTCCAGACAGGCCAGATCCACGCCCTTCTGTAAAAACGCCGCCTTGATCTCATCCAGAATGCCCATATTAAAGAGGTTGCCGTAGATCAGGCGGCCGACCAGATACTCGGCGGAAAAATAGAACGCACGGCGCTTCGGCAGCTGCTGGCGCTTGGTCTTTGTCCAGCGCTCGTTGATCTCCATCATCAGCACGCGGCCCAGACATTCATGCAGCCGCTCAGGGCTGGTCTCCTGAATGGTCTCGTCGTGCTGCAGGCGCAGCATCGCCTCCGTCTCCTGTACGATTTTTTCTACATGATATCTCATAGCACACTCCTTGCTCCGGCTTCCGCCAGAAAAAAGCGCCCACCCAACCAAGGCGGGCGCTCTTGTTCGTATTTTTGGATACGTGTAGATTATACACGCTCAAATTCAGCTGTCAAGGCTGCAATTTCCTGCGCAAGCGCGTCGCTGGCCTGCTCGCGCGTCATGCGCCAGCGCCAGTTCTCCGGCTGCAGAATGCCGGGCACGTTCATACGCGCCTCGCCGCCCAGGCCCAGATAATCCTGCATCTGCGCCACGAACAGCTGCGCATTCGAGGCCATGCCCGCGCGGATGATCGCGCGCGGCAGATCGCCGTCCGGCCCCAGATTCAGATACGCCCGGGCGTACTGCTCGTTTTCATGCGAGAGTCCCTGGCACCACTGGCCCAACGTCTCATTGTCATGCGTTCCGGTATAGCAAATGCAGTTGACGCCATAATTGTGCGGCAGATAGTTGCTCGGCTCGCGCGGATCGAACGCGAACTCCAGCACCTTCATCCCCGGGAAGCCCGAATCGGCCACCAGCTGCAGCACCTCAGGCGTGAGGAAGCCAAGATCCTCCGCGATGAACTCCATCTGCGGATATGCCCGCTTGATCGCGCCGATGAGCTTCATGCCCGGGCCCTTGATCCAGGCACCGCTGCGCGCGGTACGGTTGACGGCCGGGATGCACCAATAGCTCTCCAGACCGCGGAAGTGGTCGATACGCACCACGTCAAAATTGCGTCCGGCCGCGCCGATACGCGCCAGCCACCAGCTGAAGCCATCCTTTTCCATCTCGTCCCAGTCGTAGATGGGGTTGCCCCAATACTGGCCGTTGGCATTGAAGCCATCGGGCGGACAGCCCGCCACGCAGCGCGGCCGGCGGTTGCGGTTGAGCTGGAAATTCTCCGGATGCGACCAGACATCGGCCGAATCCAGCGGCACATAGATCGGGATATCGCCGATGATCTTGATGCCGTTTTCATGCGCGTAGTCGCGCAGGCGCTGCCACTGGCAGCTGAAGCAGTACTGCACAAAATACTGATACTGGATGTCCTCGCGCAGTATATTGCGGTAGTGCTCGATCGCCTGCGGCTGGTGCAGGCGGATATCCGGCTCCCAATTGGTCCAGGGTCCGTCGCCAAAATGGGCCTTTACGGCCATAAACAGCGCATACTCCTCCAGCCAATCTGCCTCGCGCGCGGCAAAGGCTGCAAAATCGGCAGGAGGCGCTTTCATAAAGCGCACAAACGCCTTGCGCAGCAGCGTCTGCCGCTGTTCGTACATGGTGCGGAAGTTCACCTGATCGTCGCGCTCGCCCCAAACTACGCCGTTCGCCTCAGCCTGGGTGAGATATCCGGCCTCGATCAACTGGTCAGGATCGATAAAATAGGGGTTGCCGGCAAAGGTGGAAAACGCCTGATACGGCGAATCGCCGTAGCCCGGCGGGCAGATGGGCAGGATCTGCCAATAGGTCTGCCTGGCCTTTTTGAGAAAATCGACGAAATCGAACGCCGCCTTTCCCAGATTGCCAATGCCGTACTTCGACGGCAGGGATGAAATGTGCAGCAAAATGCCGCTGCTTCGCTTCATAGCACTCACTTTGTAATCCTCTTTACTTGCTGAGTTGACGCACGCTCTGCTTGCACGAGAGCGTAAACGGCACAGTAATGTGGCACGCCGGCGCGCCGGCTGTGATGCAGGCCATGAGCAGCTCGAAGCTGCTGGACGCCAGCTGGTCGATCGGCTGCGTGACGGTCGATAGCTTCGGCGTATAGAAGCTGCCGATCTTCAGCCCGTCGTAGCCAAAGACGGAAATATCCCCGGGCACGCTGAGACCCTCGTCCGCCAGCGCGCGCATCGCGCCGATGGCAATGACGTCGGCCATGGCGAATACTGCCGTGACCTGCGGCATCTGGCGCAGGATCTGCCGCATGCCGTCATAGCCAAACTCATACGAATATCGGCCCGTCACGTACATTCTCTGCTCGTCAAACGTAAGGCCGCAGCGCTGGAACGCCTCGACACAGCCGGCATAGCGGTGCAGACTCGTATCGGAAAATCTTCGATCGCCGCCGAGCACAGCGATCTCTCTGTGCCCGGCGCGGATCAGATATTCCACTGCGCTGGCCGCCGCCCTGCGGTCGTCGGTCGTCACGCTGGACAGGTTTTGAAACGGCAGGCCGCTGGCGTCGTTGGTAACGACGACGGCCGGCACATGGATCTTGTCAAAGTCCTGCAGGAAATTTGCGTTGGTGCCGCCGAGAAACAAGATCCCCATGGGCTTGCGCTCGCGGCACAGCTGCACCGCACGGCGTACCTCGTTCTCATCCTCGTCGATGAAATCAACGATCAGCGGGTGCCCGGTATGCAGAAACAGCGTCTGCAGCCGCTCGACCAGAGACGCGAACAGCTCGTTCGACGTGCCCTTTACGACGACCAGTACGGAATTGCTGCGCTGCTGCTTGAGCGTCTGGGCGTTCACGTTCAGCTCGAAGCCCTGCTCGGCTGCAATTCTCAAAATCGCCTCGCGCGCTTTCTCGCTGACATTCGGCTGGTTGTTGAGCACGCGCGAGACGGTGCCCAGCGAATAGCCGCTCAGCTTTGCAAGATCTTTGATGGTCATGGCGTCCTCCGGATAAATGGATCAGCCCTTGACCGCGCCGGCCGCAACACCCTTGATGATATACTTCTGGCAGAACAGATAGACGATGATGATGGGCAAAATCGCCATCATGATAACGGCCATGGTAGCGCCCAGATCGACCGTGCCATAGCTGCCCTTGAGATACTGCACATGGATGGGGATGGTGCGGTATTCGGTGATATCCAGCACCAGATACGGCAGCAGATAGTCGTTCCAGACCCACATCAGCTCGAGGATGCCGACCGAGATCATCGTCGGCTTGAGCATGGGCACGACCACATTGAAGAAGGTGCGCACCGGGCCGCAGCCGTCGATGGCGGCCGCCTCTTCAATGGCCAGCGGCATGCCCTTGACAA
>CAZWKZ010000162.1:0-3730 GCA_964633935.1 uncultured Oscillospiraceae bacterium | reverse complement strand
TTTTAGGAGGAGAAAGCATGAAAAAATTACTCGCGTTTTTCCGCCGACCTTTATCCTGTATCTGTTCTTGTCCGAGAAAATCGCGGCTGGCGTCACGGGCGGCAATGTCAAGGGATAGAACACGATGCAGGCCGACAGCTGTGATTCAGGAGGTAACTTATGCGGCAATTGTTCTCTGACGTATCTTGCTGGATATGGCTCGACGGCGCGCCGGAAATAAACTGCTACGCGGAATTTTGTGAAAGCTTTGCCGCGATATCGGATGAGAAGCTGCAGCTGCTGATCAGCGCAGAGGGACAATACGCCGTATTTTTCAACGGACAGTATCTGCCGTCTACGCAGTATCCGGATTATCCGTATTACAAGGCTGTGCAGAGCGTAGAGCTGGAAAAAGCGGCTATACAAGCGCAAAATACACTGCTGATCCAGACGCTTTGCTGCGGCGCCGACTCTCATACCGCAAGAAAGGAGGAGCCGGGACTTCGCTTTGAGGTCTGGCAGGCAGACAAACTTCTCTGCGCAAGCGGCAGCCAGACGCGGGCCAGATTGATGGGCGGCTATCAGAGCGGCGCGGTGAAACGCATTACGCCCCAACTGGGAGCGGGCTTTGTTTACCGGGATTATCAGGAAGCTCCGTGGGAAAACGCGGTAATGGTAAAAAAAGCGTGCGAGCTGGTGCAAAGGCCGGTTCGGGAGTTGGAGCTGGGCCACAGACAGAAGGTCCGGCTCGTATCGCAGGGAATCTTTGCGGCACATGCAAGCGGCCTGCAGCAATATGCCGGGCTGGCCTTCCGAGAGGCATCTTCTTTGATAAAGGATCCGGCGCAGCCGGCAGATGGAGGAACCGTCCGGTTTCCTTCTGAGCGGGGCGTTCGGTTTTGCAGTGACGAAGGCGACGGCATCTATCTGATCTTGGATCTGGGCGAGGAAACGACTGGCTATCTGGACATGGATCTGGTCTGCCCGGCGCCGGCGCGCATAGACATCGGCTTCGGAGAGCATTTGGAGGATCTGCGCGTCCGAACGGACGTCGGGGGAAGGCATTTTACCTTTCAGTGGGAAGCGCCGGAAAAACGCCGCAGATTTACGCACTATTTCCACCGCGTGGGTGCGCGCTATCTGCAGCTGTTTATATATGCGCGGGAGGCAATTGTATATGATGCCGGCGTCATACCGTTATATTATCCGTTTTCCGGCGATGGAACGTTTCGATGCAGCGACCATCTGCACAATCAAATCTATGAGACGGCGAAGCATACGCTTCGCTGCTGCGTTCATCAGCATTATGAGGACAGCCCGTGGCGGGAACAGGCGCTGTATGCCTTTGATTCCAGAAATCAGATGCTGTTCGGCTATTATGCCTTTGGCGAGCTGGAGCAGCCAAAGGCGAGCCTAAAGCTTCTGGCACTGTCCCAGAGAGATGACGGCCTTCTGGAGCTGTGCGCGCCGGCGAGGGTTTCCGTCGACATCCCGTCGTTTTCCCTCATGTTTATCGTTGCTCTGGAGGAGTATTGCAGGTATAGTGGAGATATCGCCTTTGGAAAAGAGCTGCTTCCGACGGCGGAAAGGATTCTTGAGACGCTGCACAAGCATGTGCATGGCGGGGTGGTCTGGAATTTCCCGGAGCCGTGCTACTGGAATTTTTATGAATGGCGGCCCCTGCTGGACGCTGCGCCGGTCGCAGGCGAAGACGCGCTTGCGCCGTCTGCCGAAGCGCCGCTGCAGCTGCTCTATATACTGGCGCTGCAGAGAATCTGCAAAATTTACACATACCTTGGGATGAAGACCGAGGAGGCGGCGGCGGAAATACGAATCCTTGAGAGTGGCATGGAGCAGTTCTGGGATCCAGAAGAGGAGGTATACGCTTCCTTCATAAGAAATGGGAAAAAAGTGCAGGGGGCGGAATTTGTACAGGCGCTTGCGCTTTATACCGGCGTCGTGCCGGCCGGCCGGCAAAAGGCGCTGCGGGAAAAGCTCTGCAAGGGCGGGCTGCTGCGCGCCAGTTTGGCAACCAGCATTTTTGTGTATGAGGCGCTGCTGCAGGAGCCGGAAACGTATGCAGCCTGGGTATTGGAAGAGGTCGCTGCGCGCTGGGGAAGGATGCTCTATAACGGCGCGACGTCCTTCTGGGAGACGGATGACGGCGCGGCCGATTTTGCCCGCGCCGGGAGCCTGTGCCACGCCTGGAGCTGCGTGCCGATCTATTTGTATGGCGCTTACGTGCTGGGCGTGCGGCCGATCGCGCCCGGGGTATGGAGAAAAACGGACGCCATCCTGGGAGGGATCGGCAGCGCAGAGGGTAAGCTTTGCGCGCCCGACGGCGTCATAGAGGTACATAGAACCTAAGGACGGCATAGCGGCGGATGGCCTGTAAACGGCGGATCTGCTGCTTGCTCGGCGGCAAGCGGTCGGCCCCGGACGGTATACTTTGTGGGGCTGATCGGTATGGCAAGCCGAATGGGCATACAGAATGTGAACGAAAAAGGCCTGCGATTCTATGTAGATCTGATAGAGGAACTGTTCGATGCAGGAATTGAACCGATGGTCACATGATTTTACTGGGATCTTCCAACGCAGATCTATGCGCTTTCAGCCGTTCCTATATGTGCCGCACCTTCCAAACGCCATATCGGCTGCACGATGACCGACTACCTGAACGACATCCGCCCGCAGCAGGCGGCCTACCGGCTGCGGCAGACAATTGAAGCAGTCTGCCGGCGAATGTTTCACACCAACTGGACGGGCCACGGCGGCAATACCGTGGCGAGGAAATACAATGTCTGATATAAAATTGATAGCGCTCGATCTGGACGGGACGCTTTTGAACAGGGATAAAATGCTGACGGAGGCCAACGCGGCCGCGCTGGCTCGCGCGGCGTGCAGATCGTGCCGACCACGGGCCGGTTCTTTACCGGCATGCCGGCGTGCATCCGGGCGCTTGAATGCTTGCAATACGCCATCACCATCAACGGCGCGGCGGTGTACGATGTGCGGCGAAAGACCGATATCGCGCGCGCGGAGATCCCGCTGGCGCAGGCGGTTGAGATCATGCGGTATCTCGACACGCTGCCTGTGATTTACGACTGCTATATGGACAACTGGGGCTGGATCGCGCGCGAGATGCAGCGCCGGGCGATAGATTTTGCGCCCGACACGCATTATCTGCGGATGCTTCGCGAGCTGCGCACGCCGGTCGATGATCTGAAGGCGTATGTACTTGAGCGCGGCCGGGACGTGCAGAAGGTCCAGCTGTTCACGCGCGAGCCAGACCTGCGGCTGGCGCTTTTGGAGCAGCTGGAGGAAACGTTCGACGGCGTCGCCGTCTCAAGCTCCGTGCCCAACAACATCGAAATCAACAACGCCCACGCCAACAAGGGCGAGGCGATCGGAAAATTGGCCGCGCATCTGGGCCTTACGCTTGCGCAGACCATGGCCGTTGGCGACGGGCTGAATGATGTGAGCATGCTCCGCGCCGCCGGCGTCGGCGTGGCGATGGAGAACGCCTGCGATGAGGCCAAGCAGGCGGCCGGCTACGTGACGGCTAGCTGCGACGACGACGGCGTGGCCGCTGCGATCGAGCGCTTCTGCCTGTGAGCGTGCGCGCAGAAGACGGCGCAGGCGGGCAAGGCCGGTCGTGATCCGGAAACGCTGCGCTCAGACTGCGGATCGATCGGGAAAGATTCAAAAAAGGAAAAGCAGCCGCCCGCCGCGCGATTCGCGGCGAGGCGGC
>CAZWKZ010000161.1:0-3955 GCA_964633935.1 uncultured Oscillospiraceae bacterium | reverse complement strand
GGGTGCGACTCCCTGGCCATTGCCATCGGCACGAGCCACGGCGCCTACAAGTTCACCGCTGCCCAATGTACGCGCAACGAGAAGGGCATCCTTGTGCCGCCTCCCCTGCGCTTCGACGTGCTCGAGGAGGTCTCCAGGCGTCTGCCCGGCTTCCCGATCGTCCTGCACGGCTCGTCCTCGGTCCCCCAGGAATACGTCAAGATGATCAACGAGAACGGCGGCAAGATGCCCGACGCCGTCGGCATCCCCGAAGAGCAGCTGCGCCATGCCGCCGAGCTGTCCGTCTGCAAGATCAACATCGACTCTGACCTGCGTCTTGCCATGACCGGTACCATCCGCCAGTTCTTCAACGAACACCCCGACAAGTTTGACCCGCGCGAGTATCTCAAGCCCGCCCGCGCCAACATCAAGGAGCTGGTCCGTCACAAGCTGGTCGACGTGCTCGGCTGCGCCGGCAAAGCGTAATTTCCCGTTTTACAGCCAGCGCCCCGCCATACGGCGGGGCGCTTTTTCTGCCTTCTGGTTTCTGATTCTGCTGTTTTTGATATTTTTTCTGGTTAGCTTTTCCGATTGCCTCCGGCGGCAAAACAAATCAGAAAAAGAGCCGCGCAAAAACGGAAATTAAAACAAAAAGAAACCGCCCAGAGCGTTGCTCCGGGCGGCAGGCGTCATATTACAGCGGGATCGTCAAATTCTGCATATACAGCGGCTGCGCGCTGTCATAGCCCTGCGGCAGATACTGCACCGACGCGATCTTCGGTCCCGAGACGCCAAACTTCGGGTTGTAGCCGAACAGGTTCAGATACTCCGCCAGATCCGCCCGCTCGGCGTCCATGGCCGCGAGCAGCTCCATCGTGGCCTTGGCGTCGTCGATGGCGCGGTGGGTGTTCTGCGTCTTCAGCTGGTACGCCTCGACGGCGTTTGCCAGCTTATGCGGATACGGCCGCCGGTCTTTATAGATCGTCATTGCATCGAGCATTTTAACGCCCTTCAGCGCCTCAGCCCTCCCCAGGCGGTGCAGGAAGAAGTACAAAAAGCACAGATCAAACTGCGCGTTATACGCCACGATCAGCGTCTTGCCGCCACACAGCATCCGGCAGAAGCGCTCGGCCGCATCCGTCTTTTCTATTCCCTCGGCAAGCAGCCGCTCCTCGGTGATGCCCGTGAGCCGGGTGATGGCGGGCGGAAGCGTGCGCCCCAGCGTGAGGCGAAGAAACACATCCAGCTCCTCGCCCGCAGATAACGCCGCGCCGTCGGGCTTTGCCTGCAGCACCGCCAGCTCGATGATCTCGTCGGTCTTGCAGTTGATGCCCGTGGTCTCAGTATCGAGCACCAGGATATTGTCAAACTTCGTCAGAAGGCTTTGCAGGCTCATGGCAGCTCCTGTTCTGTGGCATTGCGGATCGTAAGCCCGCCGGAGATCGTCTCGGCGTCGATCTCGACCTTTTCGCCGCTGCCAAAGCCGCCGGCGGACGCCGTCTGGTCGTCCAAGCTGCCCGAGACCGTGTCCCAGTCGAGCCGGTAGCCGCTGCCCATGGGAATGGTCAGATCCAGCTTGCCGCTGACCGATTCCAGATCGGCTTCCTGCAGGCCTGCGTAGCAGACCGCCTGCACGCTGCCAGAGGTGCTGGACACGTCAAGCTTGCCGCACTGGCCAAGCGTAAGCTCGATCTGGCCCGAGACCGTCTCGATATCGGCCTCGTCGGCGCGCGTCACAACGCCCGACACGCGGCCCGAGACCGTTTCAACATCCAGCTTTCTCGTCTCAAATCCCTGCAGCTCCACGCTGGCGGAGGTCGTCACGATCTTGACCTTCTCCATCACCGAGCGCGGCAGATAGACCGTCAACTGCTTGGAGGGCAGATTGAGGTTGAACAGATTCGCCGTCACATTCGGCGCAAAATCGTCGATCCTCAGCGTATCGCCCGAGATCTTCCAGTACATCTGATATTTTTCTTCGCCTGTATAGTCCTCACGGAACGACAGCTCGCCGTCGGTCGGCTCGATCGTCACGCCGCCGCTGATCCAGTCGATCTCCAGCTTCGTAACGCCTGAGGCGTCGATCTGCGCCGCTTCCGGCTGCTGTGAAGCAGCCGGCTCGTCTGCGGCAGCGCCGCTTTTGTCTGAAGACGGCGCCGCTGCCCGCTCGCCGCCGAAGGAGGAAGCGCCGTCCGACCGGCCGTCATTGCGCTTGAAATTGACATTCTGCAATTCTCCGCCTTCCAGAAAATATACCAGTACGCCGATCAGCGCCAGCGCGATCAGCCCGAAGACGATGATGCGGATTATTGCGCCCGTTTTCATTCTCTGTCCTCCCTCAGATCAAAGCATGCGTTCAGCATGCAAGACAGTGCCGCCGCGATCAAAAACATGATCCACGTGATGTGCCACGCGCCCGTGGCAAAGCTCATCACAAAATACAGCGTCAGCATCAGCATCCACATCCCGCCAATACAATTGCCGCGCACCTTCTTGCGCTTCTGCGGCACGTTCCAATAAAAAATCGCCGTCACAAACTGCGTCACGCCCGGCGCGATCAGGAAAATGACCCACGTAATGTACCATTTGCCCGAGGTAAAGCTCCACAGAAAATACAGCGCCACAAAAACCAGCCACAGCGCGCCGATGGCGTTATTGAGCAGCCGCTTGCGCGCGGCAAGCTCATCCGCGCCGTCTTGCTCGTCGCCGTCGTCCTCGCCGCCGAAGTCCGCCTTCGCCGGCGCGCGCTTTGCGCTGCTCCTGACGGCCACAGCCTTCTCCTCCGGCGGCTGCGGCGGAACGTAGGCCGGCTCGATCAGCCCGGAGATATCGCCGATGCCGTCGACCGCAGCCCGATACGCCTCGTCCGGCGTTTTGCCGTCGGCGATCAGATCGTCGTATTTTTCCAACGTGTTCTGCAAAATCTCCTCCTTCAGCTCCGCGTTGCGTACCGTGAGCGCGGCAGAGCGGAAGATCGCATCCACGTACTCGGTCAGTTTCTGTTTCATGTCCTCTCCTCCAATAATGCGTCGATGATCGTTTTTGTTCGCCGCCACTGCGCGCGCATCTCATCGTAGGCGCGGCAGCCGGCCTCGGTGATGCGGTAATATTTGCGCCTGGCGCCGACAGACTCGCTGCCCCAGTAGGACAGGATAAGTCCCCCGTCCTCCAGACGCTTGAACGCCGTATAGAGCGTCGCCTCTTTCAGCTCATACTGCTCGTCGCAGGCACGGGCGATGGTCTTGTTGATCTCGTAGCAATAGCTGTCTTTTTTGACCAGCTGCGCCAAAATGATGGCGTCGGTGTGCCCACGGATCAGATCTGCTCCGATCGACAAGCGGCATCCCTCCTTTGCTATTAGCATACAGCAAAATACTTCGCCTGTCAAGGTATCTCACAATTATTTTATCAAGTTTCTGGCAGCGACCCGATGTTTTCTCATTTCGAAGCGCTCCGCCGCGCGCCGCGGCGCCAGGATCTTTCGCGCGGACAGACACGATGGCGCACCGCAGGCTTGCACATCAAACCGCACGCTTGCGCGCAAAAAGCACGCCTGCCGCAGCAGGCGTGCTTTTTATGATTGATCAGAACAGATTCTTCTCGGTATCCTTGCTGAAGAAGTGCATCAGCTCGGGGCGGAAGGAGTACTTGACCGGCTTGTGGCTGCCGTGAACGGCGTTGAGGTCGATATCGGTCGTGGGAACGACGATGACGACATCCTTGCCGTTGGAATTGACATGCAGGTGCAGCTCGCTGCCCATCAGCTCGGACACGTCGACAGTCGCGTCGATGCCGTTCTCGTCAAGATGGATGTGCACCGGGCGCACGCCAACGGTGATCTCGGTGGGCACGCTGTCCATCGCGGCCAGCGCCGCCTGCTTGTCGGCGGGCAACTCGAAGTCCATGCCCTGCACGGCAGCGATATACTTTCCGTCCTTCTTGCTGAGCGAAGCGTCGAAGAAATTCATCTGCGGCG
>CAZWKZ010000160.1:0-3961 GCA_964633935.1 uncultured Oscillospiraceae bacterium | reverse complement strand
CGCCAGGCGCGAGTTGTAAGCGGGGTCCGCCACGCCGCCGCCCTCTTTGACCGCGACGATCATTTCCTTGGAAATCTTTGTGAACGCAGCCGCACGCTTGGCGTCCTGCGCGCCCTTGGTCTTTTGAATGTTATGCCATTTGGAATGTCCGGACATGGGGTTTTCTTCCTTCCTCTGATTTTCTGCAAATTAGTGTACCATACGCGCCGGGAAAAAATCAACACCTTTGGGCAAATTGCGTGGGATCTTTGTGCGATTTGGCCTGCAGGACCGTAAGCGCCGGGAACCGCTCGTGCAAAATACGCTCGATCACGGCGCAGACGGGATCCTCCGTCTCAAAGTGTCCGGCATCGATCAGGTTCAGCCCCAGCTCCGCCGCCTGCAAAAACTGATGGTATTTGACGTCGGCGGTCACGAAGGTGTCGCAGCCTGCGGCCAGGACCGCCTCCATTTCGCCCGCGCATGAACCGCCGCCCACCGCCACGCGCGCAACGGCCCTTCCGCCGTCTGCCATGCGCAATCCGGGGCACGCCAGCCGCGCGGCGACAAGCGCGCTGAACGCCTCCAGCGGCTGCGCCGGGACATTTCCCACGCGGATGAGTCCATACTGCCTTCCCTGTTCATCCTCGCCGATCGGCTCCAGCACGCGCACCTCAGACAGTCCCAGCGCCGCCGCGAGCACGTCGTTCACGCCGCCCGGCGCGCAGTCGAGATTCGTGTGCAGGTTCATGGCTGCAATTCCATTTTCAGCCAGAAACAGCAGCTTTTTTCCAACCGCCGTCTGATCGCTGACCGATTTTACGGGAGAAAAGATCAGCGGGTGATGCGTCACGATCAGCTGCGCGCCCTGCCGCTTGGCCTCCTGCAAGACCCAGTCGGCCGGGTCGAGCGCGACGAGCACGCACGAGACCGCCGCGTCCATCCGGCCGCATAGAAGTCCGACGTTGTCCCAGTCCTCCTTCATATACTCCGGCGCAAAGGCAAACAGCGCCTCGTAAATATCACGTACCGTATGCATGCCGCATTTCCTCCACTTCCTGTAGTGCCTGCGTGTAGTACGCCACGCGCTCTGGCGCGGCCTTCTGGGACGAACGCAGCCCCTCGACCGTGGTGCGCAGCGCCGATTCGACCCGCGCCAGATACGCCGGCAGATGCTCGCTGCCGCTTCTGAGCAGCTGCGGCGAGACATACTGCTGTCCCGGCGTGAGCGCCATGGGCGCCGCGTAGCGCGCGCGCAGCACGGTATAGTAAAAGCCGCCGTCCTTTGCCAGCGTCTCGCATTCGATGCCGAAGCCCTGTTCGGTCAAATACTGCCGTAGCGCCTGCCCGGCGCTCTGCGGCTGCAAAACGAGCGCAAAGCGCGCGTCGCGCAGCCACGCCGCGTTTTGCAAAATATGGATGATGCAGTCGCCGCCCATCCCGGCGCACACCACGCTGTCGATCTGATCCGGGTCGATCGCCCGCAGCCCATCGCAGCAGACAAAGCGTATTTTGTCATAAACATCGTAGCGCCGGGCGTTTCGCCGCGCCTTTGCCAGCGGCTGCTCGCGCAGATCGGCCGCGACGACCGAGACGGCAATGTTCTTTTGCAGCAAATAAATCGCCAGATAACCGTGGTCCGTGCCGATATCGGCCGCGCGGCAGCCCGGCGCAAGCATCGATGCACAGCACAAAAGGCGGTTGGAAATGGGCAGTTTCATAGAAGGCCTCATAGCGCTTCGCGCACACGGGCGCGAGGCGGTCGTTGAATCGTTCGTTCTCCGGGGCACGCGCCCTGCAGACGCGCGCGAACAAAACGAGCGCGCCGCAGCAGGCCGCATGAATATGCCCAAAAAGCCGGCGGCTTTTTGGGCATTCAGTAAAAAAGCGGCTATGCCGCTTTTTTACTTACAGTCCGGCTTCCTCCGAAGCCTCGATGAGCTTGTTGACCTGCGCCAAAAACGCATCCGCGTCGACGCCGTGGACCATGCAGGCCTCCTCCACCGTCTCGCCGCGCGAAGACGGGCAGCCCAGGCAGTGCATGCCGATGGCCATGAACAGCGGGGCGGTCTGCGGCGCAATGTCCAGCACGTCGCCAATGATGGTGGTCTTTTCAATTTTAACAGCCATAGTTACGGCCTCCTATTTCTAATATAGATGTATTATACCCAAAGCCGCGACATATTGCAACAGGAAAAACAAAGATACGCCCGCGGGCGGCTATACCGCCTGCGGGCGTAAAAATAACTGCTCCTTTTGGGACTTACTTGCCCATGTTCATCTGCGCGGCGACCTCGGCAGCGAAGTCCTCCTGCTTCTTTTCGATGCCCTCGCCCTTTTCAAAGCGGACGGCGTCGACAAAGGTGACCTTGCCGCCAAGCTCCTTGGCAGCGGCGTTCATATACTGTTCGACCGTGACGGAACCGTCCTTGACGAACGGCTGCTGCAGCAGGCAGTTCTCTTCATAGAACTTGTTGAGCTTGCCGGCCGCGATCTTCTCCTTGACCTGCTGGGGCTTGGAGGCCATCTTGGGGTCGTTGTCCATCTGGGCGACCAGGATCTTCTTCTCTTCAGCCAGCACGTCCTCGGTCACAAGACTCTTGTCCCAGAAGCGCGGATTGAGCGCGGCGATCTGCATTGCGACGTCCTTGCCGATGACGGTGGCGTCGATGCCGCCCTCGACAGCGAGGTTTACAAGCACGCCGATCTTGCCGCCGGCATGGACATAGGACACGGTCGTGTTCTTGTCAAAGCGGACAAAGCGGCGGATCTGCAGGTTCTCGCCGATGGACATGACCTTCTCGGGCAGGACCTCGGAGACCTTCAGCTCGGTGCCCGGATAGACGCAGTCCTTGACAGCCTCGACGTCGGCGGGGTTATCCTTCATGACGACGGTGCAGATATCCTTGACGAACGCGACGAACGGCGCGCTCTTGGCGCAGAAGTCGGTCTCGCAGTTGACCTCGACCATGGCGCCCACGCCGCAGTCGGAGCAAACGGCGGCATACGCCATGCCCTCGGCCGCGATGCGGCTGGCCTTCTTGGCGGCCTTCGCAAGACCCTTTTCCCGCAGCCATTCAACGGCCTTGTCCATGTCGCCGTCGTTTTCCGTCAGCGCCTTCTTACAGTCCATCATGCCGACGTTGGTCATTTCACGCAGTTTCTTGACATCAGCAGCAGTAAATGCCATTGTAATTTCCTCCTATTAACATATCTTTTGAAAAGCGCCCGTCATGCGGCGGGCGCTTTGCGCTTCGTCTTATTCCGCTGCAGCGGCCTCGGCCTGCGCCGGAGCGGCGGCCTCGGTATTCTCCTCGCCCTGACGGCCCTCGGTCACGGCGTTGGCCATGGTGGCGGCGATCAGGCGGATGGCGCGGATGGCGTCGTCGTTGCCGGGGATGACGTAATCGACCTCATCGGGATCGCAGTTGGTATCGACGATGGCGACGATGGGGATGTGCAGCTTGCGGGCCTCGGCGATGGCGTTTCTCTCCTTGCGCGGGTCGACGATGAACAGCGCGCCCGGGAGCTTCTTCATGTCCTTCACGCCGCCGAGATACTTCTCGAGCTTGGCGATCTCGCCCTGGTGCTTGATGACTTCCTTCTTCGGCAGCATGGCGAACGTGCCGTCTTCTTCCATCTTCTTCAGCTGGGCCAGACGGTCGATCCGGGTGCGCATGGTACGGAAGTTGGTCAGCATGCCGCCGAGCCAGCGGGCGTTGACGTAGAACTGACCGACGCGCTCGGCCTCTTCCTTGATCGCGTCCTGCGCCTGCTTCTTGGTGCCGACGAACAGAATGCTCTGGCCGTTGGCGGCCAGCTCACGCACGAAAGCGTAGGCCTCTTCGAGCTTCTTGACGGTCTTCTGCAGATCGATGATGTAGATCCCGTTGCGCTCGGTGTAGATGTAGGTTGCCATTTTGGGGTTCCAGCGGCGGGTCTGGTGGCCGAAATGCACGCCAGCTTCCAGCAGCTGCTTCAT
>CAZWKZ010000159.1:0-3982 GCA_964633935.1 uncultured Oscillospiraceae bacterium | reverse complement strand
GCCGTCGCGCCTCTATCCGCCATCGACACCACCGTCTGTATGGGCGCGTCCGTCTCCAGCCTGCACGGATTTAATCAGGCCGCAGGCGGCGAGGCGTCTGCCAAAACGGTCGCCGTCATCGGCGATTCGACCTTCATGCACTCCGGTGTGACGGGCCTCATCAACATCGCCTATAACGAATCGAATTCCACGGTCATTGTTTTGGATAACTCCATCACCGGTATGACCGGCCACCAGCAGAATCCCACCACGGGCTTTAACCTCAAGGGAGATCCCTGCACCAAAATCGACCTGGAGAGCCTCTGCCGCGCCGTCGGCATCCGCCGCGTGCGCGTGGTCGATCCATATGATCTGGCCGCGTGCGACGCCGCCGTAAAGGAAGAGCTTGCGGCAGACGAGCCGTCGGTCATCATCTCGCGCCGTCCGTGCGCGCTGTTAAAGTACGTCAAGCACCCCGGTCCCATCGAAGCCGACACGGCAAAATGCGTCGGCTGCAAGGCGTGCATGCGGATCGGCTGTCCCGCCATCAGCGTCTCCGGCGGCAAGGCGTATATCGACAATACGCTCTGCGTAGGCTGCGGCGTATGCACGCAGCTATGTAAGAAGGGCGCGCTGGGCGCGCGTAAGGAGGGCTGAGCATGCAGACAAAGAATATCATGATCGTCGGCGTCGGCGGACAAGGCACGCTGCTTGCCAGCAAGCTCCTCGGCAGGCTCCTGCTCAGCAGAGGCTACGACGTCAAGGTCAGCGAGGTCCACGGCATGAGCCAGCGCGGCGGCAGCGTCGTCACCTACGTGCGCTACGGCGACCGGGTCTACTCACCCATCATCGACAAGGGCCAGGCGGACATCATCGTCTCGTTCGAGCTGCTCGAGGCCGCCCGCTGGACGCAGTATGTCCGCCCCGACGGCAAGATCATCACCAACACGCAGCAGATGAACCCCATGCCCGTCATCACCGGCGCGGCGGAGTATCCAAAAAACCTTGTGCAAAAAATGCAGGCTGCGGGCGCCGACGTCGACGCGTTCGACGCGCTGCGGCTGGCAAAGGCTGCCGGCTCGGTCAAGGCCGTCAATCTGGTACTGATGGGCCGGCTTTCCCGGTACTTTGCGTTTTCCGAGGACGAGTGGATGGCCGCGATCGAAAAAAGCGTGCCGGAAAAATTTTTGGAGCTGAACAAAAAAGCCTTCCGTCTGGGCCGCAGTGCCTGATGCTGCGCAAGATTTTTTTGCCGCGCACGGCCCAGCAAGAAGACGAACACCATATTCTCGAGCGCGATTCTCAAGCCCAAGATCGGATGCGCCATACAGGCGCAGATCGGCGTCGGGTTCAGCTGCTTCGTCTTTGGCCGGAAGCATGGTCCCGCCGTAGCTGGAGAATTGCTCGGCCTACACCGACTGCACTGCCCCTGGGGCAAATTCTTAAAGCGAGGAAACTACTATGCAGGAAATGAGCAGAAAAAACAAGCTTTTCACCGACTCCGTCATCCGCCGGATGACGCGGATCGCCATTGATTGCGGCGCGATCAATCTGGCGCAGGGCTTCCCGGATTTTGATCCGCCCAAGGCCATGCTCGACCGCCTGGCCGAAGTCAGCTATCAAGGCCCGCACCAGTATCCCATCACCATGGGCGCGCCGAACTTCCGCGCGGCGCTCGCACGCAAGTGCGGCCGGTTCATGGGCCGTTCGCTTGACCCCAACACGGAGATCGTCGTCACCATCGGCTCGACTGAGGCCATGGTCGATACCATCTTTGCCCTCACCAATCCCGGCGACAAGATCATCATGTTCTCGCCGTATTTTGAGAACTACCGCGCGCAGGCTATCATGGCCGACTGTGAACCGGTCTTTGTTCCGCTTGTACCGCCTACGTTCCACTTTGACCCAGAGGTTCTTGAGGATGCGTTCCGTCAGGGCGCGAAGGCCATTTTGATCTGCAATCCGTCGAACCCCAGCGGCAAGGTCTTTACATACGACGAGCTGAAGCTGATCGCCGAGCTTTGCATCAAATACGACGTCTACGCCATCATGGACGAGGTCTACGAGCATATCATCTACGACGGTCACAAGCATGTCTACATGAATAGCCTGCCCGGCATGTGGGAGCGCACGGTCAGCTGCTCAAGTCTGAGTAAGACCTATTCCGTCACCGGCTGGCGGCTGGGCTATGCCATCGCGCCGCAGCCGATCATGGACCGCATCAAGCAGTACCACGACTTCAATACCGTCGGCGCGCCGTCGCCGCTGATGGAGGCGGCGGTCGTGGGCCTCGACATGCCCGACAGCTATTATGAAGAATTCGGCGCGCACTACGCGCACATGAAGAAGCTCTTTACCGATGGACTTAAAAATATCGGCATTCCGTTTACCGACCCGCAGGGCGCGTATTTTGTCCTCGCCAATATTGGCCCGTATCTCAAGAAGGGCCAGACCGACGTGGAATTCTGCGAGCAGATGGCGCGCAAAGTCGGCGTAGCCTGCGTGCCCGGCACATCGTTCTTCAACGAATCCGGCGTCAACGACATCGTCCGCGTCCACTTCGCCAAGCTTGACACCACGCTCAACGAGGCGCTTGAGCGTCTGAGCCATATCAAAGAAAAAATGGCATAAAACAATGTGCCCGCCGGCAGGCGGGCACACTGAATATAGGAGGAGCGCCATGATCACAGAGGTCTGTCCGGCAACACTGCCCGCCGCTGCATATGTACACGCCGAAAGCTGGCAGGCGTCGCACCGAGGCTTTTGCAGCGCAGCCTTCGTCGCGCAGCATACGCCTGAGCGCCAGGCCGCTTATCTGCAAGCGGAGATGGACGCCGGCAAACGTCTGTACCTGCTTTGCACGCCAGAGCCGGTCGGTATCGTCTCGATCCAGAACAATCTGATCGAAAATCTCTATGTTCTGCCGCAGGAGCAGCGCAAGGGCTACGGCGCCATGCTGCTTCGCTTTGCCATTGAGCGCTGTAACGGCGTGCCTACCCTGTGGGTGCTTGACAACAATCCTGCGGCAATCCGTCTGTATCAGGCAAACGGGTTTCAGCAAACCGGCCAAAGAACAAAGCTTCGCGAGAATCTTTTCGAACTGGAAATGAGGAAACTATGAATCAACTGCACCTGCACGTGCCGTCTTTTGACGAGCTGTGGTATCGCAAACAGCTGATGGAGGATCCTGCCACGATGGACTACAATCGCGGCTATGACCTGCCCTTTGACGGCTACGACCCCAAGACTGGCTGCATCGCGTTTCCTGAGAGCAAGTGGCGCGACTGGTACGACGATTTCATCCATAATGAGCCGGCGCGTTTCTATGCCTACATCGCCCGCGGCGACGGCACGTTTCTCGGCGAGGTCAACGTTCACCGCTCTGCAGCGCATCCCTGGTATGAGATGGGCATCGTCATCGAGGCAAAATATCGCGGCCAGGGCTATGCCGTGCCTGCGCTGCGGCTGCTGTTGCAGCATGCGTTTGAAGCCCTGCATGCCGACGCCATCCACAATGACTTTGAAGACGTCCGAACCGCCGCTGTGCGCGCGCATCTATCGGCCGGCTTCACCGTCTACCGGCAGGAGAACGGGCTTCTTGAACTGCTCCTTACCCGTGAGCAGTACGAAGCGGCCAAATCGGCGCAATAAAGACTGCCCGAAAGTCCGCGCAGGACTCTCGGGCAGTTCTTATTTTTCCATGACGCAGTAGCCGCCTCGCGCCAGCGTGACCGTGTCCGGCATGCACTCGGACAGATTGCCGCCGAAGAGCAGATGCCCGCTGTGGCGGACGCTCCACGGCCCGTGAGACTGGTTACAGCAGACGGCGAGCTGCTGCTCGCCGCAGCGGCGCAGGAACATGATCCGTCCGCCGCCCGCTTCCAGCACGCTGACGTCGCCGCAGCGCAGCGCGGGGTTGTCGCGCTTGAGCGCCGCAAGCTCACGGTAGAACCGCTGCAGCGTCTCATCCTCGCGCCCCCAGGGGTAGAACCTTCGGTTGAAC
>CAZWKZ010000158.1:0-3987 GCA_964633935.1 uncultured Oscillospiraceae bacterium | reverse complement strand
AAGCAGGTTAGGAGACTGATATATGAAAGCTACCGGTATTGTCAGACGCATTGACGACCTTGGCCGCGTCGTCATTCCCAAAGAGATCCGCCGCACCCTGCGCATCCGGGAGGGCGACCCGCTGGAGATCTACACGGAGAAGGATGGCGAGGTCATTTTTAAAAAATACTCTCCGATGGGCGATCTTGCGGATTTTGCCGCACAGATCTGCGACTCCATCGGTAAAAACACGGGGCACATCGCTGTTGTCTGTGACCGCGACGGCGTGATCGCCGCCTTCGGCGCGCCGCGCAGAGAGCTGATCGAAAAGCGCTGCTCGCCTGCGCTCGAGCAGCTGATGGAGTCGCGCAAAAGCTACCGCTGGACGGCGGACGAGCAGCCGCTGCGCATCAGCGAGAGCGTCGAGCGCTATCACCTGGGCGTGAGCGCCCCGATCCTTGCCGAAGGCGACCTCATGGGCTGCGTGGCGCTGCTGCTGGAAGCATCCGACCAGCCGCTGACGGAGTCGGAGCTGAAGCTGGTACAGACCGTCGCGGGGTTCCTTGGCCGGCAGATGGAAAACTAAGCGCCGCATCTGACGCGCATACCAACGGAAACGGCCGCCCGATGCAGCTGCGCATAAAATCGCATCCGCCGGCAAACGGAGATCGGGCGGCTGCCATACTGAAAAAGGCGGGTAAAAAGCAACTACTTTTTACCCGCCTTTTTCTATCTGTCACGCATTGTCAAGCAGATCCCGACGATTGCCCCAAGTAACGCAAGCGGCGCTATTCGAAAGAACAGCCACTCAAATGCGTGAAACATGACGCCGGCGACCGCAGCTTCAGGCTCGCTATAATCCCAACCCAGGTAAGGACTATTCAACGCGATCAAAACCGCGAAAATAACCGCTATGACCGCGCACGCCGAGACAAAAAGCCACCGGATCGCTTTTTGCTTCGCCGACTTTCTCTGCGCAAGCTGCAGGTTTATGACCTCCAGTTTTTCAGAAATCACCTTCAAGTCGTTCGCCTGCGTCTCGACGGCCGTTTCTCCAAGCAGCGCGCTCACAGGCGTTTCCAATACCTCTGATATGGAAATCAGCATTTCGGAATCCGGGACTGACAAGCCTTGCTCCCATTTGGAAATCGTTTGTCCCACCACGTTCAGCTTGACCGCAAGCTCCTCTTGCGAAAGTCCCTTGGATTTTCTGATCGCTTTGATCGTTTCGTTCAGCATCGGCGATGCCCTCCTTTCATCGCCATGATACACACAGGCGCCCGTTGCGTCAAGCAACGCAGATTCACATTTCCCGTTGCCCTGTGGGAATATGCCGCCCGGAAGAAAAAAGATATAGCTTAATTTGCATTCTTCTGATATACTATTTAGTTAGGGAGAGTGGCGGCGCTAAATTTCCCGTTCAAGTACTTCGCGGCGAGAAGGAGCGGTCTATGGAGTTTGTCGGTTTTTTGGGCAACGACGCGCTGAAGGCGCAGCTGTCGGCCGCAGACGCGCGCGGCAGGCTCAGCCACTGCTATCTCGTCACCGGACCGGAAGGCTCGGGCAAGCACACGCTCGCACGCATTCTCGCCGCGGCGATGCAGTGCGCGCATCCGTCGCGCAGGCCCTGCGGCGTGTGCCCGGCATGCCGGAAGGTCATGGCGAACCAGCACCCCGATGCGATCGCCGTCCGCGATACAGAGCATAAACAGCTGGCTGTCGACGTGGTGCGCGCGGCGCGCGCGGACGTCTTCATCCGGCCGAACGAGGGCCGCCGCAAGATCTACATCTTCGACCAGCCGATGGGTCCTGCGGCGCAGAATGCGCTGCTGAAAATTCTGGAAGAGCCGCCTGAGTACGCCGCGTTTTTGCTGCTCTATCCCAGCGCCGACCAGCTGCTGAGCACCATCCGCAGCCGCTGCGCCGAGCTGGCGCTGGCGCCGGTGAGCGGCGCGGAAGCGCGCGAATTTCTGCGCAGGCAGTTCCCAGATTCGCCGGACGATGCGCTCACGGCCGCGCTTGCGCGCGCGGGCGGCTGGCTGGGACAAGCTGCGGCGTATGTCGAGGACGAGTCCTACGGCCCTGCGGCGGCGCAATTCGCTGCGTGCTTTGCCGCGCGCGACGAGTTGGCCCTTTTGCAGCTGCTCATCCCGATGGAAAAGTACAAGCGCGAGCAGCTGCTGCCCGTGCTGGAGCAGCTGCGGCAGCTATTGTGCCGGGCGCTGGCCGCAAAAAGCGGCGCTGAGCCGCCGCGCGCGCCATACGACGCGATCTGCCGCACACGCACGGGCGCGCAGATTTTGTCTGCGGCGCAGAGCCTGCAGCGGGCCATTGACGATCTGAACGCCAACGTGGGCGTAGGCGCGGTGATCGGCTGGCTGTCGGTCCGGCTGCGATAATGTTTTCACGCCGCGTTTGCGGCAGATAGGAGTTTGTTATGGACGAAACCAATGTTCGTACCGAGATGGCGGAGGGCGGCTGCGGCGGCTGCGCGCACGAGACCGTCGCCGTTGTCGACGTACATTTCCGCAACAATGCAAAGATCTACTTTTTTGACCCCGCAGGGCTTTCGCTGAAGGCGGGCGACCACGTCATCATCGACACCTCGCGCGGCGACGAATACGGCATCTGCGCCTGCGCACCGCACGAGGTCCCGGCGTGCCAGATCGTGCCGCCGCTGCGCAAGGTGCTGCGCCTGGCAAGCGAGCACGACGAGCGTGTGAACGCCGAAAATGAGCAGAAGGAGAAGCGCGCGTTCGAGATCTGCCAGCAGAAGATCGCCGCGCACGGGCTGGAAATGCAGCTCGTCTCGGCCGAATGCGCATTTGACGGCAGCAAGCTGCTCTTTTTCTTCACGGCCGACGGGCGCGTGGACTTCCGTGAGCTGGTCAAGGACCTGGCCTCGGTCTTCCGCACGCGCATCGAGCTGCGCCAGATCGGCGTGCGCGACAAGGCAAAGATGGTGGGCGGTCTGGGCGTATGCGGCCGGCCGTTCTGCTGCAAGGAGTTCCTCGACGATTTCCAGCCGGTATCGATCAAGATGGCCAAGACGCAGAATCTGAGTCTGAACCCCACGAAGATCTCCGGCACGTGCGGACGGCTGATGTGCTGTTTGAAGTACGAGCAGGAGGCGTATGAGGACCTGCTCAAGACCGCGCCGAAGAACGAATCGTTCGTCGACACGCCCGACGGGCGCGGCACGGTGACGGAGGTCAATCTGCTGCGGCAGAGCGTCAAGGTGCGCATGGAGGACCATCCGGAGACCGTCGGCTGCTACAAAAATTGCGACATCTGCGTGCTGCGCAACGGCAAGGCGCGCAAGAACGACCCGCCGATCCCCAAGGACTGGGCGCCGATCTCGTCGCAGCCGCGCAAGAAGCCGAAGGACGACTTCTTTGAGGCGCTGCCCGACGTGATCTACCCCGACGAGGTGGCGGTATTCTCCGCGCCCGAGCCGCAGAGCGCGCCGCAGGCCGAGACGCCCCCCGCGCCAGAAGCGAAGAGTCCCCGCCGCCGCAAGCGCGGCCGCGCCAAGGCCGAGGACAAGCCCGCAGCCGAGCCGGTCAAGCAGGCGGCAGGCAAGCCCAAGACGCCGAAGCCGGTCCGGCCCGAGGAGGAGGCCCCCGAGCTGCAGCTGGCGTCTGACGGCGAGACTCGGCAGCGCAAGCCGAGGAAGCGCTACCGGGGCCGGCGCAGCCCGAGACAGGAATAAAATGACCGTCCCACCGGCAGGTGGGGCGGTTTTTCTTTTTTCTTGTCTCCAGCGGGGACTATTTCTTTTTTGTCTACGGCGGCCCCATTTCTTTGCGCGCAGGCTTTGCTCCGCAGGCCCCGCACGGCGGGGTTTTTCTCTTTTTTTCTTGTCTCCGGCGGGGTCTTCTTTTTGCCTCCGGCGGCCCCATTTCTTTGTACGCACAGGCTTTGCTCCGCAGGCCAATACTTTCTGAACGATTAGAAAGTATTGGATGAAAGAATCGGCCAGGGAAGGGCTTTGCGAGCGCCCTTCCC
>CAZWKZ010000157.1:0-4076 GCA_964633935.1 uncultured Oscillospiraceae bacterium | reverse complement strand
GGCGATGACGACCGGCCGCTCGTTTCTCAGGTGCGCCTTGACGGCCAGGGTGACAGGGGTGTCGACGATCCCGGCGGCGAGCTTGGCGAGGGTGTTGCCCGTGCAGGGCGCGACGATGAGAAGGTCGAGCGGCTTTTTTGGTCCCAGCGGCTCGACGTCCGTCAGCGTATGCAGGATCTGGCGGCCGCAGATGCCGGCCAATTGCGCGCGGAACGACTCGGCCGTGCCGAAGCGGGTGTCGGTTTCATAGCTTGCGGTTGACATAATTGGAACAATCTCGGGGTAAGCCTCGCGCAGACGGGCCAGCTGCGCGAGCACGGGCGAAAATGTGCAGAACGAGCCGCACATGGCAAAGCCCAGAGTAACAGCGTTCATAGTGCCTCCTTATGATTGGCGCAGAGCGCGCAGGATCTCGTCCTTGATCGCCGCCGCAGCCGTGGCGGGCGCGCATTTGCCCGGCAGCGCAAGCGCGTGCAGGTATTGCACGTTGTCGGCAATGGGCGTGCCGGCCTCCAGCGCGCCGGCGCCGGAGGCGAGGTCGATAAAGACGCAGCCCGGCTGCAGTGCGCGCAGCTGATCGGTACTGAACACAGGCGCGGGCACGGTATTGCATACGCACGCGTACTGGTAAAGCCCGCGCGCGTAGCGGCCGGTCACGTCTGTCTGAAAGCCCAGCGCGGCGGCCATGGCCTGGTCGGCGGTCTTCCTGACGCTGACGGTGACGTGCGCGTCGAGCGCTTTGAACTTGAGCGCGAGCAGCTTTCCGATGCGGCCGAAGCCGACGACGAGCACGCGGCTGCCTGCAAGCGTACTGTCGGTGTGATGCAGCGCCAGCTCGAGCGCGCCCTCGGCGCTCGGCAGCGCGTTCGCAATGGCGAGCGGTTCGGATTCGGCGTAGTCGACGGTACGGATGGGGTATTGCGCAAGCAGCGCGCGCGCCGGCGCGAGCCTGCCGCCAAAGACATATGTACCGCTGGAAAGCGACTCTAACAGCGATTGCAGCGGAAGACCGCCTGCATTGGCAGCAACGAGCACCGGCGACTGCAGCGCCGGCATGCCCAGCACGACGGCCCGCGCATCCTGGAGCGCCGCGTGCAGCGAGGCGTGCGTGTCGGCAAGCCCCGGAACCTGATGGCAGCTGACGGTGAAGCCTGCGGCCATGAGCTGTTCGGCAAGATAGCGCTGGCGCGCGTCGCCGCCGATCACGGCAATGGTTTGTATCATGGCATCCCTTCTTTCTGACGCTCCATCCTATGCAGAAGAAGGGGAAATTGCTTTTCTGCGCGGCGCTTGGCCCCACAGGCAAAAAAATACCCCGCCGTCGGGCGGGGGAAGAACAGAGGAAATGCTATGAAATCGGCTGTTTTCTCTATTTGATGTTTGTTGGTCAGCCGATGAACCACTGGGTCCAGTAGCCGCCGTCAGCCACATAGCCAACGCCGAGGCGGGTGTAGCTGCTCGAGAGGATGTTGGCGCGATGGCCGGCGGAATTCATCCAGGCGTTTACGACGGCTTCGGGCGTGGAATAGCCCATGGCGATGTTCTCGCCCGCAGAGGCATATGTAATGCCGAACTGGCGCATCATATCAAACGGCGAGCCGTAGGTGGGGCTGGTATGATCAAAGTAGCCGTTGTCATGCATGTCCTGCGATTTGACGCGCGCATAGCTGCACAGCTCCGCGTCGAGCGTCAAGGGCTGCAGGCCGTTTTTGGCGCGCTCGGCGTTGACCAGCTCGAGCACCTGACGCTCATATTCGTGCACGCCGCTGGAGGCGTCGGGCGTTTCCGGCTCGGAAGGCTGTTCCGGCTGAGAAGGCTCATCCGGCTTGGAAGGCTGTTCCGGCTGAGAAGGCTCATCCGGCTCGGCAGGCTGCTCCGGCTCAGTGGGCTGTTCCGGCTGGGAAGGCTCCTCAGACGTGGGACAGTAGGAGCTGCAGTCGAGCCAACAGCTGAAGTATGGACCGCAGCCATAGCTAACGGACGGACCGCTGTAGCTGTCACAGCGCACGGACGCGGCCATGGCTGGGACGGCGGCGCTGACGCAGATTGCCAGCGCAAGAAGAATTACGAACAGTTTTCTTTTCATGGTAAAACCTCCTTCGCTTTCGTTTTACGCCAAACGCTGGCAAATTTCAAGTTGTAAATGTTGCCAGCGCCGGCGGGCGGCGGCACGAAACCTTGCAACCGCAAGGGGTTTTATGGTATACTATAGGCGAACCAGAAATGTTTACCATTGGGGTGAGGATCATGCAGGCACATGGATTTATTCAGGATATGCTCGACGTAAAAATGCTGATTCTGTTTGTGGCGGCGCGCGCGCAGTACCCGGCGGATCTGCAGAAGCTGTATGAGCTGTGCTATCAGGACGACAAGCTGAGCTACTTTGACGTGTGCGTCGCAGTGCCGGAGCTGGTCGAGAGCGGTCATCTTGAGCAGACGGAGGGCGGACAGTATCAAATTACGGAAAAGGGACGAAAGAATGAGGAACTGACCTCGGATGCAATTGCGTATCCCGTGCGCCAGCGCGCACTGGCTGCGGTCGAGCGCTTTAACCGCGAGGCGCACAGAAGCAGCTTGGTCCGCACGCAGATCCTGCCGCGTAAGAACGGAGACTTTTCGGTTGTGATGGGGCTTGACGACGAGGTGGGCAATCTGATGACGCTTGAGCTGATGGCGCCGTCGCAGAAGCAGGCGCGCATGCTGGAGCGGGCGTTTACAAAAAGCGCGGAGTCGCTGTTCCAGATGATCATGACAGAGCTGCTCGACGAGGCGGAGCAAAAAAACGATGCGAACGTATGAGCACGCCGGGCCGGTGCTGCAGGAATTGCTGCGGGCCGGCGGTCTGACGGTAGAAGCGCTGGCCGAGACTACCGGAATCGATGTGCGCACGCTGCGCCGGATCCTCGACGGGCGGCAGAAGAGCATCAGCACGCGAAATCTGGTGGGCATCGCCAGATGCTTTGATATCAGCCTGATGGAGCTGATCGACCGGTTCAGCTGACGGGCCGTTTACAGAAAATTCACCAGACGGCTTGAGAAAACCGTTGCGGAAACTGTGCAGGTTGTGGTATACTAGTCTCACAGAAGGAAACTTCTGCTGGGTAAAACGAAAGGAGCGGCTATTATGAGATTTCAGTATACCGAAAAGAAAGTCACCCTGCCGGAAAACGTCCACAAGTATGCAGAGAAAAAGGTCATGAAGCTGGAGCGCTTTTTCGGAGATGACGCCGACGCCCTCGTCTCTTTCAGTGTTGAGAAAAACAGGAACAATGTTGAGATCACCGTTCACGCGGCCAATACCTATTTCCGCGCAAGTGAGAGCACGTCCGATATGTTTGCTTCGATCGACGCGGCGGTGGCCACCATCGAGCGCCAGATCCGCAAGAATAAGACAAGACTGGCGCGCCGGCTTCGCCACGACGCGTTTGTCCGCACGCCCGACGCCACTTCCTTTGCGCCGGATGAGCCGGAGGAGGGCGCGTTTGATATCGTGCGTGTGAAGCGGTTCAACATGAAGCCGATGACCAGGGAAGAGGCCATTTTGCAGATGAATCTGCTGGAGCACACCTTCTTTGCATTCCGCGACGAAGACAGCGACGGCGCATTTGCGGTGGTATATAAGCGCACGGACGGCGGCTACGGCCTGATCGAAGACGTAGAATAGCCGATCGATATACGTAATAAGAGCGGGCGCCGGAAGGGCGTCCGCTTTTTGCGCGATGGAAGCCGATGGCAACTGCGCTGAAAAAGCAACAGGTTATCCACAACGCTTTTGGACATTTTTTCGGGCAGAAAAGTGTTGACATTTTTCGCCGCGTTTGGTATCATAACACTCGCGCTGACGAAGCGGCGCATCTTGGCGGCATGTAAAAACGTTCAAAACTTTTGAAAAAAGTTCTTGACAAACAAAACCCACCGAGATATAATCAATAAGCTCGCTGAAAGCGAGCGGTTCACAAAACCGTGAAGTGCACCTTGTAAATTAAACAACGAGAAACATGAACAAACACCTTGGACAATTTAGGTCTGAGAAGACCGAAAAAGAAAGTTGTTCAAAGAATGTCAAGGAAGAGATT
>CAZWKZ010000156.1:0-4082 GCA_964633935.1 uncultured Oscillospiraceae bacterium | reverse complement strand
GCAAAAAAGTATACTTTTTTGTCCCCTTTGCCGCAAATCTAATATTATGATCTATGATAGCACGATATGGGAAAAAAGTCCATCCTTTTTGCGCGAAAAAGCCCCAAAACTGCCGCTTTTTCGCACCTCAGCGCGCGGCCGCGCATTTGCGCCTCGCGGTGCCTGCAGCGCTGCGGTGAAATGGTCCCGTTCCGACGCCCAAGCACCGGCTCTGCAAAAGAAAAGCCCTGGAAAACTGTGATTTTCCAGGGCTTTTGCGCTTTTTGATTGGTAAATTCCCAGCCGATCAACGCTTGCTGAACTGCGGCGCGCGGCGGGCGGCTTTGAGGCCGTATTTCTTTCTTTCCTTCATTCTCGGGTCACGCGTCAGAAGGCCCGCAGCCTTGAGGACCGCGCGGTACTCGGGGTTCACGCCCAGCAGCGCGCGGGCGACGCCGTGACGGATGGCGCCGGCCTGGCCGGAGACGCCGCCGCCCTCGACGGTGCAGATGATGTCGACCTTGCCGACCAGATCCAGCGCTGCCAGCGGCTGGCGGACGACCATCTTCAGGGTGTCCAGACCGAAATACTCGTCGATGTCACGGCCGTTGATGGCGATCGAGCCGGTGCCGCCCTGATACAGGCGCACTCTGGCGACGGAGGACTTGCGGCGGCCGGTGCCGTACTGATACTGTCTCTTGCTCTCGTACATAGTCTGTTCCCTCCCTTAGTCCAAAGTCCAAGCTTCGGGCTTCTGTGCGGCGTTGTTGTGCTCGGCACCCTTGTAGATCTTCAGACGCGTGAGCGCGCTGCGGCCGATGGCGTTCTTGGGCAGCATGCCCTTGACGGCCAGCTCCATCGCGAACTCGGGACGCTCGTTCATAAGCGTGCGGTACTTGACGTCCTTCAGGTTGCCGATCCAGCCGGTGTGGTGGTAGTAGTGCTTCTGGTCGAGCTTCTTGCCCGTGAGGACCGCCTTGTCGGCGTTGACGATGATGACGAAATCACCGCAGTCAACGTTGGGGGTGAAGTCGGTCTTGTGCTTGCCGCGCAGCAGCTTGGCGGCGGTCACAGCGGTGCGGCCCATGGGCTTGCCGGCTGCGTCGAGAACGTACCATTTTCTCTGGACATTCTCCTTCTTAGCCATTGTGGTCATGTTTGTTCCTCCGTTTGAAAGCGTTGCTTTCTATGATAGAATAATTTTTGACAAAAATCCGGGGCGCGGTTACAATACTCTCGCAAGCGCGCTTCTTCTTTATACCACAAGCGTTTTTTTCTGTCAACCACAATTTTTCAAATTTTTAACCGTTTGCGAAGAGATCTTCAAAATACTCAAAAATTCTCTTGAATTCTTTCAAATGCTCAAAATGCAAATCACGTTTTACAGGAGGCCGGAGGATGCAGAAAATGATGGGCCTGATGCGCCGGTGCATCGACGATTACCACATGATAGACGCGGGCGACACGATCGCCGTGGGCGTGTCGGGGGGCAAGGACTCTTTGACGCTACTCGTCACGCTGGCGGCGCTGCGCAAATACTATCCAAAGCCCTTCACGATCGAGGCGCTCACGATCGACATGGGCCTTGGCGGGATGGATTTTTCACCCGTCGAGGCGCTGTGCCAAACGCTGCAGGTCCCGTTCGTGTGCAAGCGCACCGAGATCGGCCCGATTCTCTTTGAGCACCGGAAGGAAAAGAACCCGTGCTCGCTGTGCGCAAAGATGCGCCGGGGCGCGCTGAACGAGCTGATCGTTTCCCGCGGGTACAAAAAGATTGCGCTGGGGCACCACTACGACGACGCGGTGGAGACGTTTCTCATGAGTCTGCTCTATGAGGGGCGCATCAGCTGCTTTGAGCCTGTGACGTATCTCAGCCGCACGGGCGTGACGCAGATCCGGCCCATGCTCTACGTGGGCGAAAAGGCGGTCGAAGCCTTTGCCGCGCGCGAGCGCCTGCCCGTGGTGCACAACGCCTGCCCCGCCGACAAGCACACCAAGCGCGAGGAGGTCAAGCAGCTCCTTGCGCAGCTGCAGCGGCAGTATCCCGATCTGAAGACGAAGATTTTCGGCGCCATGCAGCGGCTGCCGCTGCCGCAGTGGGGCCTTCCCGACGCATAAATTGCCGGCAGTTTTAAATTCCTCAAGTAAAAGAAAACCAGGGCCTGCCGTATGGCAGGCCCTGGCTGATTTGTTGATCGCTTATTTGCAGGCGCGGTAGAGGAAGGTGACGATCTGCGCTCTGGTGCAGGTCGCCGCGGGGCTGAACGTCGCTGCGGTCGTGCCGCCGGTCACGCCGTTTGCCGCCGCCCACGCGACCGCAGGGGCGTAGTACGCACCGGAGGCCACATCGGTGAACGGAACCGCCGCCTCTGTCGCGCTGCCGAACGCGCGGTAGAGGAACGTCACGATCTGCGCGCGGGTGCACGACTCGTCGGGGCTGAAGGTCGTCGCGGACGTGCCGTTCGTCACGCCGGTTTCCACGGCCCAGGCCACGGCCTTGGCATAGTAGGCGCTGGAATCCACGTCGACGAACGCCGTCACATTGCTCTTGGGCGCGGGCGAACCAGCCGCGCGCCAGAGGAAGGTGACCGCCTGCGCGCGCGTGCACGGCTCGTCCGGGCTGAAGCTCAGGCGGCCGGTGCCGGTGGTGATGCCGTTGTCAACGGCCCAGTTGACCGCGTCATAGTAGTAGTCGACCGCCGTTACGTCCACGAACGGGCTTTGCAGCTGCGAGCCGAGGATGGGCAGCAGGCCGTCAAGCCAGGCATAATTGACCTCATTGACCTGCTTGATGTCGGTCATGATGATGCACTTGTAAGGACTATCATCGCCCAGCGGCGTGACGCCGTCCCACTCCGTCGCGCCTTCGACAGTGGGCTGCTCATTGACCAGGACGGAGATGTTTTCGTCCACGTTGATAGGAAGATCACCGCTGATCAGTGCGGAGAGCGGCCCAATTGCGGTCAAGGTACCGCCTGTGATGTTGATACCTTCTGTATAAATATCTTTCCCATCGCCATCAAGAACAATTGCAGCTGTATTATTCCCGCCGATGGCCGTAAGCGTGCCGCCGGACATGACAACAGCGCCGGCAAAAAGAGACGTTGAAGAGGAAGAAGAATCACCGGTAATGACTGTGAGACTGCCCTTGCGAATCTCGATCACTTGCGTATCGGCGTCGATTCCAGTTACCCGCTCTGTGTCTCCGATATTTACCGTCAAGCTGCCATCGTCGATGGTCAAATCACCACCGTAGAATATGCCCCTGACAGATGCATTCGGCGCATCCGGTATATCGATAGAAAGAGACGTGCCGTCAGTTAGAAGCATATCATTTGCCCATAGGGCCGATAGGAAAGCCTTATCATTGGTCAAATCGGCTTCGGGGGCAGTACTCACTGCGAGACTGCCACCCCCAGAGATCGTTAACGTACCGCAGTCCATGTACATTCCCGTTTGGTAATATCCATAGCTATTTTGCATAACGGGATTGAAGCTACAGGTATTCTCGCCCAGCAGTACCAAATTCATGTCGTGGTTCATAACGACGTAAATTAGATGATTCTCCTCAGATCTGTGCGACCCCATGTATCCGGCGCAATTGCTAAACAGCTCCGCGTCGCGCAGCGTCAGCGTGGCGGTATCCGGATCGTAGCTGACGTTCCAATCATCGCTTTCGCCGCAGAGCGTGAGCGTGCTGTACTCCGCGCCGTCCGTATTGGTCACGGTCCAGTGGCCGCCGGCTGTGACGTCGGTCTGCGCGACCGTGACGATCTCATCCTCGCCGGCCGCCAGCGCCGCCGTAGGCAGCAGGCAAAGCAGCAGCGCCAGCGACAGCCGCGCATGCGCCGAGCTGCTTTTGCATTACATAGCGCAGGGACTGGATGTGAAACGCTTCTATCGCAGCTACGATCTGCGCGGCGTCAGAACGGCCGCGCGCTGAGGTGCCAAAAAGCGGCAGTTTTGGGGCTTTTCGCGCAAAAAGGATGGACTTTTTTCCCTTTTCGTGTTATCATAAATCACAATATTAGGCTTGCGGCGATGGCGACAAAAAAGTATACTTTTTTACACCCTGTTTGTAGGGAGATTTGAAAGTTGAATTG
>CAZWKZ010000155.1:0-4084 GCA_964633935.1 uncultured Oscillospiraceae bacterium | reverse complement strand
TCCTGCGGAATACCTTGAAAAATCTGATAAGCGTCAATATCAAAATCTGCTGGAAAATTGCAAGGAAATTTTGTCAAATTATTTTTGACAACTTGCAGCGCTATTGGAAACTTGACTGTTAACCAGTCTTTTTCTGCTTCATGTACGGCAATATTATCAAAATATTTGTGTCCGCCGATGTGATCCCAATGAATATGAGTAGTAACTACCATAACAGGCAGCGCCGTCAAACGATCCACAATTTTTCTGATGTTGGAAACACCCAAACCTGTATCAATGAGAATGGCGCTTTTCTTTCCGCATAATAGATAGCAATGCGTTTCTTCCCAGTGTTTGTATTCGCTGATAGCAAATGTTTCACGGTCGATTTCTTCAACAGTGAACCAACTTTCCATTCAATATTACCTCATGCAATCGGAATTTATCGCGCTGTTGCTTGTGTTCTAACTGCCAAACCGGGCGCGGCGGCGGGCACGGGCCGCTTCTGCCGCCTGATCCTGTGCTTCCGCGGCGTTTTACAGGCGATGCTATGCCTGCAGGTCCAGCACGTAGGCCAGCAGCAGATTCATGGTGTTTCTCAGCCCCTCGATGTGCGTGCGCTCCATGCCATGGCTGCAATGCACGGCCATGCCGAACGCAGCCGGGCGCAGGTCGTTGCCGGCGCGCAGCGCGGCCGACGCGTCGGTGCCGTAGCGGTAGAAGATATCCACGGCGTAGTCGCAGCCGGCCCTCTGCGCGTAGCGGACCAGCCGCGTGGTGAGCGCATGGTCATACGGCGCGGCGTTATCCTTGGCGCAGATGCTGACGGCGTATTCGTTTCCGTCGTAGCCGGGACCGATCAGACCGATGTCCAGCGCCACATACTCGCAGACCTCCTTCGGTACGTAGACGCCGCCCATGCCGATCTCTTCAAAATACGGAAAGGCCAGAATGGTGCGGTATTTGGGCTTCAGCGCGTGCTCGTGCAGGTATTTGAGCATCGTGAAGCAGCAGGCGACGGCGGCCTTGTCATCGATAAAGCGGGATTTGAGATACCCGCTGCCGGTGATCTGGCAGCGCGGGTCGACGCTGATGAAGTCGCCGTTGCGGATGCCCAGCGCGTAGACGTCCTGCTTGGAGCTGAGCTTCTCATCGAGCAGGATCATCATGGTGTTTTCATTGCGCTCGAGCGTGCGGGCGTCGTCAAAGACGTGGACCGAGTGCGACTGGCAGGTGAGAAGGCCGGTATAGCTGCGGCCGCCGCGCGTATGGATGGTGACGGTCTCGCCCTCGAGACTGCCGTAGTTCACGCCGCCGAGCTGGCGCACACGGATCATGCCGTCGGGGTCCACTGCGCGGACCATCAGCCCCAGCGTGTCGGCGTGCGCGCCGACCATGACGGTTTTGCTGTTGTCCTCGCCGTCGAGCGTGATGTAGGTGGTATCCTTGTTGTCGTGCCACACCGAATGGCCGAACATGGCCGCGTAGCGCGCCAGTACGGGGTTGAGCAGCGCCGAATAGCCCACGGGGCTGGGCGTGCGCACGAGCGTTTGAAAGCAGTCGAGCAGAAATTGTTCATCAATGGTATATTGCATGGTCGCACCTCCGCGTTTGATCGCGTCTATGGTATCACGTTTGCGCAGCCGGCGCAAGACGGCTCTTTGCGCGTTTCTGCGGAAAGCGCGGTCAAAAGCGGTTGTATCGAACGGGAAAATGTGCTAAAATATCTCCGCCGGCGGCGCGCCGCCGGGCGATTTCCGTTTCAAAACAGCGAGGCAGACTGATGAAAGTAGCAGATTTCCATGCGCACGTCTTCCCCGACAAGCTGGCGGACAAGGCCGCAGGCTCGATCGGCGATTTCTATGGCGTGCAGATCACGCGCACGGCCAGCGTCGACATGCTGGTGCAGGAAGAGAAGAAGGCGGGCATCAGCCGCTGCGTGGTCAGCAATTCCGCCGTCACGCCCAGGCAGGTGCACAACATCAACGACTTTATTTCTGCGGCCGTCGCCGCGCATCCGAATTTTATCGGCTTCGGCTCCATCTTTCCAGGGATGGACGGCGCGGAGGACGAGCTGGACCGGATGCTCTCGCTGGGGCTGCGCGGGATCAAGATCCATCCCGATTTTCAGAAGCTGGCCATCGACGATCCGTCCGGGATCGAGACGTACCGCGCCATTGCGCGGCGCGGCCTGCCGGTTTTGTTCCATATGGGCGACTACCGCTACGATTTTTCCTCTCCCGAGCGGCTGACGAATCTGCTGCGCAAGGCGCCGGATCTGCAGGTCATCGCCGCGCACTTTGGCGCCTGGGGCGCGTGGGAGCAGTCGCTGGCGCATCCGCAGCCGGAAAACGTGCTCTACGACACCTCAAGCTCTCTGCCGATGGCGGATCACGATCTCATCCTGCGGCTGTTTGACAAGCTGGGGACGGAGCGGTTTTTGTTTGGCTCGGACTTTCCCATGTGGTCGCCGAAGCAGGAGCTGGAGCGGTTTTTGGCGCTCGGCTTTGACGAAGCGACGAACGAGACCATTTTATATGGAAATTTTATGAAGCTCTTTGGCCTGCACGACGACGGCGAGACTTGACGCGGCGGGCAAACAGAGGGATAATAGATACAGAAAAAGCGGGAGGAATATTTCATGTATCAGATCGGCGTTGATATCGGCGGCACGAGCATCAAGATCGGCCTGGTCGATGAGAATCTTGAGATCACCGCGCGCAGCAGCATCCCTTTTTCACGCTCGGGCGGCGAAGCTGTGGCCGACGAGCTGGCCGCGGCCATCCGCGCGCTGCTGACGTCTGCCGGAGTGGAGGAGGAGCAGCTCGATTCCATCGGCATCGTCATCCCCGGCAGCATCGACCCCACGGGAAGAACCATCATCGACGCGTACAACCTGGACTTCCACGGCGTGCCGTTCCAGCCCATGATGGCCGAGCGCTTTGCAAATACGCCGGTGCTCATGGCAAACGACGCCAACGGCGCGGCGCTGGCCGAGCTATATAAGGGCGCGTTCGTCGGCTGTAAGACGGCGGTCTTGTTCACGCTGGGCACGGGCCTTGGCGGCGGTATCATTTTGAACGGCAAGATGTTCAACGGCGGACTCAACCAGGGCGTGGAGCTGGGCCATGCGTATCTCGTCGACGGCGGCGAGTACTGCACTTGCGGCAACCATGGCTGTATGGAGGCGTACTGCTCTGCCACGGGCTTGGCCAGAGACGCCCGGCGCGCCATGCTGGCGCATCCCGAGAGCGCGCTCCACCAGAAAAGCGGCGGCGATGCGGCGCGCGTCGACGCACGCTTCGCCATCGACTGCGCCAAGGCCGGCGACGAGACGGCCAAGGCTGTCTTTGACGCGTATCTCGGGCGCCTCAGCTCTGCGTGCGCGTCGATCTTCAATATCCTCGATCCCGAGGTGCTGGCCATCGGCGGCGGCGTGAGCGGGGCGGGCGATTTCTTGTTTGAGCCGCTGCAGCAGCTGGTCACGGACAAATGCTTCTATAAAACGCGCGGCAAGCTGGTGCCGGCTGTGATGGGCAACGACGCCGGCGTGATCGGCGCGGCCATGCTGCGGCGCGATTCGGAGAAGTGAGCGGCGGCGTATGTCTCTTGTCTGCGGACGGGACGTCTCGCAGCGGATATGAAGCGAAAAAATAAGTTTCAGTGGAGGAATTGATATGGTAAGAATCGATCTGAGCGGAACACAGCAATTTGTAACTGCGCCTCTGGATGAGGCGGCCTGCCAGGCGGCGATCGACACGCTGGTAAACGGCACCGGCGCGGGCAGCGATTTTACCGGCTGGGTCAATCTGCCGGTGGATTACGACAAGGACGAGTTTGCCCGTATCCAGAGGGCGGCGGAAAAGATCAAGTCCGATTCGAAGGCGCTGGTCGTGGTCGGGATCGGCGGATCGTATCTCGGCGCGCGCGCGGTGGTCGAGTTGCTCAAAAGCCCCAATTACAACGCGCTGGCGAAGGACACGCCGGATATCTACTTTGCCGGCAACGGCATCTCTGCGCAGGCGCTCAGCGAGATCATCGCCATGATCGGCGCGCGCGACTTCTCGGTGAACGTCATCTCCAAATCCGGCACCACGACCGAACC
>CAZWKZ010000154.1:0-4146 GCA_964633935.1 uncultured Oscillospiraceae bacterium | reverse complement strand
ATCTTGTCCTCGCCCTCGTCGGCGTCAGAGGTCAAATGACCGACGTCGGTGATATTCATTACGCGCTTGACGTGATAGCCGGCGTAGCGCAGATACTTTTCCAGCACGTCCTCCATGATATAGCTGCGCAGATTGCCGATGTGCGCAAAGTGGTAGACCGTCGGGCCGCAGGTATACATTTTGACGATGTCAGGGTGATTGGGGATAAATTCCTCTTTTTTATGGCTTGCAGAGTTATACAGATACATGACGTGTCCTCCTCTATTCTTCCGTCGATTTTTCTGCCAGCATCTGCTCGAGCGCGTCGATGCGGGCTTTGAGCTGCTCGATCTCGAGCATCACAGGGTCCGGCGTGTGGATGTGGTCAAGCTTTTCTCCGCTGATCCTCGCGATCCTGCCCGGCACGCCGACGACCGTGGCATTGTCCGGCACTTCACGCAGCACGACGGAATTTGCCGCAATGCGCGCGTTGTTGCCCACGCGGAACGGCCCGAGCACCTTCGCGCCCGCGCCCACCATGACGTTGTTGCCGAGCGTGGGATGGCGCTTGCCGACGTCCTTGCCCGTACCGCCCAGCGTCACGCCCTGATAGAGCAGGCAGTCATCGCCGATCTCGGCCGTCTCGCCGATGACGATGCCGGTACCGTGGTCAATGACGAGCCGCTTGCCGATCTTTGCGGCCGGATGGATCTCGATCCCCGTCCACATCTTTGACCACTGCGACACGGCGCGCGCAAGAAAACGCAGATGGTGCGTGTGCAGCCAATGGGCAATGCGGTAATCGATCGTCGCATGCAGGCCGTTATACAGCAACAAAATCTCCGCCGTGCTTCTCGCCGCGGGGTCATTTCGTTTGTATGCCCGAATATCCTCGATTACATGCATGAATCAGGCTCCTTCCAAAAGAGCTGTAACAAAATAAAACCCGCCTCCTGACACGATCAAGAGGCGGGTAAAAACTCGCGGTTCCACTCTGATTTCTCACTTTCAGGCCTTGACGCGGCCCAGACGGGGTCTCCCCTCGCTCACGAACGCACGTTCATACAGCGCTTCTGAGTCCGCTTACAGCCGGCGGCGGACACTCTCTGGCAGAGGAAGCTGCATTACTCTTTTCGGTCAACGCGATATGCACTTGTCAATCACGCCAGAATCATAGCATTTTGGCGCTGCGATGTCAAGCCTTGAGATTGAGGCAGTCCCAGTTCTTCTGAAAATACTCCACACCCGAGTAGACCGTGGCCAATACGACGACGATCGTCACCGCCCAATCCAGCGCCACAGAGCCAGTGAACAGCATCATGGCGATCAGGCCGATCATCGTGCTGAAGGTCTTGATCTTGCCGCTCCATCCCGCCGCGATCACGCGCCCGCCGTTGGCCGCGACAAGGCGCAGACCAGTCACGGCAAACTCACGCGCAACAATGATAATGACCGCCCAGGCGGGCATCCGCCCCCACTCGACCATGATGATGAGCGCGGCAGTGACCAGCAGCTTGTCGGCCAGCGGGTCAAGAAATTTACCAAAATCGCTGACCTGATTGTAGTGACGCGCGATATAGCCGTCCAAAAAATCGCTTACTGAGGCGATCACAAAGATCGCAAGCGCAATGTAGCGCATGTAGTCGAGCGATTCATTTCCGATGGCCAGCAGCAGAAACAGCATGAAAAACGGGATGAGCGCAACGCGCACCAGGGTGATCTTACTCGCAGTCGTCATTGGTATCTTCCTCCAAAATTCCAACCAGCTCTCCGTCGTAGGCGTCGATCACGCGGACGTCCACGAAGCTGCCGGTTTTGATGTGTCTGCTGGCAGTGAACCAGATCCTGCCGTCAATGTCGGGAGAATCGGCATAGGTCCTGCCGAAATAGCTTTCCTCGTCGGGATCATACCCCTCGCAAAGCACCTGCATCGTCTCGCCGAGCTTTGACGCGTTGTATTCGTCCATGATGCGTGACTGCAGCTGCGCCACGACCTCGGCGCGCTGCTGCGCGATCTCGCCGTCGGGATGCTCCATCTCAGCTGCGCGTGTGCCCTCTTCCGGCGAAAACGCAAACGCGCCCACGCGCTCAAGCTGATACTCGCGCAGGAATGCGCACAGCTCTTCAAATTCGGCCTCGCCCTCGCCGGGCAGGCCCGTGATGAGGCTCGTGCGCAGCACAAGCCCTGGGATCTTTTCACGCAGCCTTTTGAAAAGCGCCTTGAGATATTCGCTGTTGCCGCGGCGGTTCATGCGGCGCAAAATCGCGTCGTTGACGTGCTGGATGGGAATGTCAAGGTATTTCACGATCTTCGGCTCTGACGCCAGCACCTCAATCAATTCGTCGGACATTTCATCCGGATACAGATAATGTACGCGGATCCAGACGAAACCGTCGATTTTACACAGCTCACGCAAAAGCTCCGCCAGGCGGCGCTCGCCATACAGGTCGATCCCGTAGCGGCTGGTGTCCTGCGCGACGACGATCAGCTCTTTCACGCCGTCGGATGCCAGCGCGCGCGCCTCGGCAAGCAGATCCTCTATCTTGCGGCTGCGGTACTTTCCGCGCAAGGATGGGATCACACAGTACGCGCAGTGGTTATCGCATCCCTCGGCTATCTTAAGATATGCATAATACTCCGGCGTTGTGAGGATGCGCCCAGTCTCGTCGACAGGGGCGTTGATATCGTCAAAGCGCTGGTAGATATGTCCGGAAAGGAGCTGATTGACGGCATTCACAATGTCAAAGTACGAGCCTGTGCCCAAAATGCCGTCGACCTCCGGCAGCTGCTCAAGGATCTGCTGCTGATAGCGCTGGGCCAGACAGCCCGTGACCAAAATCTTGCCGACCCTTCCGGCCTGCTTCAGCGCGCCCATCGCAAGGATATGATCGATAGCCTCGCTCTTGGCCGAGTCGATAAAGCCGCAGGTGTTGACAATCACAAGCTCTGCCCCATCCGGGTCGGGCAAGATCTCAAAGCCCGCCTGCCGCAGAAGATACAGCATCTGCTCGGCATTGACCTGATTTTTCGCGCAGCCAAGCGAGATCATCCCAACGGTATGGCTCATTCCATTTCCTCCAAAAATTCGTCTTCTTCCAGTTCGGTACCCGTCTGATACCGGCGCAGCGCCGCCTGAATGTCGCTCCAGCTGTGTCCGCGGCGCAATAGCGCGTCGACCGCTTTTTTTACGGTCTTTTCATCCGCCTCGCCGCCTCCGAGCCGCTGGCGCAGAAAGCGGTCGATGGCGTCGTCCATCGGCGGCACGCGAGAAAGCGCCTGCTGCCAATACTCGCGCGCAATGCCCTTTTCATAGAGAAGGTTGCGGATGCGCGCGCGGCCGTAGCCCCTGGCCACGGCGGAGGCCACCAGCTGCTCGGCCGTTCTCGCGTCGTCGAGCAGGTGCAGCTCTTTGAGCCAGTCTACCGCCTGCTCGGCGTCCGCCGCATCCTCGCCCTTGCGCACCAACCGCTTTTTCAGTTCCATTTCCGACACGCCGCTGGACGCGACGATGCGCACCGCGCGCTCTTTGGCCGAGGCTTTTTTTGCCGCAGCATACAGCTGCTGCAGCTGCTCGTCATCCAGCTCCTGCCCTTCGTACAGGCCAAGCTCCGCCGTCAGATACGGCTGCGTCTTCAAAACGCTGCCGTCTGAGAATACGAGCCTGCATTTGCCCGATCTCGGCAGCGGCTCGAGCCGGTCAATTCTCATCGTTAAAATCGTCGGCCGAAACGCTCACTGGCTTGGCCGCCGGCGCGATGGGCGTCCTGGCCCGATTGGGCTGCAGCTTCCACATATTATCGCGCACATCCTGCTCGATGCGCACAGCCACGTCCGGGTGGTCCATCAGATACTGCTTGGCGTTGTCCCGGCCCTGTCCGATACGCTCGTCTCCGATCGAGAACCAGCTACCGCTCTTTTGGATAAGATCCAGCTGCACGGCCATGTCGACCAGCTCGCCCCACTTGGAGATGCCCTCGCCATACATGATATCAAAGATCGCCTCTTTAAATGGCGGTGCGACCTTGTTCTTCACGATCTTTGCGCGCGTGCGGTTGCCCACGATCTCTGTGCCGTTCTTGATGGCCTCGATGCGGCGAATATCGATCCGCACAGAGGCGTAGAACTTGAGCGCGTTGCCGCCGGTCGTCGTCTCGGGGTTGCCGTAG
>CAZWKZ010000153.1:0-4163 GCA_964633935.1 uncultured Oscillospiraceae bacterium | reverse complement strand
AGTCTCCATCTTATCGATGAGCTTCTGATAGATCACCCGCATCTGCGGCTCGCGCACGGCGTCCAGCACTTCATCCAGTGCAAACCACCGCACGCCGCTGTTTTCATCGGGCTTGCAATGTACGGCCTCGCGCTCGTCGGCCTCGACAAGATATGTCGCATTCAAATGCACATGCGTCGAAACGTGCCGGCCGCGCTTGCGGTGCGCGTCGACGCCTAGAATCTCCAGCGAATAGATCTGATCGCTGAGCGCGCGCGGCGCGCGCAGTCCTGATTCCTCGCGCACTTCGCGCAGACACACCTGCAGAAGATCGGACTCGCCGTCGGCATGGCCGCCCAGCCACGCCCACGACTGGTACACGTTGTGATACGCCATCAGCGCTTTTGTGCGCGCGGCGTTCACGATCCATGCCGAGGACGTGAAATGGGCCAGCTCGTTATTTCTTGTCAGCAGATCGTCAAACGTATCCATATACCGCAGCATCAGCCGGCGGTCGCTTTCCTCCTGCTCGTTATACGGCTGATACGCCAGCAGCTGTTCTCGCAGCGTCATGGTTCCATTCCTCCAAAACATTGGGGAAGCGGCGGCGCCGCTTCCCCAGTCATTCAGCAGAGCTTTGCTCCGGCGGGGATCTTGTCGTCAACCATGATGAGGTTGAGCACCTCCTCGCCCTTTTCCGTGTGGACGGCCGACAGCAGCATGCCGCACGACTGCAGACCCATCATCTTTCTCGGCGGCAGGTTCACGATCGCCACCAGCGTCTTGCCCACGAGCTGCTCCGGCTCGTACCACTTGTGGATGCCGGAGAGGATCTGGCGGTCGACGCCCGTGCCGTCGTCGAGCGTAAAGCGCAGCAGCTTCTCGGACTTCTTGACGGCCTCGCAGGCCTTGACCTTCACGGCGCGGAAGTCAGATCTGCAGAAAGTGTCAAAATCGACCGGCTGTTCCTCCAGCGGCTCGATCTCCAGCGCCGGCAGCGCCGCCTTTTTCTGCGCCTCGGCCAGCTGCTCAAGCTGTTCAAGCGCCTTGGCCGTGTCGACGCGCGGGAAAATGGCCTCGCCCTTGTGCACGGTCACTGTCTCAGGCAGCTTGCCCCAGACCTTCGCCGCGTCCCAGGTGACGGTAGATTCGTCCGCCCCGATCTGCTCGAAGATCTTCTTGCACGATTCCGGCATGAACGGCTGCAGCAGCGTGGCGCAGATACGCACGGACTCTAGCAGGTTATACAGGACCGTGGCCAGCCGCGTGCGGTTCGCTTCGTCCTTGGCCAGCGTCCACGGCGCGTTCTCGTCGATATATTTGTTGGATCTCTGGATGCAGCGGAAGACCTCTTCCAGCGCATTCTGGAACTGGAACTTCTCCATCTGCGCCTCATAGCGGCTGCGCAGGCCCGTAAGCATCAGGATCAGTTCGTCGTCAATGTCGGCAAACTGGCGCTCGCGCGGCAGCGCTGCGCCAAAGTAGCGCTCGACCATCGCCGTCGTACGCGAGACGAGATTGCCCAGATCGTTGGCCAGATCGATATTGATGGTGTTGACCAAAAGCTCGTTTGTAAAGTTGCCGTCCGAGCCGAACGGGAACGTGCGCAGCAGGAAGAAGCGCAGCGCGTCGACGCCGAACATCTCAGCCAGCACATAGGGGTCGACCACATTGCCCTTGGATTTGGACATCTTGCCGCCGTCGATGATGAGCCAGCCGTGGCCGTAGACCTTCTTCGGCAGCGGCAGATCCAGGCTCATGAGCATCGCCGGCCAGATGATCGAGTGGAAGCGCACGATCTCCTTGCCCACGAAATGCACGTCGCACGGCCAGTACGTGTCCAGATCGCCGTGGCGGTCGTTTTCAAAGCCCAGCGCCGTCATGTAGTTGAACAGCGCGTCGATCCAGACATACACCACATGACCCGGGTCAAAATCGACCGGCACGCCCCAGCTGAAGCTGGTGCGCGAGACGCACAGATCCTCAAGGCCGGGATCGATGAAGTTGTTGACCATCTCGTTCACGCGGCTCTTCGGCTCAAGGAAATCCGTGGTGGTCAGCAGCTCGCGCACGCGCGCGGCATATTTTGAAAGGCGGAAGAAATAGGCCTCCTCCTGCGCGTCGTGGACCTCGCCGCCGCAGTCGGGGCACTTGCCGTCGACAAGCTGGCTCTCGGTCCAGAAGCTCTCGCAGGGCGTGCAGTATTTGCCCTTGTACACGCCTTTATAGATATCGCCCTTTTCATACATCCTCTTGAAGATCCGTTGGACGGCGGCGACGTGATAATCGTCGGTGGTGCGGATGAAGCGGTCGTTCGAGATGTTCATCAGCTTCCACAGATCGAGCACGCCCTTTTCTCCGCAGACGATGTCGTCGACAAACTGCTGCGGCGTGACGCCCGCTTGCTTTGCCTTCTCCTCGATCTTCTGACCGTGCTCGTCGGTGCCGGTCAAGAACATCACGTCGCAGCCCTGCAGGCGCTTGTAGCGCGCCATGGCGTCAGCCGCCACGGTGCAGTACGTATGGCCGATGTGGAGCTTGCTCGACGGGTAGTAGATCGGCGTGGTGATATAAAACTTTTTCTTACAGTCCTGACACATATGCAATTCCTTCCTTTGCGCCGCCGCCGAATGGAAGCGCGGCGAATTCTTCCTATTAGCATACCCGCTTTTTCGGTCTTTGTCAACGCACTTGCAAAAGATTTGACATCGGTGTTATACTACTGATTGTAAAATCGGGCAAGAGCCTATCAACTGAGGTAATCATGATCGAATTTCACGAACCCACCCTTGCTGACCGCGCGTGGATGCAGCCGATCCTGTACGCCGCCAACTGCCCCGGCGCGGACTACACCTTCAACAACATGTACTTTTGGTCGGAATACTATGGAGACGTTGGCCTGGCCGCCGGGCTTTTGACGCAGCACAAGCGCTACCGCGGCTTTGACAGCTATATCTACCCCGTGGGCGGCGACGTACGGCCCGCGCTGGAGGAAATTTTTCTTGACGCGCACGCGCGCGGCGGCAGGCTCCGCCTGCGCGGACTGACGGCCGATACGCGCGCGCAGCTCGAATCGCTCTATCCCGGCCGCTTCCGCTTCACGCCCTACCGCGATGCGTTCGACTATATCTATACCGTGGAGGAGCTGGCCGAGCTGCGCGGAAAAAAACTGCAGGCCAAGCGCAACCACTGCAACCGCTTCTGCGCGCAATATCCGGACTGGTACACCCAGCCGTTGGGCCCGGACAATATCGCGCTGTGCCAGCAGCTGCTGCACGCGTGGTACGGCGCGCACCCCGGCAGCGAGCCGCTGCGGGTCGAGCGCCAGGCGCTGACGCGCGCGCTGCAGAGCTACCACGCGCTGCAGATGCAGGGGCTGCTGCTGTTTGACGGCGAGCGCCTCGTGGGCTTTTCGATGGGCGCGCGCATGAACGAGCAATATTTTGACGTCAACTTTGAAAAAGCGCTGACAGAGGTCGACGGGGCGTACGCAATGATCAACCGCGAATTCTCGCGCATGATCGCCGAGCGCCTGCCCGACGTGCGCTATCTCAACCGCGAAGACGACATGGGCCTCGAGGGCTTGCGCAAGGCCAAGGAATCGTACCAGCCGACGCTGCTGCTGGAAAAATTCGTGGCCGACGAGCTTGTAAGCTGATGCGCTGCCGGAAAACCGCGCCGGACGATATTGCGCAGCTCAAAACGCTCTGGAAGCGGGGCTTCGGCGATACGGACGCGGAGATCGACCGCTTTTTTGCCAGCGCCTATCCGCGCTGCACGAGCTTCGCGGCGGAAGACGGCGGCGCGCTGTGCGCCGCGCTCTACGCTCTGCCGCAGACGCTGATCGCACCCGGGCGGCGGGAAAAGGCCGCGTATCTCTACGCCGTGACCACCGCAGAAGAATCGCGCGGCCGGGGCGTGTGCCGCACGCTCATGGCCTACGCGGAAAAGCAGCTGCAAGAGCAGCGCTTCGCCTGTACGCTTTTGGTGCCGGGCGAAGCGTCGCTGTTCCGCTTTTATGAGGCGCTGGGCTACCGCGCGCAGTGCGCGCACGCGCTGCAAACGCTTGCGCCGCCCGATGCGCGCGGCGAAGCGCGGCGCGTCGAGCCGGCCGCCTACGACAAGCTGCGCGAGGCGCTGCTCGGCAGCCTGCCGCATGTGCGCTACGATGCAAACGATCTGGC
>CAZWKZ010000152.1:0-4188 GCA_964633935.1 uncultured Oscillospiraceae bacterium | reverse complement strand
GGCTTGTCGGCGGCCTGGATGCCGCCCTCGGCCATCATGGTGTTGGCGTCGCCCAGACGCAGCTTTGTGACAAGCATCACGCGCGCGCCGTTGTTGTCCGCCTCGATCGCGGCCGACGTGCCCGCGCCGCCGCCGCCGATGATAAGAACGTCGGTGTCATAGTCGGGATGCGCCAGATCGACCTGCCTGCCGCTCAGGCGCGAGCCTGCCTGCAGCAGCCCCGCCAGCTCGGTGGGCACCTTGTCGCCTTGATTGGGACCGAGCCGCAGAACGGCAAACTGATTTTCGCGGTAGTCGGGGTGGAAGGTTTTCAGCAGAACGTCCTTCTCCTCCGCCGTCATGCGCCGGGGGTCGAGCCGGATGTTCGCCTCACGCGCAGCCTCTACCTTTTTGATGGATTCGAGCATGTTGGGATCGGTATACATATGGCTGACCTCCTTACTTTTCGATCTCGCGGGTGTTGTAGAGCGTCTGGATCTCCGCCAGCGGCTTCTGCATCAGGCTCTCGATGAGCGATTCGAACTTGCCCTCGCGGATCTCGTTCACACGCACGTCCAGATGCTCGCAGTGCGGCGCAAGATACTTGCCGTTGAGCCGGCGCGCCAGCATCGCCACCTGCGGATGCGAGATGCCCGCTGGACAGCGCGACGAACACACGCCGCACATGACGCAGTCGAACGACTCCTCCGCGCACTTTTCATACTCGCCGCGCTGGGCGTAGGCGATGTACTGCATGACGTTCAGGCCCTGCGTGCACGCCTTGGTACAGGCGTTGCAGCCCACGCAGGCATAGATCTCGGGATAGAGCTGCATCATGATGCGCTCGGTGGGCCGGATCTTTTCCATATCGTACACTTCCTTGACCAGCGGGAAGAACGGAAGCGTGGCGACATACATGTTGTTCTCCACCTTCGTCGAGCACGCCAGGCACGCCTTCAGCTCGCGGTCGCCCGCGATGCGGTAGATCGTCGCGCACGCGCCGCAAAAGCCGTTGCGGCAGCCGCAGCCGCGCACCAGCTGATAGCCGGAATACTCCATGGCCTCCATGATGGTCAGGCTCTCGGGGACTTCATATTTCTTGCCAAACAGGAAAACATTTACCATTTTTTCCATCGTCTATCTCCTTATCCCACGCTTAGTATTCATCGGGCAGGGCGTCCAGCTGGTCAAAGCGGAACACGGGGCCGTCCTTGCAGACGTACTTGCTGCCGATGTTGCAGCGGCCGCATTTGCCAAGCGCACACTTCATTTTCAGCTCCATCGTCGTATACACCTGCTCGCGCGCAAAGCCAAGCTCCATCAGTCCGGCAAGCGTAAACTTGATCATGACGGGCGGGCCGCAGATTACAGCGGTTTTGTCTGTATCAAATCCAAGCTCCTTGACATAGTTCGGCACAAAGCCGACATGACCGTCCCAGTCCGGCTGCTCGCGGTCGATGGTCAGATGGACGTTGACGCCGCTTTCCTGACACCAGACGTTCAGGATCTCCTCAAAGTCGACCAGGTCCTGCTTTGAGCGCGATCCGTAGACGATATCGATCTTGCCGTAGCGCTCGCGGTAGTGGCGGCAGTAATTGATGACCGAATGCAGCGGCGCCAGGCCAATGCCGCCGGCGATGAACAGCAGGTCCTTGCCTGCAAAGTCGGTATCGACCGGGAAGCCGTTTCCGTACGGGCCGCGCAGCGTGACCTGCTGGCCCGGCTCCATCGCGTGCAGCCAATCGGTCACGCAGCCGCATTTTTTGATGGAAAACTCGATGAAGTCCGGCTCCGTCGGCGAAGACGTAATGGAAAACAGCGCCTCGCCCACGCCGGGGATCGAGAGCATCGCACACTGGCCCGGGATATGCACAAACGGCTTTTTCCCGTCCAAGCCGACCACGCGGAAGGTCTTGACGTCCGGCGTGTCGACGCGGATCTTCGTGACCTGCGCGATCATGGGGATCAGCGGATCTTGTCTCATTTCGTTCCCTCCCCCAGCGTTTTGATGACCTTGACGATGTTCATGTGGATCGGGCACTTCGCCAAGCAGCGGCCGCAGCCGACGCAGCTGAAGCAGCCCTCGTTATTGTCCGGGGAGTAGACCAGCTTGTGCATAAAGCGCTGGCGGAAGCGCTCAAGCTGCGTGGGTCTGGGCTGGCCGGCCGACATCTTGGTAAAGTCGGAGTACATGCAGCTGTCCCAGCAGCGGAAGCGGCGCACCGTCTTGCCGGTATGGAACTCTTGAATGTCGTAGCACTGGCACGTGGGGCACACGAACGTGCACGTGCCGCAGCCAAGACACGCCTCAGAAAGCTGCTTCCACTCGGGCCGGGAGAACAGCGCCTTTGTTTTGCCCGCGCCGAAGGCGGACAGATCCAGACCGGCCAGCGGCAGCTTCTGCATGATCTGACGCGTCGCAGCCTGCTGCGCGCGAACGGCGGCGTCCCCGCAATCGGCCAGCATGGGAAGCTGCGCCGTGAGCGCCTCGCCCTTCTGGGTGTTCGCCTGCCAGTAGAGATTTTCCTCGTCCAGCCAGCAGCTCACATCGCCCGCGGGCGCCGCCGGGTCGATGCCGAAGGCCGCGCAGAAGCACGTCTCCTCCGGCCGGGTACATGCCAGCGATACGATCACGCCCTTTTCCCGCCGCGTCTGATAATATGTATCGGCAGGCTCCGCCAGAAAGACCTTGTCTAGGATCTCAAAGCTGCGGCAGTCGCACGCGCGCACGCCGAACAGCACGAACGGCTCGGTCACATCGCGCGTCTCGATCAGCTGAAGCTCCTTGCCCGAGACCTTGAAGCCCATCAGGTTCTCTACCTGCGGAAAAAACAGGTCCTTCGCGCTTCGCACCGTGTTGAGCTTGCTGCTGAGAGTCATTGCCGGCTCGTAAACCGTGAATCTTGCCTGGCCGGACGCGTCGTCCGCCGGGATATACAGCGTTTGCTGCGCCCCGATCGCGGCAAAGAGAGCACTCAAATCAGAACGGGAGAGCTTTTTCATGCCTTCGCGCCTCCTCTCTCATACACCACCGACGGCTCGCAGTCGCCCTTGGTGAAATCCATGAGCGGCGGCTTCGTCTCAAAATCAGCGCCGGCCTGATACGCGCCGTACAGCTCGTTGATGTCCTTGATGAACTTGCGGTTGAGCAGATGCAGCGGGATATGCTGCGGACAGACCCGCGAGCACTCGCCGCAGTCGGTGCAGCGCGAGGCCACATGGAACGCCCGGATGATATGGAACATATTTTCCTCGAACGAATCGGCCGCAGCCTTGTTGTCGGTGCCGAGATCGTGATTGTCGAACACGCACTTTTCACAGCTGCACGCGGGACATACGTTTCTGCACGCGTTGCAGCGGATGCAGCGCGAAAGCTCGCCGCGCCAAAAGCGGTAGCGCTCCTCCGGCGTCATGGCCTCGAGCCTCGCCACCGCGTCAAAGCGGCCGCTGTCGGGCGCGTCCTCGCCCTGCTCGCCGATCAGCTCGTCAAAGCAGACGATTTTTTTGCTCTTGCATGTTTCGCACTTGCCAAGCAGCGCCCGGCTTTTTTCCACGCGCACCTCGCCGTAGACGGTCCCGGCCACAAGCGTTTCGCCGTCCTCGCGCACCGAGACAAGGCCCGCAGCGCCGGCATCTTTCAGCTTTTCCGCGTCGCACATCCCGCCGCACTGCACGCCCACGGCGTACACGTTTTCACGCAGGATGCGGTGCTCTTTGAGCAGCTGCACGAACGAATACGAATCGCACGGCTTTAAAAACACCGCCACCTTGCCGCCCCTGCGCGACTCGGCGATGAGATACTTCGACAAATTCGCGCCGGAGAAGACGCTGTAGACAAAGTCCTTTTCCGTTTCCTCCGCGCTTTCAAACACGGCAGGCGTGAGATCGTAGAAGAACTCGCCGGCCTTCCAGCCGAGCACGCGGTCGACCGCGCCGGACCGGAGCAATTCGATGGCTTTTTCCTTTACTCTTTGCATCTCAGATCCTCCAGTCTGCGGTTCTCGCCGAGCTTTGTGACGGCGGCGACGAATTCGTTCATCGTCGCGGCAAACTTCGCGCCCTCCGCCGCTGAGACCCACTCGACGCGCGTGCGCTCACGCTCGATGCCGAGGAAATCGAGCATCGAGAACAGCAGCGTCATGCGCCGCCGGGCGTAGTAGTTGCCGGTGGTGTAGTGGCAGTCCCCGGGGTGGCAGCCGCAGAGGATCA
>CAZWKZ010000151.1:0-4223 GCA_964633935.1 uncultured Oscillospiraceae bacterium | reverse complement strand
CCCCGACCTGCTGATTACAAATCAGCTGCTCTACCAACTGAGCTATACCAGCATCGCAACAGCATAAATGATTATACTGGCTGCGAGGCAAAATGTCAAGAAATATTTTTTCCCGACGGAAAAGTTTCTGCTGCGCCGGCGGCGTTTCTGCCGGACCCGCTTCGATGATGGCGAACAAAAGCCTTGTGCGCAGAGCAAAAATTTGTTATACTAAATTAAACTTTATTTGGAGGCGACAACATGCCGGAGCTTGCGTCAAAAAGCATCCATTCCGTATCCAAGGCCTTTCGCCTGCTGGAGCTGCTGCGCGAAGCGGGCCAGCCGCGCTCACTCACCGAGCTGTATCAGGCGACGGGCTGGCCAAAGAGTACGATCCACGGACTGCTGTCGACGATGCGCGAGGCCGGCTTCATCGAACAGACGTCCTCCGGCCGCTATTGGCTGGGCATCCGGCTGTTTGAGCTGGGCTGCGCCGTGTCCAACGCGTGGGACATCGCGTCCATCGCGCGCGCGCCGATGCAGAGCATCTGCCATACGATGGGCGAGTCGGTATTTCTGTCGGTCTTTGACCGCGCGGCGGTTGTGACGCTGGCCGAGGAGGAGAGCCACGCGAGCCTGCGCGTGGTCTCTGAGGTGGGCGCGCGGCTGCCGGTGTACTGCACGTCGCAGGGAAAGCTGTTTCTGGCGCATATGTCGCAGTCGGAGTGCCGCAGGATCCTCAATCTCAGCGACCTGCGCGGCTACACGCCGCACACGCTGACGAGCTATGAGCAGCTTGCGCCGGAGCTGGCGCGCATCCGCGAGCAGGGCTACGCGGTGGAAAACGGCGAGTATAAGATCGGCCTGCGTTCGGTCAGCGCGCCGGTACGCGGCGCCTCCGGCGAGGTGCGCTACGCGCTCGGCGTGGTGGGGATGTTCCGCCAGGTATATACCGACGAGTTCCGACAGGCGACCAGCATGGTCTGCGCGGCGGCGGAGGAGATCTCGCGCGCCATCGGCTACCGGGGCGCGTAGCGCGGCGCGAAACTTCGCAGGCTGGCGGCAAAGCGGCCGGTTTTTACCGGGAAAAGCAAAGTTTTTGTTGACAAATCCACCAGATTTGTCTATAATAATCTGGCCTGTTCCGCAGGCATATCCTTGCCGCCGGCGCGTCCGGCGGCCATACGTCCAAAAGGAGGTGCAACATCATGGCAAAACTTTCCGCAAAGTATGAGGTCCTCTATGTCATCGATCCCGCTCAGGGGGAAGAAGGCATCGCCGCTCTCGTGGAAAAATTCAAGGGCATCGTGGAAGCGCATGGCACTTTGACCAGTGTTGACGAATGGGGCAAGCGCCGTCTGGCCTACCCGATCAACGACCTGACCGAAGGCTACTACGTCTACATGACTTGCGAGGTCAAGCCCGACATGCCCGCAGAGCTTGACCGTGTCTTTAAGATCACGGAAGGCATCCTGCGCTCGATCATCGTGGCTGTTGAAGAGTAAGGAGGCAATTTCATGCTGAACCACATTGTTCTCATGGGCCGTCTGACTCGCGATCCCGAGCTGCGCCGTACCGGCAGCGGCATCGCGGTCGCATCTTTCACGCTGGCTGTCGACCGCGATTACGCGGCGCAGGGCGCGGAAAAGGAAACCGATTTCGTCGACATTGTGGCCTGGCGCAACACCGCTGAGTTTGTCAGCCGGTATTTCACCAAGGGGCGCATGGCCGTCGTTTCCGGCCGGCTGCAGATCCGCAACTGGACCGACAAGGACGGCAACAAGCGCCGCTCGGCTGAGGTCGTGGCAGACAACGTCTACTTCGGCGACAGCAAGCGCGACAACGCCGCCGCGCCTGCCGGCTTTGACCAGACGCCGAGCTACGCCAGCGCGCCGCAGCCGTATCAGCAGCCGTCCGCGCCGCATGCGCCGGCCGCGTCCGGCTTCTCCATGCTCGAAGACGACGATTCCGAGCTTCCGTTCTGAACTTGAACGATTCCACATACTGAGATAGGAGGATTCACTATGGCAATGGCGAACGACCGTGTCCATCCGCGCAAGCGCAAGAAGGTCTGCTCCTTCTGCGTCGATAAGATCGCGCACATCGACTTCAAAGACACTGCAAAGCTGCGTCGTTACCTGTCCGAGCGCGGCAAGATCCTGCCCCGCCGCACGACCGGTACCTGCGCTGCGCATCAGCGTCAGCTGACGGTTGCGATCAAGCGCGCCCGTCACATCGCTCTGCTGCCCTACGTGGCGGAATAAACAGACAAGAAACGCCTGTCCAGCCGGACGGGCGTTTTGCGTATTGAGTTCTTTTCTGACGGCGCGCGGCGCGGCCAGGGCCGGCGGCAAACGCGAAAAACGCAAAACCACATCGATAAGGAGCACGCCATGTTTCAGCTTCGCCTGATCTGTATGGGAAAACTGAAAGAAAAATTCTATACCGACGCCGTGGCCGAGTACGCCAAGCGGCTGCGCGCGTTCTGTGAGTTTCAGCTGCTCGAGCTGCCCGAGTGCCGCCTGCCCGACAGCCCCAATTCCGCGCAGATCGCGCAGGCGCTGTCTGAAGAGGCTGGCCGCATCCGGCAAAAGCTGGTAAAGGGCTGTTTTTTCTGCGTGCTCGCGCCGGAAGGCAAGCAGCTCTCTTCACCCGAGCTGGCGCAGACGCTCGCGGGCGTCAAGGCCGGCGGCAAAAGCTGCGCGTGTTTTCTGATCGGCTCGTCGTTCGGCGTGGATGCGGAATTGAAGGCGCAGGCAGACCTGCGGCTTTCGATGAGCGCGATGACCTTCCCGCACCATCTGGCGCGCGTGATGGCGCTTGAGCAGCTCTACCGGGCCGAGGCGATCCAGGCGGGCACGAAGTATCACAAATAACGCTTGAAATCAGGAGGCAAACCATGTTCAAGACCAATGAGGAAATGACGCTGCAGCGCCGCGAGCATGTGCGCGGCGGCGACGGAGCGCCTGAGTTCCGGCATCTGTTCTGCGCCGAGGAGATGGGCGGACGGGCCGAGCTTCTCGCCGTGGTGACGCTGCAGCCCGGCGAGTCGGTCGGCGTGCATCCGCACGAGACGAACGCCGAGGCGTACTACATATTGTCGGGCGAGGCCACAGTGACGGAGGATGACGAGGCGCGCACGCTGCGGCCCGGCGACGCCGAGCTGTGCGCCGACGGCCACACCCACGCCATCGCCAACCGGACGGACGCGCCGGTACAGTTTCTGGCCGTGATCGTACCGAACCGGTAGCGGCATGCGGCCGGACAGGAACGAAGACAAGCTCACGCTCTGCCGCGTCAAAGCACCGTCGGCATATCTTTCGCAGATCGGCCCGGACGATGCGGACGCCGCGTTTTTCCGCGAGGCTTCAGAGGACGGCGAAGGCTTCTTTGCCGTCTTCTGCGGCGATCAGCCCGTGGGGCTTGCGCAGGCGCTTGACGGGGCAAACGCCTTTTTATATCTGTATCTCTTCCCGGCGCATCGAAGCGAGGGATATGCCCGCGCGGCGCTTGCGCTGCTGGAACAGCGGCTGCTGACGGCCGGGGCGAATAGGATCACGACATGCTATCGCGCGGGCGATGCGCGCGCAGCCGCGTTTGCCGCGCAAAACGGATACCGGCGGATATTTTCCTCAGACCTGCTGCGCTATACGGGGCCAAGACCGGACGTGCAGGCCGCGCCCGTCCGGGCATATCGGGATGCGGACTATCCGCAGGCGCACGCGCTGTACGCCGAGGCGTTTCATCGGATGCGCCTGCAGACGGGCTGCTTTCCAGATTCGGTCCCCGAGCCGCCGAGCGAGCAAATGCGAATGCACTGGGCCGACACTGCCCGCGAGCGTTTTGTCTATATCTACGGCGGCGAGATCGTAGGTTATGCCCATGTGCAGGGCAGCGAGCTTGACAGCGTGGCGGTCCGGCCGTCCCGGCAGGGAAACGGCATCGGAAGGCGCTTTGTCCAATATTTGATCGGCCAGATCTTGGCAGAGGGACATGCGGCGGTCGATCTTTTCTGCGTCGTGGGAAATGATCGGGCGCGCCGTCTGTATGACGCGCTGGGCTTTACCGAGGTCTGCCGGAGCGACTATGCCGAAAAAACCGTCTGATATCAAGACCCGCCCGCGGCCCATAGGGCTGGCGGGCGGGTGAGACTGCCGAAAAAGGCAATGCGCCTTTTCCGACAAAAGAATCGCGGCGTGCGCGCCGCGAACGCTACGAGGTTTTTTGACACGCTGACCCGGCGG
>CAZWKZ010000150.1:0-4246 GCA_964633935.1 uncultured Oscillospiraceae bacterium | reverse complement strand
CAGCGGGTGCTGGACATTCCCCAATATGGCTGCATCAACATGCACGCGAGTATTTTGCCCGAGCTGCGCGGCGCAGGACCGGTACAGTGGTCGATTTTGAACCACTTTGACGAGACGGGCGTGACGGCCATGTATCTCACGGCCGGGATGGACGAGGGGGATATCATCGAGATCCGGAAAACGCCCATTGAGCCGATGGAGACTGCGGGCGAATTGATGCAGCGTCTGGCCGCGATCGCGGCGGAGCTGGCGTGCGACACGGTGCGCGCGATCGAAAACGGGACCGCGACGCGCACGCCGCAGGATAACAGCAAAGCGACGTATGCGCCCATGCTGCGCAAGGACATGTGTCCCATCGATTGGAGCAAGACGCCGCGCGAGATCATCGATCATGTGCGCGGTCTGGACCCATGGCCGGTTGCGACGGCCGAGCTTGGCGGGAAAAAATTCAAGATCTTTCGCGTCGAGCGCGCACAGGAAACGACGGACCGCGCGCCGGGCGCGCTGCTCGGGCTGACAAAGCGGGGGCTTATGGTCGCGTGCGGCGGCGGGGAAGTCCTCGTCATCACGCAGCTGCAGGCTGAAGGCGGCAAACGCATGGCGGCGGCGGATTATTTCCGCGGCCATCCGATCAAAACAGAAGGGTAGAATCGTCCATGGACGCCAGAACAACCGCGCTGTCGGCGCTCATCGCCTGCCGGCGGCAGGCGGCGTGGTCCGATGGAGTATTAAAAGAATATATCGCGCGCGACGGGCTGGATGGGCGCGACGCGGCCTTTGCCTCGCGGCTGTGCTACGGCGTGCTGCAGAACCGGATGCTGCTCGATTTCTATCTGGCGCAGAAGGTGACGGGCGGGCTGAAAAGGCTGCAGCCTGTGGTACTGGATATTTTGCGCCTGGGCGCGTACCAGATCTTGCTGTGCGACCGTGTGCCGGTCTCGGCGGCGGTAAACGAATCGGTGGAGCAGGCCAAGCGCTATGCCAACCGCGCCGCGGCGGGACTTGTCAACGGCGTGCTGCGCGCGCTGGCAAGGGAGAAGGATTCTCTTGCGCAGCCGTCTGATCTGGCGGTCCGGTACAGCCATCCACAGCCGCTGGTGGATTTGTTGGCGGACTCGCTGCCGGAGGGGCAGCTTGCGCCGTTTTTGGCGGCGAACAACACCCCGGCGCCTACCTGCCTGCAGGTCAATCCCATTCGAGCAGACGCGGCAGAGGCAGAACGCGCGCTTGCCGCGCACGGCGTTTCCTATACGCCGCATCCGTGGCTGCCGGACGCGTTTTTGGCCAGCGGCACGGGAAATTTGGAAGCACTGCCGCCATTTCGCGAGGGAAAGGTCTATGTACAAGACGCGGCGGCGCGTCTGGCGGCAATGGCCTCCGGCGTGGAGCCGGGGATGCGGGTGCTCGACTGCTGCGCCGCGCCGGGCGGCAAGAGCTTTGCCGCCGCGATGCAGATGCAAAATGTTGGACAGATCGTCTCGTGCGATATCCACGGCCATAAGACGGCGCTCATTGAAAAGGGCGCGCAGCGGCTGGGCATTGCGATCATCCGCGCCATGCAGCTCGACGCGCGTCAGGAAAAGGGAGAATTTCTCAGCCGGTTCGACGCTGTGATCGCCGACGTGCCGTGTTCCGGGCTGGGCGTGATCCGCAAGAAGCCCGATATCCGATATAAAGACCCCGCGCCGATGGCAGAGCTGCCGAAGATCCAGCGCGCGATCTTGGACAATGTCTGCCGCTATGCCGCGCCGGGCGGCGTGCTGCTGTACAGCACGTGTACGGTGCTGCGGCGCGAAAATGAGGACGTGGTGCGCGCGTTTTTGGCGGAGCATCCTGAATTTTCTCTGGAAACGATCGCGCTGCCGCCGAAGCTGCGGATCGAAAATGACGGCATGCTCACGCTATTGCCGCAGCTGCACGAAGCAGACGGCTTTTTTATCAGTAAACTAAGGAGACGCAAATGAAGCAGGATCTGAAGTCCATGACGCTTGCCGAGATGCAGCAGGCGCTTGCCGAATGGGGCGAGCCTGCGTTCCGGGCCAAACAGGTGTTTACGTGGCTGCACCGCGGCGCGGCCTGCTTTGACGATATGACAAATCTGCCGAAGGCGCTGCGCGCGCGGCTGGACGAGCGGTATGACATCACGCCGCCTGTCGTGGCGCGCAAGCAGCAGTCGAAAAAGGACGGCACGATCAAATACCTCTGGCGGCTGCGCGACGGCAACTGCGTCGAGTCGGTCGTGATGCAGTATCATCACGGCAACACGGTCTGCATTTCGTCCGAGGTCGGCTGCCCCATGGGCTGCAAATTCTGCGCGTCCACGCTGGGCGGCCTCGTGCGCAGGCTCGCGCCTTCAGAGCTTCTGGACCAGGTGCTGTTTTCCCAGTTGGACTCTGGGCTGCCGATTTCCAATATTGTGCTGATGGGCATCGGCGAGCCGCTGGACAATTTTGACGCGGTGATGCGGTTTTTAGAGCTTGTCAACAGCCCCGACGGCATGAACATCGGCATGCGCCATATCAGCTTATCCACCTGCGGCCTGGTCGACAAGATCGAACTACTGGCCGAGCGCAGGCTGCAGCTGACGCTGTCGGTATCACTGCATTCGCCGGACGACGCGTCTAGAAGCAAGATCATGCCCGTCAACCGCAGGTATCCGGTCGATACGCTGCTTGCGGCCTGCCGCGACTACTTTGAAAAGACCGGGCGGCGCGTCTCGTTTGAATATACGATGATCGACGGCGTGAGCGATTCGCCCGAGCAGGCCGAGCTTCTGGCAAAAAAGCTTGCCGGGATGCAGGCGCATGTCAATTTGATCCCGCTCAACGCCGTGGCTGAGACGCAGTTGCGCAGCAGCCCGCGTGAGGCGATCTGGAATTTTCAGCAGATTTTGCAGCGCGGCGGTGTTACCGCCACGGTGCGCCGCACGCTCGGCAGCGATATTGACGCTTCGTGCGGCCAGCTGCGCAGAACGTTTGAGGGCAAGCAGAAGGAGGAATGTGTATGCAGACCTGGGGATTGACCGATGCGGGCAACATTCGCCAGCAGAATCAGGATTCCTTTGCCATTGTGAATTTTTCGCGGGAGCGCGCGCTGATGCTTGTGTGCGACGGCATGGGCGGCGCAAAGTCCGGCAATGTGGCAAGCTCTCTTGCCGTCGAGGTCTTTGTGGACGAGGTGCGCCGCAGTCTCAAGCATGCGACGACGCCGGAACGCGCGGCGGAGGTAATGAAATCCGCGCTGGAGCTTGCCAATCAGGCAGTGTACGAGCAGGCGCAGCTGGGCGAGGACTATGAGGGCATGGGCACGACGCTTGTGGCGGCGCTGATTCTGCGCGATACGGCGGTGATCATCAATGTCGGCGACAGTCGGGCATATCTATTTAGTAAAAGCGGCGTCAAGCGCCTGACGACGGACCATTCGATCGTCGAGTATATGGTTCAGCGGGGCGAGCTGACGCAGGAGCAGGCGAAAAACCATCCCGGCAAAAATCTGATCACGCGAGCGGTCGGCACCGAGGCGGTGGTCGAGGGCGATATCTATGTGCGAAAGCTGCAGAAGGACGACTGCCTGCTTTTGTGCTCCGACGGGCTTTCCAACGAGATGGCCGATCAGGAGATGCTGTTCGAGGTGGCGCACGGCGTCAGAAAGAGCGATTGCTGCCAGCGGCTGCTCAACATTGCAAAAAACCGCGGCGCGCCCGACAATGTGACGCTCACGCTGGCCGTTATCTGAGCGGCCGGCGAACGGCAGCCCATCAACTTGCGTAAAGGAGCTTCTTATGGATAACTACATAGGCAGGCTATTGGATAACCGATATGAGATCCTGGACATGATCGGCTCGGGCGGGATGGCAGTGGTCTACAAGGCGCGCTGCAACCGGCTCAACCGCATGGTCGCCATTAAAATACTGAAGGAAGAGCTGTCGCAGGACGTGGAGTTCCGCCGGCGCTTCCATGCCGAGTCGCAGGCGGTCGCCATGCTCTCGCATCCGAATATCGTGAGCGTGTACGACGTGTCGCACTCGGATAATCTCGATTATATCGTCATGGAGCTGATCGAGGGCATTACCCTGAAGCAGTATATGGATCAGAAGGGGCAGCTCAACTGGCGCGAGGCGCTGCACTTTGCCACGCAGATCGCCAAGGCACTTGAGCATGCGCACAGCCGCGGCATCATCCACCGCGACATCAAGCCCCACAATATCATGATCCTGAAGGACGGCAGCGTGAAGGTGGCCGACTTT
>CAZWKZ010000149.1:0-4392 GCA_964633935.1 uncultured Oscillospiraceae bacterium | reverse complement strand
CGAGGCCAAAGAGGGTGTCCAGGTCGCGAGCGAAAACAAGACGCTTGCCACCATCACGTTCCAGAATTTCTTCCGCCTGTATCAGAAGCTGGCCGGTATGACCGGCACGGCGCTGACCGAGGAGGAGGAGTTTGACGGCATCTATCACCTCGACGTCGTCGAGATCCCCACCAACAAGCCCGTCATCCGGATCGACAATCCCGATATCGTCTACAAGACCGAGGCCGGCAAATACCGCGCCGTCATCCGCCAGATTAAGGCCTGCCATGAAAAGGGCCAGCCGGTGCTGGTCGGCACGGTGTCGATCGAAAAATCCGAAATCCTGTCGCAGCTTTTGAAGCGCGAGGGCGTCAAGCACAACGTGCTGAACGCCAAGCACCACGAAAAAGAGGCCGAGATCGTCGCGCAGGCGGGCCATCTGGGCGCGGTCACCATCGCCACCAACATGGCCGGCCGCGGCACGGATATCATGCTCGGCGGCAACGCCGAGTTCATGGCCAAAAGCGATCTGCGCAAGGCCGGCCTTGCAGAAGAGCTGATCGCGGAATCGAACTCGTTCGCAGAGACCAGCGACCCCGACATTCTCGCCGCGCGCGCGCAGTATGCTGAGGCCTACGCCCTGCACAAAAAGGACGTCGACCGCGAGGCCGAGCTGGTGCGGCAGGCGGGCGGCCTGTTCATCATCGGCACCGAACGGCATGAATCGCGCCGGATCGACAACCAGCTGCGCGGCCGAAGCGGCCGTCAGGGCGATCCCGGCCAGACGCAGTTCTATCTGTCCATGCACGACGACGTCATGCGCCTGTTCGGCTCTGAGCGCGTGCTCAATATGATGGAGACGCTCGGCATTGACGAGGACACGCCCATCGACGCAAAGATCCTCTCCGGCGCGATCGAAAACGCGCAGAAGACCGTCGAAAGCCGCAACTATCAGGCCAGAAAGAGCGTGCTGGAATACGACGACGTCATGAACATGCAGCGCAAGATCATCTACGAGCAGCGCCGCCAGGTGCTGGACGGCGAGGATCTGCGCAAAAATATCCAGTCGATGATGCAGTACTATGTCGATACGTACGTACACAGCGCCTTCGGCGAGCAGCCGCATCTGACAGATCTGCACCAGATGGCAGAGCTGCTCAGCCACTTCGAAAACATCTGCTTTGCCAAGGGCGAGTGGATCGTGACCGAGGCCGAGCTTCCCGCGCTCACGCGCGAGCAGACAGAGCAAAAGCTGCTTGCGCTGATGCAGCGCACGTATGAGAAAAAGCAGGCGCAGTACGGCGAGCCGGTCATGCGCGAGATCGAGCGCGTAGTGACGCTGCGCGTGGTCGACGAATACTGGATGGATCACATCGACGCAATGGACGATCTGCGTCAGGGCATCCGCCTGCGCGCCTACGCGCAGACCGACCCCGTGATCGAATACAAGCGCGAGGGCTTCGAGATGTTCGAGTCGATGACGAACGCGATCAAAGAGGAGATCGTCCGCCGCGTATTTTTGGTGCGCCTGAAGACCAACGAAGAACTCAAGCGCGAGCGCGTGGCCAAGGTCACCGCCGAGGGCGCGGGCGACAAGACCGTCAAGCGTCAGCCCGTGGTCAAGAAGATCAAGATCGGTCCGAACGACCCCTGCCCCTGCGGCAGCGGCAAGAAGTATAAAAAATGCTGCCGTGACAAGGATCTGGCAGCCGGGAAGCAGTCGTAGCCATGGCCTTTACCGTTCATCAAAAGGGAAGCCTTCAATACCTCACCGCCGGATCGCTTGAGCAAGGCGGCGCGGTGCATGCGTTCTCCACGCGCTACGGCGGCGTGAGCGAGGGTCCGCTCGCCTCTTTGAATCTGGGCACGCACCGCGGCGACCGGCCGGAGAACGTGCTGGAAAACTACCGCATCCTCGGCAGCGCCGTGGGCTTTCGGCCGGAAGACACCGTTTTTACGAAGCAGCTGCATACCGATATCGTCCTGCGCGTCGGCCGGGCAGAGCGCGGCGCCGGCCTTTTTCGCGAGCAGGAGACGGTCTGCGACGGCATAATCACCGACGAGCCGGGCGTGGCGCTCGTCTGCTTCTCGGCCGACTGCACGCCCATCCTGCTCTATGACCCCGCGCGCAGAGCCGTCGGCGCGGTGCATGCCGGCTGGCGCGGCACGGCGCAGGGCATCGCGCGCAAAGCCGTCGAGGCAATGACGCGCGAATTCGGCTGTAAGCCTGAAAACATTCGCGCAGCCATCGGCCCATGCATCTCGCGCTGCTGCTTTGAAACCGGCCCCGAGGTGCCCGAGGCGATGCTGGCCGCGCTGGGCAGCGAGGCTGAAAGCGCGATCGAAGCGCACGCAGAGAAATTTCACGTCGACCTGAAGGCGCTCAACCGCATGCATCTGCAGCGCGCGGGCGTACAGGCCATCGACGTGAGCCGGGCATGCACCATGTGCCAGCCCGATCGCTTCTGGTCGCACCGGGCCTCAAACGGCGTGCGCGGAAGTCTGGCCGCCGTCATCATGCTCAAGGAGGAAACGCCATGAAACGAAGGCTCCGCGCCGCGATCGCGCTTGCGCTCGCGCTGTGTCTGCTCTGCGGCTGCTCCAAGATCGATCTGAGCTGGTTCACCGATCAGTTCAAGACGGAATCACAGCTTGAACAAGAGTCCTCCACGCCTGAGCCGGACGCCACCGACGACGAGCAGACGTCCGAGCCGGTCGGTACGGCCATCACGACCGAGATCTATTCCGAGCTTGATCATTTCGGTCTGGCCTATCAGTTGGACTACGGGCTTGACCCGTATAATTGTCAGAGCCTCTGCAACCGCATCATTTTCTCGTTTTTATACGAGCCGCTGTTCGCCGTGGACACATCGTATCAGGCCGTGCCGATCCTGGCCGAATCCTACGAGGTATCCGACGACGGCCTGACGACCACCATCCGCCTGCGCGCCGGCGTCACCTTCCACAACGGCGCACAGCTCAGCGCGCAGGATGTGGTATACTCGCTGCACTGCGCCGAAGGCTCCGACTATTACGGCAACCGGCTGGTCTATGTTACCGATATCGCCGCGCCCGACAGCAGCACCGTGCGCGTCACGACCTCGGTCTCCTATGAGTGTCTGCCGCTGCTGCTGGACATGCCGATCATCCAAGACGGCACCGCCGGGCAGACCAGCCCGCCGGGCACCGGCCCGTACCGCTATATCAGCGCTACCCGTCTCGCCCGCTATGACGGCTGGTGGCAGGACGGCCCGGCATTGGTGGAATACGACGCCATCTCGCTCTGCCACACGACGACGTCCGCCGATATTCGCGACAATTTTGAATACGAGAACGTCAACATGGTGCTGACCGATCCGAACTCGTCGGCCTATGCGGGCTTCCACAACGACTACGAGCTGTGGAACGTCGGCACCACGGTCATGCAGTACATCGGCTACAACATCTCCACCAAGGTTTTCTCCAACTATGGCCTGCGCTCAGCCATCACCTACGCCATCGACCGCGAGACGCTCGTGGCCGATACCATGGGCGGTTTTGCCGAGGCGGCCGTACTGCCGGTCAATCCGCAGTCGGGATCGTATGACGTGAAGCTGTCCAACACCTACGCCTACAACATCGCCAGCTACTATCTGCAGCTGGAAAGTGCCAGCGTCGAGGACATGGACGCCGACGGCATTCTGGACCTGTACGTGCAGTCGCTGGGCTACGCCATCCCCGTTTCCGGCACGATGATCGTCTGCTCATCGAGCTATCAGCGCGTGCAGGCAGCCACACAGATCGTCAATACGCTCAACTCGCTGGGCTTTGATCTCACGCTCAAGCAGCTGGAGCTGACGGAATACCAGAATGCGCTCTCCACAGGCAGCTACGACCTCTACTACGGCGAGGTGCGGCTGTCGCCGAATTTTGACCTCAGTCCGTTCTTCCGCGGCGGCGGCAGCCTGAGCTTCGGCTCGCTGGCCGACAGCACGATGGAAGGCCTGTGCCTGCGCGCGCTGACAAACAGCGGCAACACCTACAATCTCTACCAGCGTCTGTGTGATCGCGGCTACATTACGCCCGTGCTGTTCAAAAGCTATGCGCTTTACACCACGCGCGGCGCCGTGAGCGAGCCGGCGCAGTACCTCGATTGGTTCCTGCCTGCCCGCACCGATGCCGACGCGGACGCGCAGCCAGAGCAAACGCCCACAACCGACTGAACCAGCCGTACTGCCGTTCCGGGAAGCTCCAGCGCGGCACATGGAAAACGAAACGAAACCGCCAAAGGCTGACGCCTTTGGCGGTTTGGAGACTGTCGAAAAGGCTATGCGCCTTTTCGACAAAAGAATCACGGCCCGCAGCAGCGCACTCGTTTACCGCCTGCGGCGAACAACTCGCACGTTTGCGGGCCGAGAAGTGTTTTCTCCGACG
>CAZWKZ010000148.1:0-4447 GCA_964633935.1 uncultured Oscillospiraceae bacterium | reverse complement strand
CGTCCATCTCGACCAGCAGCTGATTGAGCGTCTGCTCGCGTTCGTCGTGCCCGCCGCCAAGTCCTGCGCCGCGCCTGCGTCCGACGGCGTCGATCTCATCGATGAAGATGATGGCGGGGGAGACTCGCTTTGCCTGGTCGAACAGGTCGCGCACGCGGCTGGCGCCGACGCCGACGTACAGTTCCACAAAGTCGGAGCCGGAGATGGACAAGAACGATACGCCGGCCTCGCCCGCTACCGCGCGCGCGAGCAGCGTCTTTCCCGTGCCCGGCGGGCCGACCAGCAGCACGCCCTTGGGGATGCGCGCGCCAAGCTCGGCGTAGCGGCCGGGTTCGCGCAGAAAATCTACGATCTCCGCCAGCTCCGCCTTCTCCTCGTCCGCGCCGGCGACGTCGGCAAAGGTGACGGCCCGGCTGCTGGGCGCGCCGAAGCGGGCGTTGGCGCGGGTAAATTTGGCCATGGAGCTGCCGCCGTTTGCGCGCTTGGCCAGCAGGAACCAGACGATCAGAAAGACCGCGCCGATCAGAACGTATACCAGTACCGTCCGGTACCACGGCGTTTTCACGCTGGGATAGTTGTAGCCGGTCAGGACGCCGGAGGCGTACTGACTGGAAATCAGCGCGTCAAGATCGGCGTGAAAGACGCCGGCGTCGCCGATTTCAGCCGTTGCCGTTTTGACTCCGTCGATTTGCTCATGCAGCTGCAGGCGCAGCGTGTCGCCGTCTAAAACAAACGATTCGACCTGCTCGTTTCGGAACAGGTCGAGAACGTCGGAGTATTGCAGCGAGAGCGCCGGTTCCGTGGGGAAAAGCACGCCGTAGAACAAAAGGGCAGCCAGCACCAGCAGCGCGATGAGAAGGAAAAGGCTGTATGGCTTGCTCTGTTGATTCAAAAGAATTCTCCTTTAAAAATAAATTGCAGCGGATCAGTTTGCATATACTTCCCGCTTCAAAATACCCACGAAGGGCAGATTGCGGTAGTAATCATCGTAATCAAGGCCGTAGCCGACGACGAACGCGGCCGGAATGGTGAAGCAGGCGTAGTCCGGCGTAAGCTCGACCTTGCGGCCGGAGGGCTTGTCGAGCAGTGTGCAGATCTTCACAGACGCGGGCTTGCGCTGGGCGAACAGTTCTTTGATGAGTTTGAGTGTGCTGCCGGAATCGATGATGTCCTCGAGAATGATGACGTGGCGGCCTTCGATGTCATGGTCGATATCCTTGCGGAAGGTCAGTTTCCCGGTCGAGGCGGTGCCGCCTTCGAACGATGTGATGCACATGAAATCCTCCTGCACGGGGATGGTGATCGCCTGCGCCATCTCGGCGAAGAAGGGGACGACGCCCTTTAGCACGCCGACGAGGATCGGGCATTTGCCGCGGTAATCCTCGGAGATCTGCGCGCCGACCTCGCGGATGCGCTGGTGAATGTCGGCTTCACTGACAAGGATTTTCTCAATGTCCTGCATCATGTCAAACTTGTTAATCATAGCGTCACATTTCCTCTTTCTCTATTGTAATGATGATTGCGCGTTCGTCAGCCATTGCAATGCGGTCGAGATTGACGGCGATGGGATATACGGCCAGCACGCCTGCATCGTCTGCGATCACCGGGACGAGGCCGCGCCGGACGGCGGGGATCTTCCGGTCGATCAGAAGCCGCTTGACCGTGCGCGTGCCGCCGGGCAGGCGGAGCGCGTCGCCCGTTTGACGCGGCCGAAGGACGAGCGGACTTCCTGCGTCTATGGTATCACACTTGAGGACAAAAGTGGAGCCGTTTTTTGGGAATTTGACAAAATTTTTTCCGCGCGTACAGCGCACGCGCAGCCCCAGCGATGGGATCTCGGTCACGCCGTCGGGGTCGAGCCGTACAGGAGCGAAGGTAGCGGGCTGCGCGCCGCGTGTGAGCAGCAGCGCATCATACTCGCGCCGGGCCGTCCACCCGCCGGGAAGCGAGCACGCGGCCGAGGGATCGGCTGAAAAAATCAGATGCTCGACGGCAAGGATGTGATTGGACGAGAGCTTCGGCGCGCGGATCGTTTGCAGCAAAAGCCGGATGGCGCGCGTGCGCAGCGCCGCAGACGACTGGCGCAGCGCGCGGCAGCTGTAGCCGTGCGGCTGCTTTGCCTGCTCCAAGACGGCCTGCGCTGCGGACGCGAGATACTGCTCGTCCTCGCGCACAAGCGCGCATGCGCGCAGCGCAAGCTCGCTCAGCGCGGGATTTTCCGCCTTCAGAAGCGGCACTACGTGGTGGCGCAGGCGGTTGCGCACGCAGCCGTCGAGCGCGTTGGTGGAATCTTCGACATAGCAAAGGCCGTGTTCGTGTGCGTAGGCCGCGATCTGCGCGCGTGTAAGGCAAAGCAGCGGCCGGATATAACGGCCGCGCCGCGGCGCGATCCCGCAGAGTCCCGCGAGCGACGTGCCGCGCACAAGATTTAACAGCACCGTTTCCAGATTGTCGTCGGCGTTGTGCGCCGTAGCGACCGGGCCGCCGAGCGTGTCAAAAAACGCGTAGCGCAGCTTGCGCGCGGCCTCCTCTACGCTCTCGCCGGTTTCGGCTGCACGCGCGGCCACATCGCCGCGACCGGTGCTCAGCGCGATATCGCGCGCGCGGCACAGCGCGCGGACAAACGCCTCATCGCGGTCAGCTTCCGCGCCGCGCAGTTGATGATTGAAGTGCGCGGCGCGCACGCAGATCCCCAGCGTATCGCGCAGCGAGCAGAGCATATCGAGCAAAACGACCGAGTCCACGCCGCCGGACACGGCGCAGATCACGGTATCGCCCGGCGATAGCAGCCGCTGCGCCCGGCAGTACTCGAACACCCTATTCTGCATGCTTCCACTCCAGATCCGAGAACGTGGTATACTGCGGCAGCCACTGCATCTTGACCGTGCCGGTCTCGCCGTGGCGGTTCTTGGCCACGATACATTCGGCCACGTTCTTCTCCTCGGTATTGGGGTTGTAGTATTCGTCACGGTAGAGGAAGATCACCGAGTCTGCGTCTTGCTCGATGGCGCCGGATTCGCGCAGATCCGAGAGCATGGGGCGCTTGTCCGTGCGGCTTTCGTTGGCGCGCGAAAGCTGGCTCAGGCAGATGACCGGTACGTTCAGCTCTTTGGCCATGATCTTGAGCGCACGGGAAATATCGCTGACGACTGTCACGCGGTTTTCCGCCGTTTTCCCCGGCGCGGCGGCGGTCATGAGCTGTAAATAGTCGATGAGGACCAGCCCCAGATTGTCGAGCCTTCTGCATTTGGCGTTCATCTCAGCCACGGTGATGGCGGGGTTGTCGTCGACGCGGATATCCGTCTGGCTCAGCGCCGACGAGGCGATGGAAAGTTTTTGCCAGTCCTCGTCTTCTAGCTTGCCGGTGACGAGCTTCTGGTTATCCACAAAGCTTTCGTTGGACAAAAGGCGCATGGCAAGCTGTTCGCGCGACATTTCCAGCGAGAAGAACGCAATGGTCTTGTTGGTGCTTTTCGCCACGCTCAGCGCGATGTTCAGCGCGATGGACGTCTTGCCCATGCCGGGCCGCGCGGCGATCAGAATGAGGTCGGTTTTGTTGAGTCCGTTGATCTTGCGGTCCAGGTCGTGCAGGCCTGTGGAAAGACCCGGGAAGTCGCTGCCGGAGCGGGAAAGCTCATCGAGCCGGTCGTAGACGTTCAGAAGGACCTTTCCGATGTGCTGCAGGCTGTCGCCGGAGTTTTCCTTGCGCAGCGCATAGATCTTTTTTTCCGACGCCTCGAAGATCTCCTGCGCGGTGCCCACGCCGCTCAGGACCATATCGCCGATCTCGCCTGCGGCCGTGCCGAGGCTGCGCAGAAGCGCCTTGTCGTGCACAATGGCGCAGTACTGCTTGACATTGGCGGCAGTGGGCGTGATCTGCAGCAGCTGGGCGATGTAGTCATACGAATGCTGCTCGTCGTACACGCCGCGCTCTTTCATTTTATCGAGCACCGTGACGGGGTCGATCTTCTGCGAGAAGTTGAACATGACGTAGATCGTCTCGTAGATCTCGCGGTTTTGCTTGAGATAAAAATCGTCCGGCGTCAGAAGCCCGATGACGTCGGGCACGCAGCGCTCGTCAATGAGCATCGAACCGAGCACCGACTGCTCGGCCTCGAGCGACTGCGGCGGCTGACGGCTCAGCAGTTCATCCATATGACCAACACCTCCTTCGCGCCGTCTGCGCGGTAATGCTTAGGCCTCTTTGACCTCGACGCGAAGATCGGCCGTGATCTCATAGCCGAGCTTGCATTTGACGGTATATACGCCTGTGGTCTTGATCGGCTCGTCAAGGACCAGCTTGCGCTTGTCGAGCCGGATGCTCTGCTGCTGTGCAAGCGCCTCGGCGATCTCGGTGTTCGTGACCGAGCCGAACAGGCGGCCAGCGCCGCCGCCCTTGGCGGTGACGGTGAGGGTGAAATCCTTCATCTTTTTGGCGATCTCCAGC
>CAZWKZ010000147.1:0-4565 GCA_964633935.1 uncultured Oscillospiraceae bacterium | reverse complement strand
TTTTTGCCCGTTTGTATCTCAAAGTAAAAACAGCGCTTCGCGCACGACCTCGCAGACCGACGGGTGCGGGAAGACGATCTTATTGAGATGCTCGACCGGCAGCTGCGAATAGACCATCATGGCCGCGCCGTAGATGATCTCCGAGGCGTAGCTGCCCACCATATGCACGCCCACAAGGCGCTTACGCTTTGTATCATAGATGAGCTTGCAGAAGCCGTCGCCCTTCAGATTCTCAGCCACGTAGCGGCCGGAGTACATCATGGGCGCCTTGACCACCTTCACGTCCATGCCCTTTTCCCTCGCGCTCTGCTCGCTCTCGCCGACCGAGGCGACCTCAGGCGTGGTGTAGATGACGGAGGGAATGACGGAATAGTCGATCCTGTCCTTCTTGCCGGCCATGTGGTTCACGGCGACCTCGGCCTCGCGGTAGGCTGTGTGCGCCAGCATGAGCTTGCCGTTGCAGTCGCCCACGGCGTAGACGTTGGGTACGTTGGTGCACATATGCTCGTCCGTCACGATCGCGCCGCGCTCGGTCGCAACGCCGATCGTCTCAAGGCCAAGCCCCGCCGTCTCGGCCCGGCGGCCGGAGGACAGCAGCACGCAGTCGCACGCGATGACGTGTCTGCCCGAGGCGTCGGAATATGTGACCGAGTCCGTGCCCACGGCCTCGACCCTGGCGTTCAGAATGAACTGCATGCCGTCTTTCTGGTACGTATCCATCAAAATCTTGCAGATCTCGGGGTCGGTCGCCCCGGCGATCTTGGGCATCATCTCGACCACGCTCACCTCGGTGCCGATGGTGGCAAAGTAGCACGCCATCTCAAGGCCGATCACGCCGCCGCCGATGCAGACCAGGCGCTTCGGCGCGTCCTTGCGGTCGAGAATTTCGCGGTTCGTCATCACAAAGCCGCTCGCGAGGCCCTCTTTTACGCCCGGAATGGGCGGCACGACCGCACTTGAGCCGGAGGCCACGACGAGCCGCTTGGCCGACACGCGCTCCGCACCCGCCTGCACGTCAAACGTGCCGTCCGGGTGTTTTCCGAGGATCTTTGCCTCGGCCGTGTAGACCTTGACCTTGTTCGCTTTCATATTCGCGCCCACGCCGCGCACCAGCGTCTTGACCGCCTGATCCTTGCGCGCGACGACCTTGGCATGGTCAATCGACACATTTTCCGCGTGCACGCCGTAGCTCTCGCCGTGCTTCGCCGCGGCATACTGCTTGGCGCAGTACAAAAAGCTCTTGGTCGGTACGCAGCCCTCGTTCAGGCACGTGCCGCCCAGCGCGCGCTTCTCCACGACCGCTGCCGTGAAGCCCGCCTGCGATGCGCGCTCGGCGCACAGATATCCGCCCGGACCGCCGCCGATCACCAATACGTCAAACTGTTCCATATCGTATCCTCCGTTCTTCATGCTTTCTACAGTATAGCACAGATCCGCGCTTTCTTCACATCTTTTTCGCGCGCCCACAACCTTTGTTTCCGCCGCCGCGCGCCCAAGCGCGCAGATCGGCCAAAATTCAACAAATGGTAGAAAAATATTTTTCTAAATTGTAGAATCTCTGTCTTCCGCCGGTCTGCGCGCACTGGTATACTAAGTGCAGATCAAACACGGAGGCGAAGAACATGGAGCATCATTTGCCAGAAAATATCCGCTTGCTGCGCAAATCCGGCGGCTTTACGCAGGAGCAGCTGGCCGAGGCCATGGGCGTGACGGTGGGCGCGGTATCCAAGTGGGAGCTGGGCCAGTCGGCGCCCGATCTTTCCACGCTCATGGAGCTGGCTGATTTCTTTGACATGTCGGTCGACGCGCTGCTGGGCTACACGCTGCGCGAAAATTCTGCCGCGCTTGCCGCCGAGCGTATCAAGACAATGCAGCACGAGCGGCGCTTTGACGCATGTCTGGCCGAGACGGAAAAGGCGCTGCAGAAATACCCCAACGACTTTATGGTCGTCTACCGCAGCGCCACAGCCCACATGGACATGGGCATACAGTGCGGCGACGAACGCGCGCTGCACCGCGCGCTGGCGCTGTTCGCGCACGCAAGGACGCTGCTCAGTCAAAATACCGACGAAACGATCAGCGACGTGTCGATCTGCAACGACATGGCGAATCTGCAGCTGGCGCTCGATCGGCAGGAGGCCGCGCTGGAGCTGCTGCGGAAAAACAACTTCGACGGTCTGAACGACGCGCGCATCGGCATGGCGCTGGCCTCGCAATGCAAAAAGCCGGATGAGGCGCTGCCGTATCTGTCGCAGGCGCTGCTGCGCAGCGTGATGAATCTGGAACAGGTGGTCATGGGTTTTCTGAACGTCAGCCAGAAGCGCGGCGGCATGCCGGAGGCGGCGGACATGATCGCGTGGTACTGCCGGCTTCTCGACGGCCTGCGTCTGCCGGATACCGTCAGCCCGATGGACAAATTAGAGTCGCTGCTTCTTTCCGTAAGCGCGTGCTTCTATCAGGACGCCGGCAAATCCGACGAGGCGAAGCGCTGGCTGCGGCGGGCAAAGCAGATCGCCCTAAATTTTGACCGCGCGCCGGTCTACAGTGTGACGCCGGACACGCTGCGCTTTTACCGCGGCGAACTGCGCACGGTTTCCGACGACATCGGCCAGACGGCCGAGCAGGGCGTGCTGGCGCTTCTGCGCGAACAGGATCCTGGCGCCGCGCAGGCGCTGCTCGCCATGTGGGAGGAGGTAGGAACCAATGAAGCGTGACCCGCTGCGCGCGCAGCTCTGGCGCGGCAACGGCGGCTCGTTCGCCGCAGAGCTGGCCGCGATGCTCCTGCTCGTCGTCATCAACCTGGCCCTTTCCTGGCTGCTGCAGCAAGCCATCGACGTAGCCGCCGGACTGAACACCGGGTTTTCTCTCCGGCAGCTGATCTGGTTTGCGGTGGGGCAGAGCGTTTCGGTGGTGGCCGCCAAGCGCGTGCAGATGGCGGCGCAGCCGCGCTTTTTTGAAAGAGCCATGCTGCAGTATAAGGACTACGCCTTCTCGCAGCTGACGAAAAAGAGCCTTGCCGCCTTTTCCGGTGAGCAGACGGCCGCGTATCTCTCGGCGCTGAGCAACGACGTGGCCAGCATCGAGACAAATTATCTCGAGACGGTCTTTACGCTTGTCTCCGACCTGCTGCTCGCCGCCGGCGCGCTGGCGCTGATGCTCTACTACAGTCCGCTGCTCACGCTCATTTCCGTCGCGTTCGCCGCGCTGCCGCTCATCGCTTCGCTGCTGGCGGGCGGAAAGCTGGCCGAAGCCGACAGGCGCGTGAGCGAGCAGAACAAGAACTTTATGGCGCAGCTGGACGATCTGCTCTCCGGCTTTGCCGTCATCAAGAGCTTTCAGGCAGAGGACGAAGTGCAGGCGCTCTTTCAGGCGGCCAACCGCACCGTGGAGCGCGAAAAACGCCTGCGGCGCAGGACCGGTATCCTTGTCAGGCTCTATGCCAATACGGGCGGCATCGCCTCACAGCTGGGCATCTTTCTGGTGGCGGCCGTTTTGGCCGTGCACGGCTACGGCGTTACGCCCGGCATGGCGATGGTATTTCTGCAGCTGGCGGGCATTCTGGCGATGCCGATCCAGGAGGTGCCTGCGGCCCTTGCCAGCCGCAAGGCCGCGCACGCGCTGATGGACAAGCTATCCGGCGCGCTGGCGGCAAACGTGCACGACGCCGGCAAGGACCTGCCGCCCACGCTGGAAGGTCCCATCGAGGTGCGTGCGCTGCGCTTCGGCTATGAGCCGGACAAGGCCGTGCTGCACGGGGTATCCGCACAGTTTGAACCGGGCAAAAGCTACGCCGTGGTCGGCGCGTCGGGAAGCGGCAAGTCGACGCTTTTGAACCTTCTGCAGGGCGCGTATAAAGGCTACGAGGGGGATATCCTTATAAACGGAACGCAGCTGCGCGAGGCAAGCGCCGAGTCGGTCTTCTCGCTGGTGTCCTCCATCGGACAGAGCGTGTTTATCTTCAACGCCTCCATCCGCGACAATATCACCATGTTCCGCAGCTTTGACCCGGCGGACGTCGACCGGGCGATCAAGGACGCCGGCCTCGACACGCTCATCGCCGCGCGCGCAGACGATTTCCTGTGCGGAGAAAACGGCTGCAACCTGTCCGGCGGCGAGCGCCAGCGCATCTCGATCGCGCGGTGCCTGCTGCGCAAAACGCCGGTCCTGCTGGCCGACGAGGCCACGGCCTCGCTTGACCGCGAGAGCGCAGGCAACATCTGCAACGCCATCTTGTCTCTGACGAATCTGACGCGTATCGTGGTCACGCATGCGCTCGACGCGCCGCTTCTGCGGCGCTATGACCGGATCCTCGCGTTTCGCGGCGGCCGCATCGTCGAGGCCGGGACATTCGACGAGCTGATGCAGAAAAAGGGCTACTTCTATTCGCTCTATACTCTGAATACATAGGGCCGCAGGCCGTCAAACGCCGCGCGGCAGGCCGCCGCTTTTCAGCACGCACAAGCCGCCGGGACGCTTGTCCCGGCGGCTTGCGAGACTGTCGAAAAAGGCAATGCGCCTTTTCCGACAAAAGGATCACGGCCCGCTGCAGCGCACTCGTTTTCCGC
>CAZWKZ010000146.1:0-4573 GCA_964633935.1 uncultured Oscillospiraceae bacterium | reverse complement strand
GCTATATCTACAAGGGCCTCAAGCCCGTGTACTGGTGCCCGAAGGACGAGACGGCGCTGGCCGAGGCCGAGATCGAGTATCAGGACGACCCCTGCACGACGGTGTATGTAAAGTTCAAGCTGCACGACGATCTGGGCAAGCTGCCGGGGATCGACCATGACAAGCTTTTCTTCGTCATCTGGACCACGACCATCTGGACGCTGCCCGGCAACCTCGCCATCTGCCTGAACCCGGCCGAGCCGTATCTGATCGTCAAGGCGCCGAACGGCGAGCAGTATATCATGGCCGAGGCGCTGACGGAAAAGGTCATGCGCGTGGGCGGCTTTGACAGCTACGAGATCGTGGCGCGCCACAAGGGTGCGTTCTTTGAAAACATGCTGGCCGATCACCCCTTCCTGCCCAAGACGTCGCGTCTGGTGCTGGCCGACTATGTCACGATGGATTCCGGTACGGGCTGCGTGCATACCGCACCTGGCTTCTATCAGACCTGCCGCCGGTACGGCATGGAGCTGGTCGTGCCTGTGGACGATCGCGGCCGCCACACCGACTATGCGGGCAAATACGCCGGGATGAAGACCGACGAGTCCAATCCTGTGATTTTAGAGGACATGCGGCAGTCCGGCGCGCTGTTTGCGTCCGAGGACATCGTCCACTCGTATCCACACTGCTGGCGCTGTAAAAATCCCATCATCTTCCGCGCCACGCCGCAGTGGTTCTGCTCGGTCGAATCGTTCAAGGATAAGGCCATCGAAGCGTGTGAGCACGTCAAGTGGAACCCCGCCTGGGGAAAAGAGCGCATGATCGCCATGATCCGCGAGCGCGCCGACTGGTGCATTTCGCGCCAGCGCCGGTGGGGCTTGCCAATCCCGGTGTTCTACTGCAAGCAGTGCGGCAAGCCCGTCTGTACCGACGAGACGATCGCGCGCATCTCAAAGCTCTTCGGCGAGCACGGCTCGAACATCTGGTTCGAGAAGGACGCGATGGAGCTTGTGCCCGAGGGCTTTACCTGCCCGCACTGCGGCGGCGCCGAATTTGACAAAGAGAGCGACACGCTCGACGGTTGGTTCGATTCCGGCTCGACGCATTTTGCCTCGATGCAGCGCGACCAGCAGTTCTGGCCGGCCGATATGTATATCGAGGGCGCGGATCAGTATCGCGGCTGGTTCCAGTCGTCGCTGCTCACGGCGGTGGGCGCGCTGGACCGCGGAGCGCCCTTCAAAGAGTGCCTGACGCACGGCTGGACAGTCGACGGCGAGGGCCGGGCCATGCACAAATCGCTTGGCAACGGCATGGACCCGAACGAGATCATCAAAAAGTACGGCGCGGATTTGGTGCGCCTGTGGGCAGGCTCGGCCGACTATCATGTGGACGTGCGCTGCTCGGATGAGATCTTCAAGCAGCTCAGCCAGAGCTATCTCAAGTTCCGCAATACGGCCAAATTCATGCTCGACAATCTCACGGATTTTGACCCCGAGCAGCTGACCGCGCCCGAGGACATGGCCGAGCTGGACCGCTGGGCCGTGACAAAGCTCAATGCGCTCATTGAAAAGTGCAGCGCGGCGTATGAGGCGTATGAGTTCCATGTTGTCTCGCACGCGATCAACGAGTTCTGCGTGGTCACGCTCTCGAGCTTGTATCTGGATATCATCAAGGACCACCTCTACTGCGACGGCAAGGACTCGGCAGAGAGAAGAAGCGCGCAGAGCGCGCTGTTCCTCATCCTCGACGCGATGACCAAGGCGTTCGCGCCGATTCTGGCATTCACCTGCAACGAGATTTGGCTGGCCATGCCGCACAGAAAGACGGATGACGCGCGCAACGTCATACTCAACCAGTTCTCGAAGCCGTATACGGCCTATGCGCTGGATGAGCAGCGCATGCAGGCATGGGAGCTGGCGTTCCGCGTGCGCGGCGATGTGAACGGCGTGCTGGAAAAGGCGAGAAACGATAAGCGCATCGGCAAGTCGCTCGAGGCGCATGTGGCGCTGCGCGCGCTCGATGTCGACGCGGCTGAGGCGCTGAAGGCGATTCGGAATATGAATCTGGCCGAGATCTTCATCGTCTCGAGCGTATCCGTGACCGAGAATGCGCCGGAGCAAACGGCTGTGGTCGGCAGCGGGACGAGCTTTGCGGGCTTGACCATCTCCGTGACTGAGGCCACGGGTACGAAGTGCCCGCGCTGCTGGATGCACAGCACTGCGGCCGGTGAAGACGGGCTTTGCCCGCGCTGCGCGAAGGTGATCCGGGCGCTGGCGCTTGACGTGCAGATCTGAGCCTTTGCTGTAAGAGACCGGGCGGTACCGAGGGTATCGCCCGGCTTTTTGTCTTGCGTTTTGCGGCGCTACCCCATGCGGCGCAGGCTTTTTTCATAGACGCTCATGCGGTAGCGGAAGGTGGAAAGCGGCATGCTGCACGCGGCGGCCGCCTCGGCGCAGCTGATCGCGCCCGCGCGATAGCGGCGGTAGGCGCGCAGAAAGCCCTCCGGCAGCGGAGCGGGCGGACGGCCGAACTGTACGCCGCGCGCCTTTGCCGCCGCGATGCCCTCGGCCTGGCGCTGACGGATGCTGTCGCGCTCGTTTTCTGCCACGAATGAGAGCACCTGCAGCACGATGTCGCTCAAAAACGTGCCCATCAGATCCTTGCCGCGCCGCGTATCGAGCAGCGGCATGTCCAGTACGACGATATCCGCGCGCTTCTGCTTTGTGAGCACGCGCCACTGTTCCTGGATCTCTTCGTAGTTTCTGCCCAGGCGGTCGATGCTCTTGATAAAGAGGATATCGTCCGGCTTTAGCTTCCGCAGCAGCTTTCGGTACTGCGGCCGGTCGAAGTCTTTGCCGGACTGCTTGTCCATGTAGAAATTTTCCTCTGCGACGCCTGCCTCCAGCAGTGCAAGACGCTGGCGTTCCTCATTCTGCTCTCTTGTACTGACGCGGATATATCCGTAACCCATAGACATCCACACATACGCTCCTTCCTGTTTGATGCTGTGCCGCGCGCGGCCAGTTTGTCAGCACCATTGTAGCCGCGCGCCGCCGCGGCCGCAAAGGCATCCGTAACAAAATACAGCTTGTAGAGGATCTTATAAAAAATGGCGGGAATATTGGAAGAAAATTGGTGGAGTTTGATAGGATTCTATGATATTATGAAAACAGAAAAAAGACCGCCCGGCGATTGGAGCGGACGATGGGAGGCAGAAGGATGAAACTGAGCGCTTTTCTTTGCAGCTACAGCGCGCTCTATGCCGCCGGCGCGTCGACGCGCCAGGTCGTAGACGCGGCCATCCGGCAGGGCTTTGGCGCGATCGAGCCGTTCCCGGCGCAGGATCTCGACACGGTCGAGCAGGCGCGTGAGTTGGGCAAATATATCCGCGGCGCGGGCGCGCAGGTGAGCTGCTTTTCCACCTGCGCAGAGCTGCTCGGCGGCGACTGCGGCGAGGCCGTGCATCAGATGCGCCAGCGCATCGACATGGCCGCCGCAATGGGCGCGCCGTATTTTCACCATACCATTCACCCGCAGCTGACGCTGCCGCGCGCGGGCGAAGCGTCGTATCTGCAGGCGCTGCGCCAGGCCGAGCCGATGCTTCGCGCGCTGTGCGCCTATGCCGCCGACCGGGGCGTACTGTGCGTCTACGAGGACCAGGGCCTGTACTTTAACGGCTGCATGGGCGTGGGAAGGCTGGTCGAGGCGCTGAGCGGCGCGCCGTTCGGCCTTGTGGCCGATCTTGGCAACATCCTCTTCGTCGACGAGCAGGCGGAGGATTTCATCGGCCGCTTCTCAGACAAGATCGTGCATGTGCACTGCAAGGACTATCTGAAAAAGCCGGGCGCCGGTCCCTGCCCCGGCAGAGGCTGGTATGTGACGCGGCGCGGCGACTATCTGCGCGACACCATTGTTGGGCACGGCGTGGTCAACTTTCCGGCGTGCTTCCGGGTGCTCGAGCAAATGGGCTACGACGGGTGGTATTCGCTGGAGTACGCGGCGATGGAGCCGGCAGAATTCGGCATCGGCTGCGCGGTAGAGAATCTGCGCCGGTTCTACGATCAGACGCGCGCGCAGCGCGTTCAGCTGCCGCTGTTCGAGGGCGTGTCGCCGAAGTTCCTCTGAGAATTAGTGAATATAGACAAAAACGAATCTAATTTTTTGTGAAGTTCGTACAGTTTCTAGCTTGCAAGCGCTGATAAATTCGAGTACAATGCGGGTGTTCCAGGAAATCAAACATCCAAATTGCATGGGAGGCAAGGATCATGAAACTGAAAAATATCGAAGAAGTCGAGCAGTTCAGAAAGGCCGTCAAGGAATGCACTGGCGATGTATATCTGAAGTCTGTTGACGGAGATGTGTTTAATCTCAAGAGCGCGCTGAGCGAGTATATCGCGCTGGGCCGCCTTCTGAGCGAGCAGGGCGATTCGCTGGAGCTGTTTGCGTCCACCCGTGAGGATGAGGCGAAGCTGCTGAACTTTGTCGAAGAGCTGTATGAAGAGCAGAGCAAGGAATCGGCCGAGTAAATCAAGTTGAACGAGAACCGCCCCGCGGGCAAAGGCCCGCGGGGCGGTTTTTATCTGCGGAAAAATTT
>CAZWKZ010000145.1:2800-4643 GCA_964633935.1 uncultured Oscillospiraceae bacterium | reverse complement strand
CCAGCGGAACTGATCCATATCCCAGCACAGCTGCGAAATGATGTAGTCGGCGCCGTTGTCCTGCTTCTGCTTGAGATAGGCGATATCGGCCTCGATGCTGCGGCACTGGATATGCCCCTCGGGCGAGCCGGCGACGGCGATGGTGAATTTGTCGCCGAACTCCTTGCGGATGAACTTGACAAGCTCGGTGGCGTAATGCAGATCGCCGTTGGTGCCCGTCCAGCCGAAGGGCAGATCGCCGCGCAGCGCGAGCACATGGTTCACACCGTGCTCAAGATACGTCTGCAGCTTGTCCTTGATATCCTGCTTTGTGTTGCCGATGCAGGTAAAGTGCGTCACCGGTTCGCACTTACCGTCGGCCTTGATCTTGTCGAGCACCTCCATGTTCTTGCCCACGTTCGTACCGCCCGCGCCGTAGGTGCAGGAGATGTAGTCGGGGTTCATGGTGTACAGCTGCTCGAGCACGCCGCCCGCGCCGCACAGCTTCTCCATGCCCGCGTCCGTTTTGGGCGGGAACACCTCGAACGAGAAGCTTGCTCTTTTTTCATAGATTTCAGCAACGCTCATATTTGCCTCCAGATGAATCATAATATTCGGATCGCCTGCGCAAATCCAAGCCGGGAGGGCGCAGACCTTCCCAGCTAAATTCGATACAAAATTATCGTATCACATTTACCAGACAAATACAAGTCCGCCGCCCGACAAAAACCGCAAAAATATGTCCAATTTTCATGCGTTTCATCCCTCCGACGGCCTGCATTTCGTCACAGCGGGGTGAAAACGAACTTCTGCGTCATGCCCGCGCTTTCGACAAACACGGTCAGATCGCCGTTTTCTCTCTGGTCGACGCTGAGGTTGACCGTCTTCCCCTTGACAAGCGCGCGGACATAGGCCACGGGATCGTCGGTCTCGACCTCTTCAAAAAACACGTCGCGCATCTGATTGTTCGCGCACAGATTCTGGATCTCGCGCACCAGCTCGTACTGCCGCATCATACCGCGCGCGGGATCACAATGGCGGTGTTGCCCACCAGATCGACCGAGACAAGCTCGCCCTCGATGGCGAGCTGCCGCTCCATGAGATCGGTCAGGATCACCATGCCGTCCTTGCAGTCGATCCGCTGTACGTTCGACAGCAGCAGATTCTCCGCCGTCTTTTCGCGCTTATATACCATTGCCAGGCACATATCCGCCCGCCTCCTTATTCATTCATGGCGGCCAGCACCGTAGAAAGGCGCAGGTTGCCTTTTTCAAAATCGCTCACCGCGAGCATGATCTGCTCATAGGCCGTCGTCTCGCCGATATCCTGCAGCTGCTTGGCCAGCTGCGCCAGCTCATTGGCGTGCGAGGCGTTGTGTCCGACCATGTATTTCATCAGCGCGATCAGCTCCTGCCGGGGGCTGACGTGCTCGTGCGCGCAGTCGGCGCAGCTGACGCCTTCGCCGCAGTGCACGCTGCAGCCGGCGGCCTCGTGCGTATGGCCGTGTGTGTGATCATGCGGATGGGTGTGCTCGTGCGTATGCACCGTGCCGTCCGCGTGGGTATGCTCGTGCGTATGCACGGCGGCTTCTTCGTGTTCCAAATGCATTGTCATCGGTTCCTTTCAGACTCTAAGCAGCTAGAGTTTAATTTGTAACCATTATACCGGAACGCGTCTATTTTGTAAAGCCCGCACAGTTCCCAAATGATCCCCTCGCCGGGGTTATTCCAGAAATTTTCAGCGCAAAACCGTCATTTTTTCTGTAGCAAACCGGCCCCCTTTGTGCTATACTGCATAGGAGAAAACACGAAGGAGCGCGCGCCATGGAACACGAGCACAACGAGCTGCACATGCAGGAGCATGA
>CAZWKZ010000145.1:0-2700 GCA_964633935.1 uncultured Oscillospiraceae bacterium | reverse complement strand
TCGCACCAACACCATCCCGGCGGCGAGCACACGCCCGAGCAGGCGCATGCGTCCGGCCACAGCCATACGCATACGAATACCAAGGCCGTGATCAACCGCCTCGCGCGCGCCATCGGCCATCTTGAGCACGTGAAAAAAATGGTCGAGGATGGGCGCGACTGCTCCGAGGTCTTGATCCAGATCGCGGCCGTGCGCGCCGCCATCAACAACGTCGGCAAGGTGATTTTGCAGGACCACATCCAGCACTGCATCGTTGAGGCCGTCGAATGCGACGACGAGCAGGCGCTCGACGATCTGTGCCAGGCCATCGACAAGTTCATCAAATAGCGCGCCAAGCGCAAAATTCACAAACTCTTAACAGCCTTTTGCTTTGCAGAGGGCTGTTTTTCTGCTATGATTGAAAATATGATACCATTTCTGAAAGGAGCGGTCGCTTGCAGACGAACCGTATTCTGCTGGACAAACTCAAAGAGGCCGCCGCCAGCGTATTGCCCATCACGCTGATCGTGCTGCTCATCTGCCTTGTGCTGGTGCCGGTGGACACGTCGGTGATGCTCTCGTTCTTGCTCGGCGCGGTGCTGCTCGTGGCGGGCATGGGGCTTTTTACCCTGGGCGCGGAGATGTCGATGTCGCGCATCGGCACGCTCATCGGCGCGAAGCTGACAAAATCGCGCAGTCTCCTGCTCATCCTCCCCATCAGCTTTCTGCTGGGCGCGGCCATCACCATCGCCGAGCCGGATCTTCAGGTGCTGGCTGCGAACGTGCCCGGCATCGATAAAACGGCGCTCATTCTCACCGTCTCGGCCGGCGTTGGGCTGTTTCTGACGCTGAGCATGGCGCGCATCTTGTTCCGTATCCCGCTGCGCACGCTGCTGCTGGCGTTCTATGCGCTCGTGTTCATCGGCGCGTACTTCTGCGCGCCGTCGATGCTCTGCATCGCGTTCGATTCCGGCGGCGTGACCACGGGACCGATGACGGTGCCGTTTATCATGGCGCTGGGCGTCGGCGTGGCGTCCATCCGCAGCGACGAAAACGCCAAGGCCGACAGCTTCGGCCTCGTCGCGCTGTGCTCCATCGGGCCGATCCTGGCCGTGATGGCGCTGAGCCTGATCTACCCCGCATCCTCGAGCGCGGGCGGATCTTATGCCGTCAAGCAGTTGGCCGACACCGTCGCGTTGGGCGGCGATTATCTCTCCGCCTTCCCGACATACCTGCTCGAAGTCGCCGTGGCGCTCGCGCCCATCGTCGCATTTTTCGCCCTGTTCCAGATCGTTTCTCTGCGGATGCGAAAGCTCCCGCTCGTCCGGATCCTCGTGGGTCTGGGCTATACCTACGCAGGCCTTGCGCTGTTTCTGACAGGCGTGAACGTGGGCTTTTCGCCCATGGGCTATGTGCTCGGCGCCGCGCTGGCGCAGGAGCATACGGCGCTTTTGATCCCGCTGGCCGCGCTGATCGGCTGGTTCATCATCCGCGCCGAACCGGCCGTACATATTCTCAACCGCCAGGTCGAGGAGCTGAGCGCGGGCGCGATCTCAGAAAAAGCGATGGGCCTGAGCCTCTCTATCGCCGTGGCCGCGGCGACGGGGCTTGCCATGGTGCGCGTGCTCACGGGCGTCAACATCCTGTATTTCCTTGTACCCGGCTATGCGATCTCGCTGGGGCTGAGCTTTTTTGTGCCGCGCACGTTCACGGCCATCGCGTTTGACGCCGGCGGCGTGGCCTCCGGCCCGCTTACGGCCACGTTTTTGCTGCCGCTGGCCATGGGCGCGTGCGGCGCGCTCGGCGGGCAGATCATGACCGACGCGTTCGGCCTGGTCGCGCTGGTCGCCATGACGCCGCTCATCACCGTGCAGGTCATGGGCGCCATATCCGTCGTCGCCGCGCGCCGCAGGCCGGAGCCTGCGCCCATGCCGGCATTCGGCGAAAGCCAGATCATCGAGCTTTGGGAGGCGTGCTGATATGCAGCTGTATTATATGATCGCCATCGTCGACCGCAGCAAAGCCGAGCGCATGAACGCGCTGTATCAGGCTGCGGGGCTGCGCATGATCCTCACGAAGCTCGGCCGCGGCACGGCCACCAGCGAGCAGCTATCGGTCTACGGCTTGGATGACACGCCCAAGAGCGTCATCAGCGCCGTAGCCGGCGCGGCCGAAGCAAAGCAGATCTTCAAGGCCGCCCGGCGCAGGCTTTTCATCGACGTCCCCGGCAACGGCATTCTCATGACCGTGCCGCTCAAAAGCGTGGCGGGCGGAAGAACGCTCGCCTATCTCACCGACAATCCCGCGACAGGAGGCGCGCCAAGCATGGAATTTACGCATGAACTCATCATCGTCATTTTGAATGAGGGCTACAGCGACCACGTCATGGACCTTGCGCGCGCCGCCGGCGCGTCGGGCGGTACGGTGCTGCACGCCAAGGGCACCGGCGGCCGCCGGGCCGAGAAATTTTTCGGCGTAAGTCTTGCCGACGAGAAGGATATGATCTACATCGTCGCGCGCAGCGAGGAAAAGGCCGCGATCATGCAGGCCGTGAGCGACGGCGCGGGTCCCGGCACCAGACCCGGCGCGATCTGCTTTTCCCTGCCCGTGTCCGCCATCGCGGGATTGCGCGAGCGCGAAGCCGAGGACTGACCGGCCCCGGCCGGAAGACGGCGCAAAATACAGCAAACCGCGTCCCTGCAAGGCAGGGACGCGGTTTTG
>CAZWKZ010000144.1:0-4662 GCA_964633935.1 uncultured Oscillospiraceae bacterium | reverse complement strand
AAAAAGCAAAAAGCAAAAAAGCGCCGCCCGGGCAAGAGCCTGGGCGGCGCTGTATCTGTATCAATCTTCTCTTGGTATGGCGCTCAGGACCGGGTTTCCCATCGCGTCGAGCAGCGGCGTCAGCCCGCCTGCGTAGCCGGACGCAAAAAACGCGTACGTCACGCCGGTGCAGCGGTCGACCCACAGCTGGCGCTGGGTGCCGAAGCTGCTGCCCTCGGACGAAAGCTTTACAAACCGTTCATCCGATTTCATATTATGCCTCCGGCGATTTCACGCTCTCGACCAATCCCGCGGCAAGTCCTGCCAGACCCTGGATCTCGGACGGGATGATGATCTTGGTGGCCTTGCCGTCGGCGACCTTCTGCATGGCCTCAAGCGCCTTGAGCTTGACGACCTGATCGTTGGGCGCATGCTCGTTCAAAAGCGCTAAAGATTCCGCCATGGCCTTTTGCACGGCCATGATGGCCTGCGCCTCGCCGTCGGCCTTCAAGATCGCGGCCTGCTTGTCGGCCTCGGCTCTGAGGATGGCGGCCTGCTTCTCCGCGTCGGCCTTGAGGATCGCGGCCTCCTTTTCGCCCTCGGCGACAAGGATCTGCGAACGCTTCGTGCCCTCGGCCTGCAGGATGGCCTGCCGGCGGTCGCGCTCAGCCTTCATCTGCTTTTCCATGGAGTTCTGGATATCCTGCGGCGGCAGGATGTTTTTTAGCTCGACGCGGTTGACCTTGATGCCCCAGGGATCGGTGGCTTCGTCCAGGATCGCGCGCATCTTGGTGTTGATGACGTCGCGGCTGGTGAGCGTCTGGTCAAGCTCGAGAGCGCCGATGATGTTGCGCAGCGTCGTGGCTGTCAGCGTCTCCATGGCGACCATCGGCTGTTCGACGCCATAGGCGTACAGCTTGGGATCGGTGATCTGGAAATAGACGACGGTGTCGATCTGCATGGTGACGTTGTCCTTGGTGATGACGGGCTGAGGCGGGTAGTCGAGCACCTGCTCCTTGAGGCTGACCTTCTTGGCCACGCGCTCGATGAACGGAGCCTTGAAGTGGATGCCGACCTCCCAGACCTTGCTGAACGCGCCCAGCCGCTCGACGACATACGCCTTGGACTGCTGTACGACGTAGATGTTGCGGATGATGACGATCAGCACCAGCAGCAGTACGACGACGATAAAGATCCATTCCATACTTGTTTTCCTCCTGTTTTGAATTGAAATTTTCCTTTTTCTGTTCTTTTTATTCCGCCGCGCAGGCGGCAGGCACCGGCTCGACGTAGACCTTCGCGCCCTCGATGCGCAGAATCTTCACATGCGCCCCGGCGTCTATCGGCCCGGCGGCCAGCGCCGTCCACAAAACGCCGGACAGGCGCACCTCGCCGGCGTCGATCCCGCCGCCGATCGGCTGGGTCACGACGGCCTGCTGTCCGACGAGCCGGTCGGCGTTGGTGCTGGTCTTCTTTACGGCGATGCGCCGGCGCAGAAGCGGCCGGAACAGCGCCAGCAGAACCGCCGAGACCAGCGTAAAAAGTACCACCTGCGCCATGATGTCCGCGCCCAACAGCGCCGCGATGAGCGCGGCCAGCGCGCCGCCGACGAACCACAAAGAGACCAGGCTTACGGTCGCGGCCTCGATTGCGATAAATGCGCCGATGGCGATCAGCCAACATACACAAGCGATAGGCATGCTGCATTCCTCCTTTTATGTGTATTATACAACAAGCGGCGGAACATGCCAACCGCATTATTTTCCAAATTTCCAACAAAGCATTTGCTATTTTGACGGATTGCCCGTATACTATAAAACTGAAATGAACGACTTCTGCCGCGAATGCGGCGAAATAACGGGAGAATCACGATGGAAACGATGACTTTTTGCGTGCCATGCCTGTTTGGTCTAGAGGGTCTGGCGGGCGACGAGCTGAGACGGCTTGGTATGGAAAACGTCCGTGTAGAGGACCGGCGCGTGTTTTTTACCGGCGATTTTTTCGCGATGGCCAAGGCCAATCTCTGCTGCCGCATGGCGGAGCGAGTGATGATTTTGCTTGCCGCGTTCGAGGCCAAAAGCTTTGAGGCGCTCTATCAGGGCGTGAAGGCCGCGCCGCTCGAGCGCTTTATCCCCAAGGACGGGGCCTTTCCGGTCAAGGGCTACAGTCTCGACAGCCAGCTGCACTCGGTGCCCGACTGTCAGGCGATCGTGAAAAAGGCGGCGGTGGACCGGCTCGGCGCCGTGTATGGGCTTGGCTGGCTGCCGGAGACGGGCGCGACGTATCAGCTGCGCTTTTCGATCATGAAGGACCGCTGCGAGCTGTTTCTCGATACCTCGGGCGCGAGCCTGCACAAGCGCGGCTACCGCGAGGTCGCAAATCTCGCGCCGCTGCACGAGACGATGGCCGCGGCGATGGTGAATCTGGCGCGCTACCGGGGCCGCGACTTCTTCTGGGACCCGTTCTGCGGCTCGGGCACGATCTGCATCGAGGCCGCGCTGATCGCGCTGAACCGCGCGCCGGGTTTGAACCGGGCGTTTGCCGCGCAGAGATTCTCGTGCGTGCCGGACGCCGTCTGGCGCGAGGCGCGCGATGAGGCGCTGGCGCGGGAATACCGCGGAGCGTACCGCATCCTGGGCACGGATATCAACCCGGCCTGCGTCGAGCTGGCGCGGGCCAACGCCAAAAAGGCGGGCGTGGGAAAGCTGATCGACTTCCGCGAGGCCGACGCGACCAAAATGAGCCTGCCGTCGGACAAGGGCCTCGTCGTGTGCAATCCGCCGTATGGCGAGCGCATGCTCGAGCAGCGCAGCGCGCAGCAGCTCTACCGCGCGCTCGGCCGGCATCTGCGCTATGCCGACGGCTGGAAGCAATATATCATCAGCTCGGAGCCGGAGTTTGAGCACTATTTCGGCAAGCCTGCGGCAAAAAAGCGGAAGCTCTACAACGGCCGGCTGCAGTGCAACGTATACATGTATTTTTGACATGACCGCGCCGCAGGGCGTTTTCCGGCTGCAGACACCGCGCCTGCGCTTGTATCAGTAAGACGAATCAAAAAGGAGAAGGTTCCCGCCATGAAGCATATTTTTATCATCAACCCCGCCGCCGGCAAGTATGACCGCACGGAGGAATATACAAAGAAGATCAAAGCCGTCTTGGGCGCGCGCGGGCTGGACTATGAAATCTGCCGCTCGCAGCAGCGCGGCGACTGCGCGCGCATTGCCCGCGAGGCCGCCTGTTCCGGCGAGCAGGTCCGGCTGTATGCCTGCGGCGGCGACGGCACGCTCAACGAGGTGGTCAATGGCGCGGCGGGTTATGATAACGCGGCGGTGACGCATTTTCCCGGCGGATCGGGCAATGATATGATCAAGATCTTCTCGCAGACCGAGCCGTTTTTCGATCTTGAACGGCTGCTTGACTGCGATGAGGCGCGGCTCGATCTGATTTTATGCAACGACACGTACGCCATCAACGTCGCGTCGATGGGCCTGGATGCGCGCATCGGCACCCAAGTCGCCAAATACAAGCGCCTGCCGCTGCTCTCGGGCCAGGGTGCGTACATCGTCTCCACGCTTGTCAATCTTACCAAGGGCATCAGCCGGCATTTTACCGTTACGCTGGACGACGGCACGCGCCTGGACGACAGGTTCACCATGATCTGCATCTGCAACGGCCGGTGGTACGGCGGCGGCTTCAATCCCGTGCCCGAAGCCGAGCCGGACGACGGCCTCCTGGACGTTTTGGTGGTCGAGAAGGTCAGCCTTCTCACGGTCCCGCGTGTGATCGGCCGCTACAAGGCCGGGCAGTATCGCCTGCTGCCCAAGCTCATCCGGCACTACCGCTGCCGCTCGCTCGATATCGCCTGCGACGAGCCTAGCGTTGTGAACGTCGACGGCGAGGCCGTCTTTACCGAGCAGGCGAGCTTCCGGATCCTGCCGAGGGCCGTTCGCTTCTTCTACCCGCGCGGATTGCAGTTTCAAAACGAGAATTAACAGTTTCGACATAAATTTGCGGAAAAAACCTCTTGACATTTGTCGCGAAACGGCTATTATATAACTTGTTAGCACTCAGATGAAAAGAGTGCTAAAACAAAGCCGTAAACCGGGCCGCGTTCTGCGGCCATGCGATACATGAAGGAGGTTTTTTATATGAAACTCACACCGTTGGCAGACAATGTCCTAATCAAGCACATGGACGCTGAGGAGAAAACTGCTTCCGGCATCATCCTGTCCACCGCGAATAAGGAAAAATCCGTGATCGCGGAAGTCATTTCGGCCGGTCCTGGCACCGACGACGTCAAGGTCACCGTCAAGCCCGGCGACAAGGTCGTCACCGGCAAGTACGCCGGCCAGGAGCTGAAGCTCGACGGCGCGGATTACGTCATCGTGAAAATGACCGATATTCTGGCAGTTGTGGAATAATCGCGTGTACGGAAAAAGGAGATAATAATTATGGCAAAACAGATCATTTATGGCGAAGATGCGCGCAAGGCGCTGCAGTCCGGTATCGACCAGCTTGCCAATACCGTAAAGGTCACGCTCGGCCCGAAGGGCCGCAACGTCGTGCTCGGCAAGAAGTACGGCGCGCCGCTCATCACCAACGACGGCGTCACGATCGCCAAGGACGTTGAGCTGGAGGACGCGTTTGAGAACATGGGCGCGCAGCTGGTGCGCGAGGTCGCGA
>CAZWKZ010000143.1:0-4853 GCA_964633935.1 uncultured Oscillospiraceae bacterium | reverse complement strand
GCTCGGTGAGGTCGTTGATCCGGGCCGTCAAAACGGCGATCTGGACCTCAGGCGAACCGGTGTCGCCGGGATGGGTCGCGTACTGCTCGATAATGGCAGTCTTTTCTTCTTTGCGCATCATGGTAAATTTCCACCTTTCAAAATATTCCCCGCGGACCAAGTATCGGGCCGGCAGAATGCCCGCGTAAAGCTGGGCGCGATCCCGAAACTGAGTGCCGGGGCGCTGGCATAAACCGCCAGCTTGAATACGATATCATATTCTGCGCCAAAAGTAAAGCAAAAATTCAAAGTTTGCGGCGCGAATTTCTCGATTTTCACAGCTTTTCCCATCCATGCGCCGCGCGTGCGCTTTTGTCAAAATCCGCCGCCGCTTCATACAATAGTGCAGGCGACAGCTTCGCGCAAGCGAGCCTTCGCCCCACTTGCAATCGAGGTGAGACTATGCTCAAAATCACCAAATTCGGCGGCTCGTCGCTGGCCGACGCCTCGCGCTTTCTGCGCGTGCGCGATATCGTGCTCTGCGACGTTTCGCGCCGGGTGGTCGTCGTCTCGGCGGCCGGCAAGCGGCACGCGGGCGACCACAAGGTCACAGACCTTCTCTATCTCTGCCACGCGCATCTGAGCTACGGCGTGAGCTGCTGGGATCTGTGGCGCAGGATCAGCGACCGCTACATCGACATCCGCAACGGCTGCGCGCTGCAATATCCCATCGAGCAGGAGCTGGAGCGCATCTATTCCGGGCTGAGCGCGAAAACAGGCCGCGACTATATCGCCTCGCGCGGGGAATATCTGTCCGCACTTCTGATGGCGGAGCTGCTGGGCTTCACCTTCGTCGACAGCGCCGACTGGCTGCAGTTCGACTATGCAGGGCACGTACTGACCGATGAGTCCTATGCAAAGCTGCAGTCGCTGGCCGACGGGCGCAAGATCGTCACGCCGGGATTTTACGGCGCGCTGCCAAACGGCGCGATTCGCACCTTCTCGCGCGGCGGCTCGGACGTGACGGGGAGCTTGGCTGCGGCGGCGCTGCACGCCGACCTGTATGAAAACTGGACGGACGTGACCGGCATTTTGGCCGCGGACCCGCGCATCGTACAAAACCCCGCGTCGATCGCGCAGCTGTCGTACGAGGAGCTGCAGGCGCTTTCGCAGGTCGGCACGCAGGTGCTGCACGAAAGCGCGGTCGAACCTGTGCGCCGCCGGCAGATCCCGCTGCAGATCCGCAATACCTGCCAGCCTGAGCTGCCCGGCACGCGCATCGGCTTTCAGCACACCGACTGCGCGCTCGAGCCTGCCATTGTCGGCCTTGCCGGCCGGCGGCAGATGGCCATGCTGCACGTCGCCGCGCCAGGCCTTGCCGCGCAGTCCGGCGAGATCCTGCAGGCGCTTGCGCGCGCGCAGCTGCGCGTGTTCCACAGCGCCTGCGGTCTCGATCAGCTGACGGTGCTCATCGACGCCGGCAACGGCGCCGAACAGCTGCATGAATGTGCCGAGCGGCTGCGCGCGCGCTTTCCGCAGGCGCAGCTGAAGCTGCGGGAGAATCTGAGCGTGCTGGCAGCGCTGCTGCGCGGCTCGGCGCTTCTTCCAAAGCTGCTGGCCGCCGTGGAGGCAAGCGGCGCGCCGGTACACTATCTGGCCGAGGCGCGGCCGTGCGCGCTCATGATCGTGAACGACAGCCAATATGAGACGGCGCTGCGCGCGGCATATGCAGTCTGCCAAAAAAGCGGCTGATTCCATGGCGAACCGCCGCACGCAAAGAAATGGCCGCACGCAGGCGGCCATTTTTTACATCCAAGCGCCGAAAGCGTTCTTCCCGAGGCGCATGTCCCCGGGAAAAACAATTCGCATTTTCTTTTGCGCCTCCGGCGGCAAAGCTCGGCTCTGCTTTTACATATATTTGCACATGGCCGCGTCGAGCTTGGCAATCCGTGCCTCGGCCTCGGCCAAGCCGTCGGCGCAGGCGGTATAGTAGAACTTGCACTTTGGCTCCGTGCCCGACGGGCGCAGGATCACGCGGCCGCCCTCGGTCAGCTGTAAAAGCACCATGTTCTCGCGCGGCAGATTTGTGGGCGTCTTCTCGCCCGTGGCAAGCTCGGTCCTCACGCCCGCGCGGAAATCGGCCACGGCCGTCACGGCAAAGTCAGCCACCTGCTTCGGCGGCTCGGCGCGCATCTCGTCCATGAGCTGCATGAACGCCTGCTTCTGCGCTTGAGACGTGAAGACCACGCTGCGCAAGCCTGTGGTATAGAAGCCGTACTCGGCGTACAGCGCGTCCATGGCCTCGGCCAGCGTCTTGCCCTGCAGCTTATAGCACGCGGTCATCTCGGCAATCAGCATCGCGGTCACGACCGCGTCCTTGTCTCTGGCGTAGTCGCCCTTCAGATAGCCGCAGCTTTCCTCAAAGCCGAGCACGAAGTTCTCAGGATGGCCGGCCTGTTCCAGCTCGAGCACCACGCCGCCGATGTACTTAAAGCCCGTCAGCACCGTGCGCATCTTGCAGCCATAAGCGGCGGCGATGCGGTCGGCCAGCGGCGTGGAGACGATGCTCTTGACCGCCACGGGGTCGGCCGGCAGCTTGCCGGTCTTTTTCATGTTTTCCAGTATGTACTGCAGAAGCAGGCACCCGACCTCGTTGCCCGAAAGCTTGCGGTAGCCGCCCGCGACCGGCACGGACACGGCGATACGGTCAGAGTCGGGATCGGTCGCCATGACAAGATCGGGCTTCACCTGATCCGCGAGCTGGTAGCTCTCGGCAAAGGCCGCCTCGTTCTCGGGATTGGGGTTCGGGCACGTGGCAAACTCGCCCGAGGGCTTCGCCTGCGACGCCGGGACATGCACCTCAGCGCCGAGGCGGGACAAGATCTCCTGCACCGGCTCGCCGCCCGCGCCGCAAAGCGGTGAATAGACGAGCTTGAGCTTTGCCTCGCGCACCGTCTCGGGGGCGCTGGCCTCTTTTGAAATGCGCGTATAGTACGCCTGCCAGACGCTGTCGGAAATATACTCCACAAGTCCCTGCGCCATCGCCTCTTCAAAGGAAAGCTTCTCCGGCTCGAACAAATCGATCGTCTCGATCGCAGCCGACACCTTGCCGGCCGGGACCTCGGTCATCTGACCGCCGTCGGGACCGTAGCATTTCAGACCGTTATATTCCTTCGTGTTGTGGCTGGCCGAGATGACGATGCCCGCGCCGCAATGCAGATACCGCACCGCGAACGACAGCATCGGCGTCGGACAAAGCCGGTCATACAGATACACATGCACGCCGCTTTCCGCCAGCGCCGCCGCGCAGATGCGCGAATAGCGCGCAGAATTGTTGCGGCAGTCGTAGCCGATGGCGCACGTCATTGCGCCGCCGGACGCCTTCATATACGCGGCAAGCCCGCGCGCCGTCTGCCGGACGGTGTAGTCGTTGAGACACGCCACGCCAGGCGCCATGATGCTGCGGATGCCCGCGGTTCCGAAGCTCTGCTTGTGGCCGAAGCAGGCCTCGATCTTTGCCTCGTCATGCTCCATCGCCTTCAGCTCGTCCAAAATCTCGCCCGTACAACGCTGCAGCCAGCGTGCATATTCGTTTCGTGCGTTCATAATCCTCACCTTTCCGTGTTTGCTTCTTATCGTATTTGCCGGTTTTAGTATATCATATTTTTTTCCAGCTGCCTATGCCGCCGGAAAAAAAGTTTGCTTACACGCAAATTTTCTACATTTTGCCCGATTTGCACTGGTATTTTTTTGCACAGTCCGCTATACTGGAAGCAGAAATCTGTATCTTTCGGAGGATGCTTATGTTTGACGTACTTGCCATCGGCGAGCTTCTGATCGATTTTGCCTGCCTGTCGACCGATCCGGACGGCTATCCCACCATGGCCGCGCATCCGGGCGGCGCGCCGGCAAATTTCCTGGCCGCGCTGCAAAAATTCGGCGCGAAGACCGCATTCATCTCCAAGGTCGGCAACGACGCGTTCGGCCGCATGCTGCGCCTGACGCTGGAAAAGGCCGGGATCGACACGCGCGGCGTAAAAATAAGCCCCGACACATTCACCACGCTCGCCTTCGTCACGTTCGACGAAACGGGCAACCGTGAATTCTCCTTCGCGCGCAAGCCCGGCGCGGACACGCGCCTGTGCAGCAGCGATATCGATACCGCCCTCATCGACGACGCGCGCGTGGTACACTTTGGCACGCTGTCTCTCACTGACGAACCGGCGCGCAGCGCCACGCAATACGCCATCGGCTACGCCAAGGCAAACGGAAAGCGCATCACCTTTGACCCCAATCTGCGCAAGCCGCTGTGGAGCGATCTGTCGCAGGCGAAAGAGCAGATGCTCTGGGGTCTTTCGCAGGCGGACGTGGTCAAGATCAGCGACGAAGAGGCGCAGTTCCTCTTCCCCGGTCTTCGCTTTTCGCAGGCCGCGCAGAAGATCGTAGAGGAATTCGGCGTAAAGCTCGTCTTCCTCACGCTGGGCAAGGACGGCTGTCTGTTCCAAAACAAGCATGCGTGCGGCACGGTGCCCGGCATGACGGGACTTGCCACCATCGACACCACCGGCGCGGGCGATATCTTCGGCGGCTCGGCCGTGTGGAAGCTGCTGCAAACCGGAAAAGCGCCCGAGGAGCTGAGCGAAGATGCGCTGCGCGAGATCGCGCGCTTCGCCTGCGTCAGCGCGGGTCTGTCCACCACCCGCTCCGGCGGCATTTCCAGCGTCTTTTCACTTGAGGAAATCCAGGCGCGGCTGTAATCGCCCGCCGGCAATCTAAAACAGCAGAAAAGCAAAAGGCAGGCTGCCATAGGCAGCCTGCCTTTTACAAAATATTCGTATAGCCCATCAGCAGCCTATCGGCCTCGGCCGCGGCGC
>CAZWKZ010000142.1:0-4922 GCA_964633935.1 uncultured Oscillospiraceae bacterium | reverse complement strand
TTTGCCGGCAGTTTCTTCCCGTTTGGGCGAAGCCCGCTCTGCGCGTCAGCGCTATGAAAAAAGCCCAAGGTTTGTCAAGGAAGGGCGCAGCCCGTCCTTGACTGGCTTTTTCTCCCCATTCTTTTTGTCCACACAAAAAGAATGGGCCGCCGGAGGCATGCCGGAAGCTGCAAATCAAGAAAAACGCCGCCGGGGCATGCCGCAAAAACAAATCAGAAAAAGAATAACAGAAAAGCGGGAAGCCGCGCTTCCCGCCTTTCCTCTTAGTATTCGTCCGTCTCGGACATGATGAGCGCCGCGATGATGTACACCCATACGCTCAAGCCTGCGGCAAACACCAAAATCGCGGTAATCAGCCGCACCAGCGTGGAATCGACGCCGAAGTAATGTGCGATGCCGCCGCAGACGCCAAAGATCTTCCTATCCTGCGACGCACGGCAGAGCTTTTTGTCTTCCATATTGTTCTCCTCCTTAAGAATTGTCCTCTTCAACCTCCAGCGCCTCGGCTGTAAGAATGCCGTACTGCGCCTTGACCTGCAAGATCCGCAGCACACTCTCGTCGATGCGCTGCTCGGTGAGCGTGCCGTTTTGCACTGCGGCCAGCACGCCGTCATACGCCTGCTGCAGATCGGCCGGCATCAGGATCATATCCACGCCCGCTGAAAGCGCCTGTACGGCGGCTTCGGCCGCGGTGTAGCTGCCGGTGATGGAGGCCATCTGCTGCGAATCTGTAATTATGACGTTTGAAAAGCCCAGTTTGTTCCGTAAAATATCGGTGACGATCACCGGCGAAAGATCAGACGGCGTGCCGTCGCCCGTTACGTTCGGCGCGCTCAGGTGGCTGACCATCACAAACGGCACGCCGTCCTCAATGGCCGAGCGGAAGGGGATGAAATCGCACGCCTCCAGCTCGTCGAGCGTCTTGTCGATCGACGCCGGGCCGTTGTGATCGTCGCCGCTGGCGCTGCCATAGCCCGGGAAGTGCTTGACGCACGGCACAATGCCGCCGTCCGTCAAACTTCCCGCCATCACGCGCACCAGGCTCGCGCACAGCTGCGCGTCTGAGCCGAACGAGCGCGAGCCGATCACAGCGCCGCTGCCCTGCGCCACGTCGGCCACGGGCGCAAAGTCAAAATTGAAGCCCAGCGAGCGCAAAGAGCCTGCGATGATCTGTCCCGCGTCATACACGGCTGCGGGGTCGGCCGCGTCGCCGTAATCGCGCATCGCGCCGACCGAATCCGCCTGCAGCGCCGCGTTCTGGCCCAGACGGCTCACGGTGCCACCCTCCTCGTCGACGCCCAAAAACAGCCCGATGCGGCCGTAGGAGGCGGTATTTTGCAGCATTTCCACCGTCTGCTCCCGGTCTTCAAGATTCTGTGAGAAATAGATCAACCCGCCCACGGGCTTTTCCTCCAGCGCCTGCTCTGTCGCCTCACCGGCGCGCGTGGCGGTCTGTACGCCGGTCAGCGCCTCAGGCGTGACAAAAAACAGCTGCCAGAGCTTCTGCTCCAGCGTCATACGCTGCAGCACCTGGCTTGCCAGCGCGCGGCTCTGGCTGTCAATGACGCCGCCCGGCGTACTGCCGCCGGCAGGCGTGTCAGTTTCGGGCGTCTGCGCCGGATCGGCGGGCGTATCGGCAGACGGCTCGGCCGCAGGAAGCTCGCCCTCATAGGGGTCCTCACGCTCCGGTTCGGCGGTGTTGGGCGTTTCTTCAAAGACGCCGTTTGTCTGCAGCGTTTCTACGGTATCCGGCTGGCGCTTCTGCGGCAGCGTCTGGCACAAGAGCCACACCGCGCCGCCCATGAGCGCGAGCGCCAGGATCACAAGAATAACGGAAAGTATATGGCTGCGGCGTTGTTTCATGGGTACTCCCTTCCGGATCGGTTATTTATGGTAGAGCGTGTGTGACTGATAGACCGGCTCAAAGGTGACGTTTGCGCCGAGCTTTTTGAAGACGTTCTCGTCGACGGACGATAAAATCACGGACGAGTGCACCTCGCTGCCGCGCAGGCCCCCCAGCGCCTCCATGGCCATCTCGGCCGTGGGATTGGTGACGGCGCTCATGGACAGCGCGATGAGCACCTCATCGGTGTGAAGGCGCGGATTGGTGTTGCCCAGATGCTCGACCTTCAGGTGCTGGATGGGCGCGAGTACCATAGGAGAAATGAGATTGACCTTGTCGTCGATCCCGGCCAGCGTCTTGAGCGCGTTCAAAAGTGCCGCGCACGACGCGCCCATCAGCCCCGAGGTCTTGCCGGTCACAATGCGTCCGTCGGGCAGCTCAATGGCGGTCGCCGGCGCGCCAGTCCGCTCGGCCACGGCTCTTGCCGCCGGAACGCACGGCCGGTCGGTAACGGAAAGATCCAGCGCACGCAGCAGCATCTCCTGCTTGTGCAGCTCAGCGCTCTCACTCAGGCCCTTGCGCACGCTGCAGGCCGTGGCGTAGTAGCGGCGGATGATCTCCTGCTTCGACGCCTCGCGGCACGCGCCGTCGTCAATGATGGCGAAGCCCGCCATATTGACGCCCATGTCTGTGGGGCTTTTGTACGGACACTGACCGTAGATCTTGCGGAACATGGCCTCGAGCACGGGGAAGGTCTCGATGTCGCGGTTATAGTTGACGCTCGTCTGACCGTACGCCTCAAGATGGAAGGGGTCAATCATATTGACGTCGGCCAGGTCCGCCGTGGCCGCCTCATAGGCCAAATTCACCGGGTGCTTGAGCGGCAGGTTCCATATGGGGAACGTCTCGTACTTGGCATAGCCGGCGCATCTGCCGCGCTTATGCTCGTGGTAGAGCTGGCTCAGGCACGTGGCCATTTTGCCCGAGCCGGGGCCGGGCGCGGTGACGACGCAGATCGGGCGCTCGGTCTCAATGTATTCGTTTTTGCCGTAGCCCTCGTCCGAGACGATATGCGGCACGTTCGACGGATAGTCCTCGATCACATAGTGCTTGTATACCGCCACGCCGACGTCGCGCAGCTTCTTCTCAAACAGGTCCGCCGCGTGCTGGCCGCGGTACTGTGTGATGACCACGCTGCCGACATACAGCCCGATCGAGCGGAAGGCGTCGATTAGACGCATGACGTCAAGATCGTACGTGATCCCCAGATCGCCCCGGCGCTTGTTCATCTCGATGTGCGCGGCGTTGATGGCGATGATGATCTCCGCCTGGTCCTTTAGCTGCAGCAGCATCCGCATCTTGCTGTCCGGCAGAAAGCCCGGCAGCACGCGCGACGCGTGATTGTCGTCAAAAAGCTTGCCGCCGAACTCAAGATAGAGCTTACCGCCGAAGGCCTCGACGCGCTCTAAGATCCGCTCGGACTGCAGCTTGAGGTATTTTTCGTTGTCAAATCCCTGTCGTACCATAATCCATCCTCTGCGTTTGCTCGCTCCTGTCGTTCTCTATCTTAAACTATAGACTGAAATCCGGCGGATTGCAACCAAAACCCGCAGATAAAAAGCAAGAAAGTTTTGCAGCAAAATTGTGCCTTTTGCCAATTCGCGCCCGCCGGCGGCCCTGCTTGACTTTACAGGGAAAAACCGGTATACTACATACAATATAATGGGTTTTTAGGCCCATGTGACACACAATATCGGCGCCTGCGCCAAATCATCAACGTGAGGAAACAGCATGAAGAAGCAACAGCAGCAATACGGCAACGACTCCATTTCCGCGCTCAAGGGCGCCGACCGCGTTCGGAAGCGTCCGGCGGTCATCTTCGGCTCCGACGGACTTGAGGGCTGCGAGCACGCCGTGTTTGAGATTCTCTCCAACGCCATCGACGAAGCGCGCGAGGGCTACGGCGATCTGATCACCGTGCGCCGCTTCCGCGACTGCTCGATCGAGGTCGAGGATTTTGGCCGCGGCTGCCCGGTCGACTGGAACGAAAAGGAGGGCCGGTACAACTGGGAGCTGGTATTCTGCGAGCTGTACGCCGGCGGCAAGTATCAGAACAACGCCGGCGGCGACTATGAGTTCTCGCTGGGTCTGAACGGCCTAGGCTCGTGCGCGACGCAGTATTCCTCGGAATACTTTGACGCCACCATCCGCCGCGACGGATATAAATATACGCTGCACTTTGAAAAGGGCGAGCTGGTGGGCCAAATGCAAAAAGAGCCGGCCGACCGCAAGAAGACCGGCTCCACCTTCCGCTGGAAGCCCGATCTCGAGGTGTTCACGGACATCCGCGTGCCGAAGGAGTATTTCCAAGACATTCTCAAGCGGCAGGCGGTCGTGAACGCGGGCGTCACATTCCGCTTTCTGAACGAACTGGAAACCGGCAAATTCGAGACCACCGACTACCGCTATGAAAACGGCATCGCCGATTACGTGGCCGAGCTTGCCGGCGAGCAGACGCTCACCCTGCCGCAGTTCTGGCAGGCCGAGCGCAAGGGCCGCGACCGCGAGGACATGCCGGAATACAAGGTAAGGATCTCGGCTGCGCTGGTGTTTTCCAACCAGGTCAATCAGATCGAGTACTACCACAACTCGTCGTGGCTCGAGCACGGCGGCGCGCCGGAGAAGGCCGTGAAAAACGCCTTCGTCTACGCCATTGACGCGTACCTGAAATCCAGCGGCAAATACGCCAAGAACGAGGCCAAGATCACGTTCCAGGACGTGGCTGACTGTCTGGTGCTGGTCACAAGCTGCTTTTCCACGCAGACCTCCTACGAGAACCAGACCAAGAAGGCCATCACCAACAAGTTTGTCCAGGACGCGATGACGGAATTTTTCCGCAGCCGCCTGAACGTCTATTTTATCGAGAACAAGGCCGACGCCGACCGCATCGCCGACCAGGTGCTGGTCAACAAGCGCAGCCGGGAGACGGCGGAAAAGGCGCGGCTGAACATCAAAAAGAAGCTCACCGGCAGCCTCGATATCGCCAACCGCGTACAGAAATTCGTCGACTGCCGCACGA
>CAZWKZ010000141.1:2054-5120 GCA_964633935.1 uncultured Oscillospiraceae bacterium | reverse complement strand
AGCGCTTTTCCCGCCATGTCCGTCACAGATCCGCCCGCCTCGCGCACGATCAGCGCGCCCGCCGCGTAGTCCCATGGCGAAAGCAGCGCTTCAAAATACGCCTCAGCCCGGCCGCAGGCCACGTCGCACAGCTCCAGCGCCGCCGAGCCTGGGCGGCGAATATCCACACGCCGGCCCATCAGACTTCTTGCCATGCGGAAGGTCTCGTCATAGCACGCCGGATAATACGGCGACGCGCCGGTATAGACCACGGCCTCGTCCATGCCGCACCTGCTGACGCGGATCGGCGCGCCGTTTAAACACGCGCCCTTGCCCGCCTCGGCGGTAAACATCTCGTCGGCATAGGGGTTATAGATCACGCCGCACACCACGCGCTGCTCCTCGGCCAGCGCCACGCTCACGCAGCTGCGGCGCAGGCCCTTGATGAAATTCGTCGTGCCGTCGATGGGGTCGACGATAAAATGCAGGCCGCGCGGCTGCACTGGTCCGCCGTCGTCCTCCTCGGCAAAAAAGCCCGCGCCGGGCAGCGCCTGCAGCAGCGCCTGGCGCAAAAACGCCTGCACCTGCGTGTCATAGCGCGTGACCAGATCGTGCTTCGAGCTTTTCTGCCGCACACCCTTGTCCGCGTCCGCCCGCAGGATGATCTGTCCCGCCGCGCGGACGATCTGCGTCATTGCCTGTAGCATACGATTCCTCCTTTGACGCGCCGCGTCCTCCGCACAGCGCCTGTGCGGAGGACGCGATTTTTTAGCGCGGAACGATCACCTCAAGCGCGCGCTGATGGTTGCGCACGCCTACCCGCGCCAGCGTCCCGCCATACTCGCCGTCGAGCGTCCAGGCCACCGGCTCGTCAAATTCAAACGTCGCCTCGCTGGCCTGGAAGGTAATGAAATACGGCGCCTGAAAATCCTGCCGCAGCAGGCATCCGGCCGCAGCGCTGAAATCGGCGACATTTTTAAAGTCGCGCACCAGCACGATCTCCGACTTGCCGTCGTTGAGCGCGATCGGCAGCGCCTTCGTCGTCTTAAAGCCGCCGACGGAAGTGGTGCTGCACACCAGTCCGTCAAGCACGTCCGCCTCCACCGTCTGGCCCTGGCACGTCAGGCGCACATGCACGCTTTTGACGTCGGACAGCGCGCGCACGCCGTTGAGCAGGTACGCGAGCCTTCCCAGCGCGCGCTTATCCTGCTGCGGCGTCTCATACGCCACGTCGGTGAACAGGCCAAACGCCGCGACATACGTAAACCACCGGTCCTCGCCGAATCCGCCGATGTCGATGGCGTACGGCTGGCCGTGGACGATATCCTGCGCGGCCTTGATCGGGTCGTGCGACAGTCCCAGCGTCGAGGCCACGTCGTTGACCGTGCCGCCCGGGATATAGCCCAGCTGCGGCCGCTTCTCCAGCCCCATCAGGCCCGAGACGGTCTCGTTCAGCGTGCCGTCGCCGCCGGTACAGACAATGATGTCATACTGATCGCCGCGCGCGAGGATCTGACGCGTCAGATCCTTCGGCCCGGATGTGGTGTGCACCGTCACCTCATACCCGCCGACGGTAAAGATCTGCAGAACCTCCATGAGATAATCGCGGATCCCGGCGTGCCCGGCGTTCGGGTTCACAAAAAACAGCATTTTCTTTCCCATTGCCGCTTCTCCCGTGTGTTATAGATCACTGCGCGGCAGCGGACAGCACGTTATACACAGCCGCCTTGTCCAAATCCGTCTGCAGCTCGTATGCTTCAGCGATCTCATCTTCGATCGTCGCCGACAACTCGTTCAGATAGTCGCTCTCGGCCACCGTGTACCAGTGGATCTCGTCGCCAACGGCGGACAGATACATGATGTGATAGCCGAACTGCGATCTCACGATCCCCACATCGCCCACCTGACGCGCTTCGTCAAAGCACCAGTCGTTGAATTCGTCGACCATCTGTCCGGGATAGACGTCGGTGATCAGGCCGCCGTTTGACGCGCTGCCGTCGGCGCTGTTGTCAACGGCAAGCTCGGCAAAGCTCTCCTCGGTCGCCTCGCCGGACTGCCACTGCTGCAAAAGCTGCTCCGCCTGCTGCTGCGCGGCCTGCCACGCCTCGTCGGTATACGCGCCGTTCTCGTCCTGCTCGGCAGGCACGATGAGAATGTGACGGATATCGATGTTCGGCAAGTCGAGCTTTTCCACGCGGTTTTCCGCGTACTCGTCGGCGTGCGCGTCATAATAGGCGCTGACATCGTCGCTCGTATAGCTGTGCTGCGCCACCAGCGACTGCAGATACGCCAGCGCAAGCGTGCTGTCGGCGGCATAGCTCAGGTAATCCTGCGCCGTGACGCCGGGGCCGAACTGCAGCTGCAAGAACGCGTCGGCGCTCTCATAGCCGTAGCCCGCGGCAGCCTGGCTCAGATTGTCGATCAGCTCGTCGAGATACGCCTGATCGTCTTCGCCCAGGGTAAAGCCCTCGGCCTCGGCCCGCTGCGCCAGCGCGCTCACATGCTGGAACATCACGACCGCCCGGTCGATAAACTGCTGCTGCCAGGTGACGTTCTCGCCATAGAGCTGCTCGTCAAGTCCCAGCGAGGTATCCATAAAGTAGGCCAGGTAGCTGCCGTAGGCGCTGGCGAAGGCGTAATACTGCTGCCAATAATACAGGCTCAGCGCGCGGTTGGTAAGCGTCCGGTCGCCGCAGGTGGCGATCACGCTGCTCAAAACCTCGTCCGTCAGCTGCTCGGCCGTCGCCGTATACGAAGTGTAGCCGGCGTCGTTGACGTGCATGACCGTGCCGTCCTCGGAGACGGGCGCTTCGGCATCCGTCTCGTCGCCGGCGGCGTCTGCATTTTCGGTCTCGGATGCGCCCGGCTGCGAATCCGGCGTCTTGGCGCCGTCTGTTTTCTTTCCTCCAAACAGCACCGCCGCCGCGATCAGCGCAAGGATCACAACAGCAGCCGCGATGATCGCCGCCAGCCGGCCGCCCCTGCGCCCGGCCGGTTTCTGCTCTGCCGGCGCTTCGTCCGTCACCGGCTCTGCCGGCGCGGCTTGCTCAGCCGCCTCGGTCTGCGCCGGTTCTTCGGCCGCTCCGG
>CAZWKZ010000141.1:0-1954 GCA_964633935.1 uncultured Oscillospiraceae bacterium | reverse complement strand
GCCGGCGCGGCTTGCTCAGCCGCCTCGGTCTGCGCCGGTTCTTCGGCCGCTCCGGCCGTCTCGGTCTGTACCAGTTCTTCGGCCGCTTCGGCCGTCTCGGTCTGCGCCAACTCTTCGGCCGCTTCGGCCGTCTCGGTCTGCGCCCTGCCGCAAGCGGGACACTCGGCTGCGCCGTCTTCCAGCGCGGCGCCGCAATACTTACAATACATGCTTCCACTCTTCTTTCTATCGCGCCAGGCGCGATGGTATTTTTACAAGCTTATCAGGAGGGCTGCTCGAACACGCCCTCTGGCTGATACAGCGTGATCGCATCATAGTTGACCTCGAACTGATATGGCTCGGTCAGGCTGAGGAACAGGTTCTGATACTGCTCGGCGCGCAGGTCCTCGGCCGCCTCGCTGAGCGCCTCGTCCTGCGTCTGGCAGTCGGCATAGTCGGTCTCGTGCATGCTGCGGTATGCCTCGGCGTCGGCGCTTGAGATCTCGATCGTCTCGTACAGCTCGTCCGAGTAGGCCGCGGCTAGGTGCGTATCGTACAGATACGCCTCGAAGCTCTCTATCGTCGCGTCGGGACCGTAGGACGCGCGCAGATACGCCTGCACATCGTCGTAGCCCTGCTCTGCGGCGGCCTGCTCAAACTGCGCAAGCGCCCGCTCGTATGACGCGCGGTAATCCTCTGGCAGTTCAAAGCCCACCGCGCGCGCCACCAGCGTCATCGAGACTGTGTCGCGCACGGTGATGAGCGTGCGCTCAAGAAAATAGTCCTGCCACGTGCGCGTCTCGTCGTACATCTGCTCGTCGGGCGCCACGCCGGCGTCAAAGCCGGGCAGCTGGCTTCCCACGGCGTTTGCAAAGTAGAAGTATTCGCTCCAATAATAGTAGCTCAGATCGCGGCTCGTCATCTCAAACTCGCCGCAGGTCACGACCGCTGCCTGCATGGTCCGTTCGCGTCTATGCCGCGCGGCCGCGCCGAGGATCATGCCCGCGATACTCAAAACGAGCACCGCCGCCAAGATCACAAGCAATACGCGCGCCTTTTTGCTTTTTTGCGTCTGCGGCTGCCGGGCAGGCTGTTCCTGCTGCGTCATACCGTTCCCTCCCAACTGGCGGTATCTCAGCACAGTTTATCACACGGCGATAGCATTTGCAATCGCCGCAGGCTGTGAAAAATCTGAATTATTTCTGAATTTTGCCGCGAAAGCCGCCCGCTTCGTCAAATACAGACGGACGGGAAATGATAAACGTTGAAAATTCGCGGCTTTTCTGCTATAATAAGATGCTAAGTTATCAAAAACCGGAGGACGCGCAATTTGGAACGCAATACCACCGTCATCGCGCAGAGCGATCTGCGCCGCCAGCAGGAAATCTGCGGCCAGATCAAGCAGTACTGGCTCGCGCAGGGACTGACTCCGCGCGCGTTTGTCGACACCTACGGCTGCCAGCAGAATGAGGCCGATTCCGAGCGCATCCGCGGCATGCTCGTCTCGTGCGGCTACGCGATCACAGATACCGAGGAGGGCGCCGACTGCATCGTCATCAACACCTGCGCCATCCGCGAGCACGCAGAGTCGCGCGTATACGGAAACGTCGGCGCGCTGGTGCACACCAAGCGGCGCCACCCCAGACAGAAAATTTTCCTGTGCGGCTGCATGATGGGCCGGCCCGAGGTCGCGCAGAAGATCAAAAGCAGCTACCGCCACGTCGACGGCGTGTTCAACCCGCACCAGCTCTGGCGCTTTCCAGAGCTGCTGCAGTACGTGCTCGCCACGGGCAAGCGCGTCTTCGCCACGGACGATTCTGCGGGCAATATCGCCGAGGGGCTTCCCGCCCGGCGCTCGTCCAGCCTCAAGGCGTGGGTATCGATCATGTACGGCTGCAACAACTTCTGCACCTACTGCATCGTGCCCTACGTGCGCGGGCGCGAGCGGTCACGTCGCCCTGAGGACATCGTCAGC
>CAZWKZ010000140.1:0-5250 GCA_964633935.1 uncultured Oscillospiraceae bacterium | reverse complement strand
AAACGTGCGAGTTGTTCGCCGCAGGCGGAAAACGAGTGCGCTGCTGCGGGCCGTGATCCTTTTGTCGGAAAAGGCGCATAGCCTTTTTCGACAGTCTCGAGCGCTCTCCGGAACGGCTGTTCCGGAGAGCGCTTTGCCAGTATGACATTGGACTTGCATCCGGCGCAGGGATGTGGTAGGATGAAGTAAATAGGATTTACATTGGAGGGATTCCTGCATGACGCTGGGACAGAAGCTGCGCAAGGCGCGCGCGGAAAAGGGCCTGACGCAAAAGCAGGTCGCGGGCGACAGGATCACGCGCAACATGCTTTCGCAGATCGAAAACGATCTGGCTTCGCCGTCGGTGGGGACGCTGGAATATCTGGCGGAACGGCTCGGCGTGCGCGCGGGGTGGCTGCTGGAGGACGCGCAGACACAGAGCGAGGCGGAGCAGCTTGCGCAGGCCAGGGCGCTGGCGCAGCAGCGGCGCTGGGAGGATTGCCTCAAGCGGCTCGGCGGGCCGCTTGAGACGGACGAGGCGCTGGCGCTGCAGGCGATTGCGGCGGCGCAGCTGGCTTCGGCGGCGCTTGACGACGAGCGCTTTGACGATGCGCGCGCGTATGTCGCGCGGGCGATGGAAAGCAGCGGCCAGGGGCTTTACCGCAGCGACGAGCTGCGGCTGCGCATGGCGGCGGTGCTGGCGCGCTGCGCGCAGCACGCGGGAAGCGGCGCCGAGCAGGCGGTGGGCGAGTACCGGCAGGTCTATCTCAGCGCGCAAAACGGCGTGGCGTACCATCTGCTGATGGCGCGCTATCAGCTTGAGCAGGAGCATATCCAGGCCGCCGAGCGGGAGATCTGGTCGATCGTCGATCTGCCGGACGAAAACCGTGCGGAGTATCTTGTGCTGCGCGGACGCATCGCGGCAAAGAAGGAGCAGTACGAAAACGCCGTCATCTATCTGCAGCAGGCCGAGCAGGCGGAGGGCTTGCCGCGCATTTTGCGCCGCGAGCTTTACCGATGTATGGAGCTGTGCTGCCGCGAGAGCGAGGATTTCAAGCAGGCCTACGAGTATGCGGCGAAGCAGCTGGCGCTGAACGAAAGGTAAAAACTTCCCGGATCCCAACTGGGATCCGGGCAGGGGCATCTTTGCAGGGGCTATTCTTTGACGGCTCTGACGAACGCGGCCTTATCGGCTGCGCGGAAGAAGGCGCTGCCCGCGACGAGCACGTTCGCGCCCGCGCCGGTGCAGATCTTGGCGGTCTGCTCGTTTACGCCGCCGTCGACCTCAAGCTCGCAGGCGGGATTCTGCGCGTCGATATACGCGCGGATCTGCGAAATCTTTGGCATCATGTCGGCCATGAACGACTGCCCGCCGAAGCCCGGCTCGACGGTCATGACCAAAATCAGATCGCACAGAGGCAGATACGGCAGCACCGCTTCGGCTGGGGTCTTGGGCTTGACCGAGATGGCGGCCTTTACGCCGCACGCGCGGATGGCCTCGAGCGCCGCGAGCGTGTTTTTTTCGCTGTCGGCCTCGATATGGATCGTCAGGATGTCGGCGCCGGCTTTGCAGAAGCGCTCGACATAGCGCACGGGCCGGTCGATCATCAGGTGCACGTCGAGCGGCAGATCGGTAATGCCGCGGATGGCGGCCACAACGGGAATTCCGATGGTAATGTTGGGAACAAAATTGCCGTCCATTACGTCAATATGTACATAGTCGGCGCCGGCGGGCGTGAGCGCGCGGATATCACGCTCAAGATTGACGAAATCGGCGGAGAGAATAGACGGAGAGACTTTGATCATAAGAAGGACCTCCAATTCAGGAATTGAAAACGGGGCCGCACCGGACAGGGCGCAGGCGCATACTTATGGGTATGCGGCCGCGCGGTCTGCGAAAGCTCCGATCCCACGCAGGCGGACCCGGCCGCTTCAAATAGGGGCTGCCGCAAGGCGGCCCCAGGGAAAACAGACGCCAGAACAAGAGGCCGGGCGAAGGCCGGCGCTGTTTCTGTTCTCGTGGCTATTATAGCGGGTTTGCGCGCCGGTGTCAAACGGCTTGTATGTAGGGAAAACTACAGGCTTTCCTTGACTTTCGGATGTATACGCGATATTATTTGAAATAAGAGAAATTATAATGGAAGGATGTTTCCCTGCGGCTTGCGCGTCGCGCGCCGGACGTATGGGCGGTGGGAAGGCCATGAGTCAAAAGAAGGAAAACTCAAACCAGAAAAAGAAAAAATCCGTGATCCCAACCTATGCCATCGGCCTCGTGTGGCTTTCGTGCGCGCTGGCTGGAAAGCTGACGAGCTTTTCACAGGTGATCCGCTGCTTGGTCTTGTCGGTGGCGGTGTATCTGGTGCTGCGCCTGTTCTTCCCGGACAAGCTGGTGACGGAGACTGAACAGGAAAAAGCGGAAAAGAAAGCAGAAAAGAAAACTGAGCAGAAGCCCAAGACAGAGCAGAAGTCCAAGACCGAGCCGAAGACCGAGCCAAAGCCAGAGGCGAAGAAGACGCCGTCCACCGGCAACGCCGAGCTGGACGAGGTGCTCGAGCAGGGACAGGCGTATCTTACGCGTATCGTCCAGCTCAACGATGAGATCCCCGATTTCAAGCTTTCGGCGCAGATCAAGCAGATCGAGATACTCACCGATAAGATCCTTTCGCATGTGCGCGACAATCCGGGAAAGCTGAACGAGATCAAGCAGTTCATAGGCTACTACCTGCCGACGACGATCAAGCTGCTCGAGCAGTATGTGGTATTGCAGAACCAGGGCATGCGCATGGGCAACATCGACGACGGTATGAAGAAAATCGAAGAACTGCTCGACAAGGTGATCGTCGCCTTCCAGAAGCAGCTAGACAGTCTGTTTGCCGCCGACGTTGTGGACATCACGGCGGACATCCAGGTCATGGAGCAGATGATGGCCAGCCAGGGACTCACCGATCAAAAAGATTTTTAAGACAGGTAAGGAGATACGACGATGGAAGAAGAAAAAATCCCGCAGCTGACGCTGAACCCCGATCTGCAGGACGCGCCCGTCCTTGAGGTCAAGCAGCCCGATTCTATGCAGAAGGCCGAGGCTTCGCCCGAGGCCGGACCGGATATGTCCGTATTGAGCCCCGCCGAGCAGAAGGCGGTGCTGGACTTTGCCAAGCAGATCGATTTGACCGACTCTAATCAGGTGATGCAGTACGGCGTGGCTGCCCAGAAGAATATCGCGGATTTTTCTGAGACTGCGCTGGCCAAGGTCAAGACCAAGGACATGGGTGAGATCGGCGACATGGTCTCAGACCTTTTGGTTGAACTGCGGACCTTTGACGAGCCGGAGAAGAAGGGTCTGGCGGGCCTGTTCAAAAAGGCCAGCAACAACGTCGAGATCATGAAGGCCAAATACGGCAGGGCCGAGGAGAATGTCGACCGCATCGCCGCAGAGCTGGAAAAGCACAAGCTGACGCTCATGAAGGACGTGGCTGTGATGGACCAGATGTACGACAAGAATCTCGAGTATTTCAAGCAGCTGACCATGTATATCCTTGCCGGCAAGCAGAAGCTGGCCGAGGAGCGGGCCACCACGCTGGTGCAGCTGCGCGACAAGGCGGCCAAGTCCGGCCTGCCGGAGGACGCGCAGGCGGCCAACGATTTTGAGAACAAATGCGTCCGCTTTGAGAAGAAGCTGCACGACCTTGAGCTGACGCGCGTTATCTCGCTGCAGACCGCGCCGCAGATCCGTATGATCCAAAACAACGACCAGCTGATGATGGAAAAGATCCAGACCTCCATCATGAACACCATCCCGCTGTGGAAGAATCAGATGGTGCTCTCGCTGGGCATCCAGGACTCCGCCCGCGCCATGCAGGCCCAGCGCAAGGTCACGGATATGACCAACCAGCTGCTGCAGAAAAACGCCGATATGCTGAAGATGGCCACGGTCGAGACTGCGCGCGAGTCTGAGCGCAGCATCGTGGATATCGAGACGCTCAAGCACACGAACGAGAGCCTCATCAGCACGCTCGACGAGGTGCTGCAGATCCAGACCGAGGGCGCACAGAAGCGCAAGGAGGCCGAGATCGAGCTTCGTAAGATCGAGGGCGAGCTTAAGCAGAAGCTGCTTGAATCGCGCAAGGTGTAAGTAGGAGACGCTATGAGTTTTTTTAAGAAACAGGGCGTAGCCGTCACCATCACGGTTTTGATGGTCGTGGCGGCCGTTGCCATCGGCTTTTTTGCCAGCGCGGGCAAAACGGAGTACGACCCGAATTCGGCCGCAGACGCGGCCAGCTGGGCCAAAGAGCACGCCGGCGAGTTCGAGCAATTCATCTATGATGAGGCTGGGCTTTTGAGCGATTCTACTGTGCAAAAGCTCGCGCGTGCAAATGCGGAGCTTGCGTATACCTACGCCAGCATCGTGGGCGTTGCGGTAGTCGATGACCTGGACGGCGCAGATATCGGCGATGCAGCGTATGACTATGGCTATACGATCGGCTGCGGCGAATCGGATCTCATGTTGTTGATCGACGTCGGGACGCGGGATTGGTACGTGGCCTCCGGCGATGACATGGCGTATTTCATGAATAACGAGCTGGAGGTCATTTTCCGCTCATACATGGGCGAGGCGGTGTTCTCCGGCAGCGCGGATAAGCAGCTTGAGGCGCTGTTCACGGATCTTGCCGACTGGTATGAGGACACCATCCCCGTGGCCGACTCGCACGGTAAAACGCTCTCTTACGGCAGCGAGGTCGAGGATGGGCTGCTCGCGGTGTGCCTCTTCATCGCTGTTGTCACGCTGATCGTGGTGCTGTGCTCGCGCCCGCGCAGGCGCTATTATGCCTCCGGTTCGTCCGGCGGCTCCAACGGCTTCTGGAAGGGTATGTTCTGGGGCTCGGTGCTCAGCGGCAATCGCCGCCGCTCGCCCCCGCCGCCTCCGCCTCCTCCGCGCAATCCGCCGCCTCCCGGCGGCCCGGGATTCGGCAGCGGGCCGAGTAAAAGCAGCGGGTCCAATCGCAGCAGCTCCAGCCGCAGCAGCGGCTTTGGCGGCAGCAGCCGGGGCGGGAGCTTTGGCGGCTCCAGCCGCAGCGGCGGTTTCGGCGGCAGCAGTCGCGGCGGCAGTTTCGGCGGCCGCAGCGGCGGCAGCCGGGGCGGCGGCTTCGGCGGAAGAAGATAAGATAGACGGCGGCAGAAATCTTCTGCCGCCGTTTCAGCGAGTCAAAAAACCTCGCAGCGTTCGCGGCGCGCACGCCGCGAAACAAATGGAATTTGTTTTCTCCGGCGACA
>CAZWKZ010000139.1:0-5358 GCA_964633935.1 uncultured Oscillospiraceae bacterium | reverse complement strand
TCTTTTTGGCCGCGAACGGGCGCGAGGCGCTTGAATGCGTGCGCCGCGAGCCGGTACAGCTGATTCTGCTGGACATCATGATGCCCGGCATCGACGGGCTGACCACACTGGCGCGGCTGCGCGAGTTTTCCAACGTCCCTGTCATTTTTCTCACAGCCAAGTCTGAGGACACGGACAAAATCCTTGGCCTGAACGTCGGCGCGGACGACTATATCACAAAGCCCTTCAACCCTGTAGAGGTGCTTGCGCGCGTGCGCTCGCAGCTCAGGCGGTATCTGACCCTCGGCGGCGGGCTTGAAAACCCGGCGCTGTTGAAGGTCGGCGGCATCGAGCTGGACGACAACGCCAAGACCGTCACGCTTGACGGCGAGCCGGTCTCGCTCACGCCGAAGGAGTACGATATCCTGCGCTTTCTGATGCAGAATCCCGGCAAGGTCTTCTCTCCGTCCGAGCTGTACCGCAAGGTGTGGGACGATATTCCGCTCAACGCCGACAATGCGCTGGCGGTCCATATCCGCCATCTGCGAGAGAAACTGGAAATCAACCCCGGCGAGCCGCGCTACCTAAAAGTCGTGTGGGGCAAGGGGTATAAAATGGAGGCTGGTACGCCATGAAGCAGCTCACTTCCAAGCTCTGGGCCAAGATCACAGCGCTGATCCTGTTCACCATCTTCACCTTGCTGCTGATGCTTTGCGCGGCGGGCGTGGCATATGTGGCCGACAGCGACGGCTACGTGCTCAGCCCGGAGATGGTTTTATACCGCGTGCAGCCCTCAAGCGCCTTCTGGGGGGCTATGAACACTGCGCGCGATTATTACAGCTGCCTCCTGCGCGCGGCAAAAGAGGATGCAGCGGCAGATCTCAGCTACTACGAGCGCTATTTCAGCCCGGAAAATTCCAACTTCTATTTTACCGTGACCACCACCGGCGGCAAGCTGCTCTTTGAAAGCCCCGGCGCGGACGAATCCTATCGCTTCATGTATAGCAACGAGTACTCCATCACCTACAACTGGCGCGAGCAGACCGAGACGCGCATCTTCCAAGATGAAGACGAGCAGCTGGCATACATCGAAAGCCTGCACGAGCAGAACTATTCGGTCATGGACTACACCACCGAAACGCTTTCTGACGGACGCATCGAATCGGAGATCCTCTACACCTGCTTTGATTTTGAGACGGTCGTCATCACCGGCTATATCCACCAGACGTTTACGGCGCAGGATCAGTTCTATATCGATCAGTTCTCTTTGCAGACGCTGCTGAACCTCCGCTACTGGCTCATCGCACTGGCCGTGATCTTTTTGCTGCTGGCGCTGGCGCTGTTCGTATTCCTGCTCTGTGCCGCCGGTCACAAAGAGGGCGTCGACGGCATCCATCTCAACTGGGTCGACCGCATCCCACTCGACCTCTACCTTGTGGCGATGTTCTTCGCCTTTGTTGGGATCGGCTACGTATGCCTGGAGAGTCTTGGCAGTTTCAGCTGGGTCTTTGAAGCCGTGCGCATCGTACTGGGGCTTGTTGTGACGATCCCGCTGGCCATGGGCGTTCTGATGAGCATCGCCACGCGCTTCAAGTCCGGCAACTGGTGGCGCAGCACCGTCATCTTTTCCATCTGCCGGCTCCTCTGGCGCTTGTGCAGATGGCTTTACCACGGCGTGCGCGCCGTGTGCCGCGCGCTGCCGCTCATCTGGCAGGCGGTACTGATCTGGGGCGGGCTTTGCCTGATCGAATTTATCGTCATTGCCGCCTGCGCGTACCAGACCGATGCGCTGGTAGCCTGGTGGCTGCTCGGCAAATGCGTTTTGACGCCCGTCATCGTCCTGACGGCCATCGGTATGCGCCGCGTGCAGGCAGGCGGCAAGGCGCTGGCAAGCGGCAATCTCGGCTACACCATTGACACGCGCCACCTGCATCTGGCCCTGCGCGAGCACGCGGAAAACCTCAACTCCATCGCCGGCGGCATGCAGAAGGCCGTGAACGAGCAGACGCGCGCCGAGCGCTTCCGCACCGAGCTGATCACCAACGTCTCGCACGATATCAAAACGCCGCTGACGTCGATCGTAAACTACGTCGATCTTCTCAAGAAAGAGGACGTGCAGCCGGAGAAGGCGCGCGAATATATCGCGGTTCTCGACCGGCAGTCGGCACGGCTCAAAAAGCTGACCGAGGATCTGGTCGAGGCTTCAAAAGCCTCCACCGGCGCGATCAGCGTCACATTGGAGCCGACCGAGGTCAACGTCCTGCTCGGCCAGGTCGCGGGCGAATATCTCGACCGGCTGGAGGCCGCAGGACTGGAGCCGGTGTTCCGCCCCGACCCCTCGGCGCCGAAGATCTTGGCCGACGGCAAGCTGCTCTGGCGCGTATTCGACAATCTGCTCAGCAACGTCTGCAAATACGCGCTGCCCGGCACACGGATGTATTTTTCCAGCGAGGTACAAAACGACAGGGTCGTCATCACCTTCCGCAATATCTCAAAATATGCGCTGGACATCTCTGCCGACGAGCTGATGGAGCGCTTCGTGCGCGGCGACGCCTCGCGCAGCACCGAGGGCAGCGGACTTGGCCTTTCCATCGCGCAGAGCCTGACGCAGCTGCAGAAGGGCCAGTTCCAGCTGGCCGTCGACGGCGATCTGTTCAAGGCCATCGTCATCTTCGATCTGTTGACATAATTTTTTCGCGGGCGGCAAGCATTTTGCCGCCCGCGTTTCTCTCTATCCGTTGACTTTGCCGTTCTCGTCTGATATACTGGGATTGTATCCGAGATTATCGCTACATTTTTTCCTCAGATTTTTCACATACGCCGGCGCGCCGTTTTTTTGCGCGCAGACGCAAATTTACATAATCTTACAGTTTTCGCCAAAAAAGAAGGTCACGCCATGAATCGATCCGTTTGCAAGAAAAGGCTTTCCGCAGCGCTGCCGCTATTGGCGCTGCTTATCTGTCTGTCCGCATGCGCGGACAAGCCCTCGCGCAGCGAGCTACAGGAACGCCTGGACGCCGACGTCAGCCAATTTAGCGGCGACCCTTCATCCGAGACCTTGTCCAACGAACCTGTGCCTGACGAACCGCCATTCGAGACGCCTGTGCCCGCCGCCGAGCCGGAATCCCCCGACACGCCGGAAACGCCCGATGCGCCGGTCGCGCCGGTGGAGACGGGCGTTCCCGCCGAAGAAGACGGCGTGCCGTCGGACGAAGAACTGCGGCAGCTGCTGACGGACATAGAAACCGGCCTGACCGGGGCGAACACATTTACCTTCCGCAGCGCGTCGGAGCTGACGGGCGACGAGCTGTATCTGTCGTTTCTTCTGCTGACGCCGCACGACGATTTGAACCGCTGTTGGGATGCGGAAGCGGAGCGGTTTTACTTCACCGAGGACTACATCGTTTCCGAGCTGTCAAAATACTATCGGGATTTCTACTTTGACATCCGCCAGAACGCGGACTATAGCGTCGACGCGCGCGCGATCGTCACGCCGCTGGCCTCCGGCTTTGGCGGCGGACGCAATATCGTGATCGAAGAAGCGGCGATGCAGGACGATACGCTTACCGTCACCGCCGCGTTCTACGACATGCTTGACGAGACCCACGCGCCGGAAAACTGCCGGCTGCGCAAGATCTATACGCTCGAGCGCTATGACGGCGGCTGGTATTTCCTCTCGGCCATCGAGCAGCCGCTGAGCGACTGTGCCGAGCCAGAGACCGCCGCGCTGCTGCTCACGATGCTGCGCCGGGCGCAGATTGTCAATCTCCCGCAGGATGACCGCTATTCCTACACCCAGCAGGCCGACTACCGCACGGCATACGAAGCGTACCAGCAGTATTTTACCGCCCACGCCGCCGAGTATACCATCTACGCGCAGGCAGAGGACGCCTGGATGAGCTTCTACTGGCTCGAGGGCGGGCTTTCCTGCTTTATCCACGACAAATCCGGCGAGGTGCAGCTGCTCTACCGCCCGTCCTCCGGCGTCATAGTCATTTCAGACCCATCCTGAGCGGCCATTCCAACACCCGCAATTTGCCCATCTTTACCGATGGGCAAATTTTTTTACCCTAGGGGTTGACATTTCCGCCCGTCTGTGTATAATAAACATGTGCTTAGATATTAAACATTTTTATAGGCGGTGTGCTATGACGGAACGCGAACAAGAGATTTTCCATATCATTCAGCGAAACCCCGCGATCTCACAAAATGAACTGGCCGCGCAGCTGAATCTGGCGCGCAGCTCGGTCGCGGTGCATATCGCGAACCTGCAGAAAAAGGGCTACATCCTTGGCAAAGGCTATATCGTCAACAACTCGTTCTACGTCGTCGGCGTGGGCGCTGCGAACGTCGATATCCACGGACGGACAAAAAAGCCCATCGTCATGCGCGACAGCAATCCCAGTCATATCACCTCGTCCGCCGGCGGCGTCACGCGCAACGTGTGCGAAAATCTGGCGCGGCTCGGCACGGACGTCAAGCTCATCTCCGCCGTCGGCAGCGATATCTACGCCGAGCAGATCCGCCGCGAATGCCTCTCGGCCGGCATCGACATCGGAAGCCTCTACACGGTCGAGGGCCATCCGTCCTCTACCTACCTCTCGGTGCTGGATGACAAGGGCGATATGCTGGTGGCGATGTCCGACATGTCGATTCTACAGCAGCTGCCCGCCGACTATCTCACCAGCAAAAAGAGCCTCATCCGCGGCGCGCGGCTCGTGACCTGCGACCCCAGCTTGCCCGAGCGGCTGATCGTGCATCTGCTCGATGAATGCGAGGGCGGCCCAGCGGTCTACGTCGATCCCGTTTCCACGGCCTACGCGCGCGTGCTCGCGCCGCACATCGGCCGCTTTGACACCGCCAAGCCCAACAAGATGGAGCTTGAGATCCTGAGCGGTATGAAAATCGACTCGCACGACGATCTGCTTCGCGCGTGCGAAGCGGTACTCGCCAAGGGCCTGCGCCGCATTTTCGTCAGTCAGGGCAAAGGCGGCTGCCTATACATGGACCAGAGCGGCCTTGTGCTCGAGCGCAGGCTTCGTCCGCTGCAGACCATGGTCAACGCCACCGGCGCAGGCGATGCGTTCATGGCCGCCGTCATCTACAGCACCGTAAACAGCTTCCCCATTGAAAAAACGCTTGACTATGCGCTGGCAGCAGGCATCGCCGCCGTCGGCCACGAGAAGACCATCAACCCCAACATGAGCGTATCGCTCATCGAATCTATTTTGAAGGAGTATGCACTATGAACATCGAAAAGTATCTGTCCGTTGCCCCTGAAATCGCCGAAGCCATCGCGGCCGGCAAACCCGTCGTCGCGCTGGAATCCACCATTCTCAGCCACGGCATGCCCTATCCGCAGAATCTTGCGTTCGGCCG
>CAZWKZ010000138.1:0-5392 GCA_964633935.1 uncultured Oscillospiraceae bacterium | reverse complement strand
CTGTCACGCCCAGCAGCACCTGATCGTTCAGCCCCAGCCGCAGCCCGCGCACAAGCGATTCGATCGCCTGCGGCTGGTCGCCCGTGGGCCGGTACTCTGAAACCAGCTTAAAATCCATTCCCGCCTCCTATCCCAGCAGCCCGTCGTCCGCCAGAGACACAAAATCGTCGTCGGCCACAATGATATGGTCGGCCAGCAAAATGCCCACCGCGTCCAGCGCGCTTTTCAAAATCAGCGTTGTCTGCCGGTCCTCGGGGCTTGGCAGCGCGATGCCGCTGGTGTGGTTGTGCGCCAGCACCACGCTCGTGGCGTTGCAGTTGAGCGCGGCCTTGACGATCTTCCGCACGGCGATGCCCGCCACATTCACCCCGCCGCGGTGCACCAGCACACAGTCGATGACCTTGCACTTCGCGTCCAGGCACAGAAGGTAGACGACCTCCTCGCTCTCGCCGTAGAAATACGGCACCAGAAACGCGCCGCACTTGCTGTTGGTGTTGAGGATCCTGCCCGCGCTGCTGCGGTCGATGAGATGCCGCCGCTCAAGCTGCGGGATGAGCGCGATCAGCTCGGCCGCACGCTCGCCCACACCGTCGATCTGCATCAGCTCTGCGGCCGGCGCTTCCAACACGGCGGCCAGCGAGCCAAAGCGCGCCAGCAGCCGGTGCGCGATGGGATTGGTGTCCTGCCGCGTATAGGCGTAGTAGAGCAGCATTTCCAGCACCTGCACGTCGGACAGGCTGTCCATCCCGCTCGTTTTGAGTTGTTTGCGCATCCGCGCGCGGTGTCCTTCGTGCTCCGCCATGGCAGTCCCCTTTCCCGTGTTTCGCCGCGCCTACAAAAGCCGCTTCAGATATTGCCCGGTATAGCTGGCGGGGTTGGCCGCAATCTGCTCGGGCGTACCGCAGGCGACGATATTGCCGCCCTCGGCGCCGCCCTCAGGCCCGAGATCGATGATATGGTCCGCGACCTTGATGACGTCGAGATTATGCTCGATGATGAGCACCGTGTTGCCCGCGTCTACGAGCCGCTGCAGCACATCGATGAGCCTGTGCACGTCGGCCATATGCAGGCCCGTCGTCGGCTCGTCGAGGATATAGATGGTCCTTCCGGTGGCGCGGCGGGAAAGCTCCGTGGCAAGCTTTACGCGCTGCGCCTCGCCGCCCGAGAGCGTGGTAGAGCTTTGCCCCAGCTTCACGTAGCCAAGGCCCACGTCCACCAGCGTTTCGATCTTTCCGCGGATGCGCGGCAGATTCTCAAAGAAGCCCAGCGCCTCTTCCGCCGTCATATCCAGAACATCGGCGATATTCTTGCCTTTGTATAGGACCTCCAGCGTCTCGCGGTTGTAGCGTTTGCCGCCGCAGACCTCGCACGGCACATAGACGTCGGCCAAAAAGTGCATTTCGATCTTGACCAAACCGTCGCCGCAGCACGCCTCACAGCGGCCGCCCTTGGTGTTGAAGCTGAAGCGCCCCGGGCCATAGCCGCGCGTGCGCGCGTCGGCCGTGGAGGCAAACAGGTCGCGGATATCGTTGAACAGACCCGTATACGTCGCCGGATTCGAGCGCGGCGTGCGGCCGATGGGACTTTGATCGATGCCGACCACTTTGTCCAGGTGCTCCAGGCCCTCGATATGATCGAACTTACCCGGGCGCGTGCGCGCGCGGTTGAGCGCGCCGGCCAGCTTCTTATACAAGATCTCGTTGACCAGGCTCGACTTGCCCGAGCCGGACACGCCCGTGACGCAGGTGAAGGTCCCGAGCGGGATCTCGACGTCGATATTCTGCAGGTTGTTCTCCGCCGCGCCGCAGATCTTGAGCGTTTTGCCATTGCCCGCGCGCCGCTTGGCCGGGAGCGGGATCTTTTTCACGCCCGACAGATACTGCCCCGTGATAGAGCGCTGGCTGGCGATGATATCGTCAAGGCTGCCGGCGGCGACGATCTCCCCGCCGTGCACGCCCGCGCCGGGACCGACGTCGACGATATAGTCGGCCGCGCGCATGGTGTCCTCGTCATGCTCGACCACAAGCACCGTATTGCCCAGATCACGCAGATGGCGCAGCGTGCCGAGCAGCTTGTCGTTGTCGCGCTGGTGCAGGCCGATCGACGGCTCGTCAAGGATATACAAAACGCCCATCAGGCTCGAGCCGATCTGCGTGGCCAGACGGATGCGCTGGCTCTCGCCGCCTGAAAGCGTCGCGGCCGCGCGCGAAAGCGTGAGATAGCGCAGCCCCACCGCCTGCAAAAAGCGCAGGCGGGATTTGATCTCGCGCAGGATCTGCTCGGCAATGACGGCGAAGTTGCCCTCCAGCTTCAGCTCCTGCATAAAGCAAAGCGCGTCGGAAACCGAAAGCCGGCAGAACTGCATGATGTTCAGCCCGCCCACCGTCACAGCCAGACTGACGTCCGACAGCCGGTCGCCATGGCACTTCGGGCACGGCCGCTCGGCCATGCACTCTTCCAATTCCTTGTGCATCGCGTCGGACTGCGTTTCGCTATAGCGGCGGCTGACATTGTTGAGCACGCCCTCAAACGGCCGCTCCAGCACGCCGCGGCCGTTGGCGCGCTCGTAGTAGATGGTGAGCTTCTCCTCGCCCGTGCCGTACAAGATCGCGTCCATCGCTTCTTTTGACAGCTCGCGCACCGGCTGCGTCAGGGTAAATTTATACCTTTTCGCCAGCGCCTCGAAATACATCCGGGCGATGGAGTCATCTTTGACGTTGTTGAAGCCCGAGGCCTGGATCGCGCCCTGCAGAATGGATTTTGAATCGTCCGGGATGATGAGCGCGGGATCGGCCACCAGCTGCGTGCCCAGGCCGCTGCACAGCGGGCATGCGCCGTAGGGGTTATTGAAGGAGAACATGCGCGGGCTAAGCTCCGGCAGCGACACGCCGCAGTCTTCGCAGGCGTAGTTCTGCGAGAAGATGCTGTCGGTGTCGTCATCCAGCCGGTTCAAAACCACTAGCCCGCCCGAGAGGTTCGACGCCGTCTCGACCGAATCGGTGAGCCTGCGCGCCAGATCCGGCTTCATGACGAGCCGGTCGACCACCACCTCGATGTGGTGCTTTTTATTCTTGTCCAGCTTGATCTGCTCCGTCAGCTCGTAGATGCTGCCGTCGGCGCGCACACGCGCGTAGCCGCCGCGGCGCGCGTCGTCCAGCACCTTCTGGTGCTCGCCCTTTTTTCCGCGCACCACGGGCGCGAGGATCTGAAAGCGTGTGCGCTCGGGCAGCTGCATGATCTGGTCGACGATCTGGTCGACCGTCTGGCGCTGGATGGGCTTGCCGCATTTTGGGCAGTGCGGCGTGCCGCACCGCGCCCACAGAAGGCGCAGATAGTCGTAGATCTCCGTCACCGTGCCCACCGTGGAGCGCGGGTTTTTGCTGGTGGTCTTCTGGTCGATGGAGATGGCGGGCGAAAGCCCGTCGATGGAGTCGACGTCCGGCTTGTCCATCTGGCCAAGGAACATCCTGGCATACGACGAGAGCGACTCGACATACCGCCGCTGGCCCTCGGCATAGATGGTGTCGAACGCGAGCGAGGATTTGCCCGAGCCGGACAGGCCTGTCAGCACGACCAGCTTGTCGCGCGGCAGCTCGACCGAGACGTTTTTTAGGTTGTTGGCGCGCGCGCCCTTGACGCTGATGGTATCACGCATAGAAAAGACCTCTGCTGTATTGGTTTCGCGGTATTCGCAGGCTCTGATTATATCATAGAATCCTCCGCTCGACAACAGTTATTTTCAAACAAAAGTTTTTATACTTGTATCTTTCGCTTCGGGCTGCTATAATGGAATATTATGGGGGTTTCTGTCTGGAAGGAGTTCTGTCATGCGCAATCTTTCAAAGCTGCTGTTTCAGCGCGTCGTCGTCGTTTCACTCGCCATTGTGCTGCAGATCGCCTTTTTGCTGGCCGGTATGCTCTGGCTGCAGGAGTACCGCGTGTGGCTGCGCACGCTGATCGACGTTTTGGCCTGGGTGCTCGTCATCGCTATCATGTCCGGGCGGAGCAATCCATCGTATAAGATCGCGTGGATCGTGCTCATTTTGGCGTTTCCCGTCGCAGGGCTTACCATCTATGTGCTCTTCGGCGGCAACAAGACCTCGGCCCGCAGCGACCGCAAGCGCGCGCAGAGCGAGCTGACCGTGCTGCAGCACCTGCGCCAGAATCCCGCCACGTTGCAATCGCTCGCCGACGCGCCGGGCGCGGCCTACAATCACGCGCGCTTTTTGCTGCGCAGCGCCAGCTATCCCATCTATGACAACTCCGGCGCGCAGTACTTCTGCTGCGGCGAGGATTGCTGGGCGCAGATGCTCGCCGAGCTAAAGAAGGCGAAGCATTACATCTTCCTTGAGTTTTTTATCATCGACCACGGTCAGATGTGGGACTCGATCCTGCAGATCTTACAGCGCAAGGCGCTCGAGGGCGTGGACGTGCGCGTTTTGTACGATGATTTTGGCTGCATCACGCGCCTGCCGGCGCGCTACTGCAAGCAGCTGCGCGAAATGGGTATCCAGGCGCGCGCCTTCAGCCCGTATGTTCCTGTGCTCTCCGGTAAGCTCAACAACCGCGACCACCGCAAGCTTATGATCATCGACGGCAGGGCCGGCTTTACAGGCGGAATCAATCTGGCCGACGAGTATATCAACCGCACCGCGCCGCACGGCCACTGGAAGGACTGCGGCATTCTCATCACCGGCGAAGCCGTGTGGTCGATGACGGTGATGTTCCTGGCCAACTGGGATACGGTCGCGCATCTGCAGGAGGATATCGATTCCTTCCGCCCGTTCTATACCGCGCCTGCCGAGCGGCGGGGATATCTGCAGCCGTTTGCCGACAGCCCCCTCGACGATGAGGACGTGGGCGCCACCATCTATCAGCAGCTGATCACAAGCGCGCAGAAAACCGTGCGCATCATGACGCCGTATCTCATTCTCGACCACCAGATGACGCAGGCGCTGTGCAACGCGGCCAAAACCGGCGTGGATGTGCGCATCATCACGCCCGGCATGCCGGACAAATGGTACGTACACACCGTGACGCGCGCAAATTACGAGGTATTGACCGAGGCGGGCGTGCGCATCTACGAATACCGGCCGGGCTTCATCCATTCCAAGGTCTGCCTGTCCGACGACCGCTACGCTGTGGTCGGGACGGTGAATATGGACTTTCGGAGCTTGTATCTGCACTACGAGGACGCGGTGTACCTCTATGACGCAGACGCCATCGAGGATATCGCGCGTGATTTTGAAGAGACTTTCCCCGTCTGCCGCGAGATCACCTATCAGCGCTGCAAGCACGTATTCCTGCACCAGCGCATTCTGCGCATGCTGCTGCGCATGTTCTCGCCGCTGATGTAGCCGTCCTGCGCGCCCATAAAAACGCGCTGCGTAAC
>CAZWKZ010000137.1:0-5418 GCA_964633935.1 uncultured Oscillospiraceae bacterium | reverse complement strand
CAGGTTCAGGCCGATGGCGATGATGATGGGGCCTGTGACGATGGGCGGAAAGAAGCGCATGACCTTGCCGGCGCCAAAGATCTTGAACAGAGCCGCGAGGATGACGTATACCAGACCCGCGCACGCGACGCCGAAGCAGGCGTAGGGCAGAAGCTCGGCGTTGGCGACGTCGAACACGCCGGGCTGATTCGGATTTTCGAGCATCGGCGCGACGGTGGCGTAGCCGCCGAGGAACGCGAACGACGAACCGAGGAAGGCCGGGACCTTGCCGCCGGTGATGAGATGGAACAGCAGCGTGCCGAGACCGGCGAACAGCAGCGTTGTGGACACGTCCAGACCCGTCAGGATCGGGACCAGCACGGTCGCGCCGAACATGGCGAACATGTGCTGGAAGCCCAACACGAGCATCCGGCCGCCGCCGAGGGTCCTGACGTCATAAACGCCCTCTTCTGGAATTTTGTACTTACCCATAGTTTCTCCTCTCTTTCCGGTCTCCGGGGCCGGGCTGTGTGCGCCGCGCGGCATAAAAAAACAGGAACTGTGATAATGGAGATACCAAAATCACAATTCCTGTAATTGCTGCCGCAGCGGCTTTGGAAGGATACGGCCGCCGGAAACAAACACGAGGACCCGTCCTCTTCGTTCCAGTTTCCTGCACAGCATCGGACGCGCCCCCTCACAGTTTTTACCGACGGCTATTATATACGCGTGCGCAGTAAAATGCAATTGGACAAGTTATCGAAAATGCGCGAAAAAGAAACGGCGTTTTTCGGCAAACTGCTGCTGCCGGCCGAAAATCCCGCCGCCGCGCGGAAACGCCGGCGCAGCGCGCGGTCTATCGGGCCGCGCCGTTTTGATAGGCGACAAGGTCGGCCAGCGTATATTGGCGCAGATACCGCTCGATCACCTCGTCAAGACCCTTCCAAAGCGGCAGTGTGGGACACGCGTCCGCCTGCTCGCAGAGCCGGCCTTCCTGCAGGCACTGCACCGGCGCGAGCGTGCCCTCGGTCAGACGCAGGATCTCATAGGCGGAGTAATCTTCGGCCGGGCGCGTCAGACGGTAGCCGCCGCCCTTGCCGCGCAGCGCGTCGAGCACGCCGGCCCTGCTGAGAACGACGAGGATGCTCTCGAGATATTTTTCTGAGATGCCCTGCCGCTCGGCGATGGCGGAAAGGGGAATATAGCCGACGCCGGAATGCTCGGCCAGATCGATCATAACGCGCAGCGCATAGCGGCCCTTGGTGGAGATCATCATAGGCAGTCCTCCTTCTTTCAACCTACTATACGACTGGATTGAAGGATTTACAAGTATCAAATTCTGCAATTTACAAGCTTTTTTTTCTGTGCTACAATACACTGGGAGTGTCCGGGGAAGCGGACGCCGGCGCCAAAAGAACGACGGCGTGCGGCGGAAAGGAGCATACGATGCAGTTTCGTTTTTTTGCCATGCTTTCGCGCATGCGCTATATCGGCCGCTGGGCGCTGATGCGCAATACGTTTGAGGAAAATGTGCAGGAGCACAGCCACATGGTCGCTGTGCTGGCGCATGCGCTGGCGCTTATCCAGCGCGATATTCTGGGCCAGCCTGCCGATCCCGATCGCTGCGCGGCGGCGGCGCTGTTTCACGACGCGTCGGAGATCCTCACCGGCGATCTGCCCACGCCCATCAAGTATTATAATCCCGAGATCAAAAACGCCTACAAGCAGGTCGAGGCTGTGAGCTGCGAAAAGCTGCTGACGATGCTGCCGCCGGAGTTGGCCGGCAGCTACCGGCCGCTGCTGTTCGAGTCCGAGCCGGAGGTGGCCGTGATCGTCAAGGCCGCAGACAAGCTCTCGGCGTATATCAAATGCATCGAAGAGCTGAAGGCGGGCAACAGCGAATTTGAGTCCGCAGCCCGGCAGACGCAGCAGGCGCTCGAGCAGATGCAGCTGCCGTGCCTGGACTATTTTATGGAGCACTTCCTCGAGAGCTTCAAGCTAACGCTTGACGAGCTGGAGTGAAAAACAGCTCCGGTAGGAAGCTTTGACGCATACAGCCTGCACGCCAGGCGAAAGGAGAACCACTATGCAATATGACGTAATCATCATCGGCGCCGGGCCTGGCGGCATCTTTTCCGCGTATGAGCTGACGCGCCGCGCGCCGGGGCTGAAGATCGCGGTATTTGAAAGCGGGCACACACTGGAAAAGCGGCGCTGTCCCATCGACGGCGAGAAGGTCAAAAGCTGCATCGGCTGCAAAAGCTGCTCGATCATGAGCGGGTTTGGCGGCGCAGGCGCATTTTCCGACGGCAAGTACAACATCACCAACAGCTTCGGCGGCACGCTCTATGAGCACATCGGGAAAAAGCGGGCGCTCGAGCTGATGCACTACGTCGATGAGATCAACATGACCCACGGCGGCGAGGGCACGAAGCTCTATTCCACCACAGGCTCGAAGTTCAAGAAGCTCTGTATCCAGAATAAGCTCAACCTGCTCGACGCGTCGGTGCGCCATCTGGGCACGGATATCAACTTCGTTGTGCTGGAAAATCTATATGCCGAGCTGCAGGACAAGATCGATTTCTACTTTGACACGCCGGTCGAGCATGTGGCCGTTGCGGACGGCGGCTACAGCGTCAAAACGGCAGACGGCGCGTTTTTGTGCAAAAAGTGCGTCATCTCAGTCGGCCGCAGCGGCAGCAAGTGGATGGAGTCGGTGTGCAGGGAGCTGGGCGTGGAGACAAAGTCCAACCGCGTGGATCTGGGCGTGCGCGTCGAGCTGCCGGCGGTGGTCTTCTCGCACCTGACTGACGAGCTGTACGAGAGCAAGATCGTTTACCGCACGGAAAAATTTGAGGATAACGTGCGCACGTTCTGCATGAACCCGTGCGGCATGGTAGTCAACGAAAATACCAACGGCATCGTCACCGTCAACGGCCACAGCTACGAGGACGCGTCGATGAAGACCGAGAACACCAACTTTGCCCTGCTCGTCGCCAAGCACTTCTCTGAGCCGTTCAAGGACAGCAACGGCTACGGCGAGTCGATCGCGCGGCTTTCGAACATGCTAGGCGGCGGCGTGATCGTGCAGCGCTTCGGCGATCTGATCCGCGGCCGGCGCAGCACCGTCAAGCGCATCGAAGAAGGGCTTGTCACGCCGACGCTCGCGGCCACGCCGGGCGATCTGAGCCTGGTGCTGCCCAAGCGAATTCTTGACGGCATCATCGAGATGATCTACGCGCTCGACCGCATCGCGCCGGGCACGGCCAACGACGACACGCTTTTGTACGGCGTGGAGGTCAAGTTCTACAATATGGAGGTCGGCGTTGACGCGCATCTTGAAACCAAACACAAGGGCCTGTATATGATCGGCGACGGCAGCGGCATCACGCATTCGCTGTCTCACGCGTCGGCAAGCGGCGTGTTTGTCGCGCGCGACCTGCTGGAAGCGGGCTTTGAGAGCTGAATAGAAAAAAGGACGGGCCTTGCCGGCAAATCCCGGCGAGGCCCGTTTGGCATATATCTATTTTTTGATCGACATGTCCAGCAGCGACAGCGTCTGCTTCAGGTGGCTGTAGAATCCGCCCGCCGTTTTTGGCAGGGCCTCCGCCGTCTCGTACCAGTCGCAGCCATCGAGCGTGGCCTCGCCGAATTTCTTTGCAAACGCCGCGCCCAGGCCCATGGCCTCGGCATAGGGCAGGAGCTTGTAGAAGAACTGGCCGTCGCGCTGCTGCGCGGCGATCAGATGCTTGTCGCTGGCACGGCGCAGGTACCGGCGGAAGCCGATGGCCTGCATGACCAGCTTGTTGCCCGCCGCGGTGCGCTTGCCGCCGTGGCGGGTGGCGATGCCGGCGAAGACGTTCAGCGCGATGGCGGCCAGCACCGTGAGCGTACCGCCGCCGAGACGCGAGACGATGAGCATCAGAAGTCCCGACAAAACGCCCAGGGCGAGCATCAGATAATCGCTGAGATAATACGTCGATCCGGCCAGCTGCAGGAACCGGCCCAGCGCCGCGCCGACGGGGACAGTCAAAATGAGCAGCAGCCAGCGCGCCGGCATGGCGGGCAGCAGCAGGCTCATGCTGAGCAAAAACGCGATGGCCGAGGTCAGGCACGCCAGCGCCTGCACGATGCGCACATTGCCGCTGCGCCGGTCGTACAGCCGCCGGTGCCAGAAACGCGGGATGGCGTCGATAGCCTTCGCGGCCGTTCTTTTGTAGCGCAGGCTCGCGCCGTCGCAGACGTCGTCATCGGCGAAAAGCGCGTTGAACAGCCGCAGCTCGATCGCGCGGCGCTCAGAACCCATGATCACGCGGCGGCGCAGCTGTACATTGCCGCGCTTGCTGACCGCGATCGTCAGATATCCAAGACTTGCCCAGTGGCAGATCAGCATATTGAAGCTGGGCTTGCGGCAGGCGAGCAGGTACGGCATGTCGCACGGCAGCGTGGCCTCGGGCGGCGTGGCGCGCGCGCCGGTGCGCATGCGGCCGGAATAGAGCGTGCGCAGATAGTAGAGCACGGCCAGCGCCGCCAAAACCAACACCAGGATGGATTCCAGCCAGTTGGCCGACCAGCTCACATAGCTGCCGGAGAAATAGCCCTTGGGCAGCGCCAGCGTCATCTGCAGCGACTCCCGGTCCTTGAGCGGCTCCATGACCGAGCCGCCGATCACGCTGCCGGTAGTGGAGACGGTCATATACTCCTCGATCACATCGCCGTAGTAGCCGCTGGAAAAATCGGGGCTGCTGGTAAACTCGGCGGGCATCGTGACGGTAAAGTCATAGCTTTCGATCTGCCAGGGCCACTTGGGGCTGAGCAGCGGCAGCGTCAGCGTCTGTACCTCGTCCTGCTCGGTCACGAGATCTGAGAGCGTGTAGTTCAGCGTAAAGGTTCTGCTGCCGGTAAAGCCGGCCTCGTTTGTAAGTACCAAAACGGTGTATCCGTCTTCGGTCACTTTCTTTGCCTTATAGCCGGCGATGGACGCGTTTTTTGCGCCGGGGCCGAGCGGGAAGCGCAGCTCGTTTTCAATGCCGCTGATATTGATGGTGACGCTCTGTGTGACCTGGCATGCGCCGGATTCGTCGACCAGGCAGTCGGTCTTCATGGCCGTAATCTCCGCGTCGGCAGCCAGCGCGACGGTACACAGCGCGAACGCACAGACGATACAGATCAGGATCAGAAATAGACGTTTCGTACTTCTCACCTCGATTCACATTCTCTTTCCAAAATAACACAAATACCGCCAAAATGCAATATCTGCGCGCAAAATGAAGCGGCGGCAAAAAACAGATCGGCGATATACGGCCGAAAAAACAAAGAAAGTATTTGCAGCCGTGCGCGCGTTTACGCGCGGCGTGCGGATTTTGCAGGAGAATCTAAAAAGCCGCGCGATCAAACCTCTTCAGAAGGAGCAAAAAGGCCGCTCCGGCGGAGCGGCCT
>CAZWKZ010000136.1:0-5454 GCA_964633935.1 uncultured Oscillospiraceae bacterium | reverse complement strand
TCACGCGCCGCCTGCATAAGCAGGCGGCGCGTTTTCTGCCTCAGTCCATGCCGCCGAAGCCGGCTACATGCATCGCCTCGGCGATCGTGATCGGGCGCAGGCGCATATCGTGACGCATGATCTCAAACACACGCACATCCGGATTTTCACTCTCCATCGCCGGCGCAAGGTCAATGAACGTACATCCGCTCTCTTTGGCCAGCGCCTCGAGCCTTGCGTTGAGCGCATCCGCCGCGTCCGAACGGTCCATCACGCCCACAAGATACAGCTTCGCCTGCGTTTGATCGTGCAGCGTGTATACCAGCCATTCATACTGCTCGATCAGCTCGTCAGGGTCTTTATCCAAATCGGCTTCGCCGAGATTCAAGAACACCTTCTGCGGCTGCAGCGCCAGCACGCACGGCTCCAGCGCCGCATCGGCCTCGGCCAGACGAAGGCCCGCAATGCTTCTGTTATGTACGGCCAGCTCCATGCCGTAGTCCTCGCACAGCTCGGCAAACGGGATCTCGGCAAAGCGCGCGCCGCCGAACATCACGACGCCGCCCGACGTCTCGACCGCGTCGACCTGCGCAAACGCCGCAAGCGCGCGGCGAATGTCATGCGGCTCGCCTGCGGCCAGAGGCTCAGACGCGGCCTGCTCCGCCTTTGCACGCATTTTCTGCTGCGCCGCTTCCTTCTGCGCCGTCCGCTCCTTCTGCGCAAGTCTGTCATAGCGCCGGTTGATGAAATAAACGACCACGTTGGCCGAGACGATCACAAGATTGATCACGTACATGACCAGCACATAGCTGAAATTGCCGCGCAGGATCTTTGCGATGATGCCCGCGATATAGCCCGCGATGATCAGCAAAATGAACTGCAGGCTCATCGCCTTGGCGCTGCGCGCCTTGATGTTTTTGTATACCGACAGCGGCCACGAGCAGCCGAAGCAAACCAGCATCAGCGTTTCCAGAATATCCGCCATTGAGACGACTCTCCCCTTTTTCTGATCTGTCGCCCCGCGGGGCGCGCGTCTATTATGCACTTGACTTTCGCCGATTTCAAATATATATTTTTTATCGAAATAATAACATCCATGTTATCAATGGAGGCAGATATGGAGATTTTGCAGATCCGTTATTTTCTTGAAGCCGCCGCATCGCAGCACATCACCCGCAGCGCGCGCAAGCTGCACATTGCCCAGCCCGCGCTGACGCAGGCCATCCACCGGCTGCAGGACGATCTGGGCGTGCCGCTGTTCACGCAAAACGGCCGCGGGATCGTTCTTACGCAATACGGCACGTATCTGCGCGACCGGCTCACGCCCATCATGGCCCAGCTCGACCAGATCCCCGGCGAGCTGGCCGCCATGGCGCAGCAGCAGGCGCAGACCATCCGCCTGAACGTGCTGGCAGCGTCGAGCTTCATCACCGAAGCCATCATCGCCTATAAAATGGACCACCCCGCGCTGCATTTTCAGATGCTGCAGGATGCGCAGGCGCCGCATTACGACATTGCCGTCACGACCAAGCTGTTCTATCAGCAGCCGGAGGTCACCGCAGCGCGCGAGTTCGTCTGCACAGAGAAGATCTTCCTGGCCGTGCCCACCGGCAGCCGCTACGCGGCGCGCGGGCGCATCTGCCTTGAGGAAGTGAAGGACGAGGGCTTTATCAGTCTCATGGGCTCGCGGCAGCTGCGCTGGATCTGCGACAAGTTCTGCGCGCACGCCGGCTTTTCGCCCCAGATCCTGTTTGAAAGCGACAACCCTGCGGCTGTGAAGAACATGATCGCGGCCAATATGGGCGTGGGCTTCTGGCCGGAGTTCACGTGGGGAAAGCTCGACAGCGAGCACGTAACGCTTCTGGAGATCGAGCGGCCCGCATGCCGCCGCGATATCATCTTTACCTGCCGCGCAGCCCAGCCCGCCAACGCGGCTGTGGACGAGTTTTTCGCCTTTTTAAAGCGCTTCGCCCTGTCGCACCAGAGCGAAAAACCGGAATGACGCCAAGCGGCCGCCCGATGGGCGGCCGCTTTTCCTATGTTCATCCGGATCTACGCAAACGTATCGCGCAGCGCGCGGATATACTCCGGCGTGGTGCCGCAACAGCCGCCAAGCAGCGTTGCCCCGGCGCTATGCAGCTTTTTCATATGCCCGGCAAACGCGGCCGCGTCCATGCTGTAGCGCGCCTCGCCGGTCGTCTCGTCAATGACGGGCAGGCCCGCGTTGGGCTTTGCCACGATGGGCAGGCCGCATGCTCTGCGCATCATGGCCACCACGCTCTCAAGCTGGTCCGGTCCGCTGGAGCAGTTGACGCCCACGGCGTCCGCGCCCAGCGCCTCGAGTGCGCCGGCCGCCTCCTCGCCGCTGCCGTCAAAATACGCCTTGCCGTCGCTCTGCAGGCTGAGCGTGCACAAAACCGGCAGGTCCGACACGCTGCGGATGGCCTCGACGGCCGCCATCGTCTCGCTCACGCCCATCATCGTCTCCACGGCGAACAGCTCCACGCCCGCCTGCACCAGCGCCTGCGCCTGCTCGCGGTATAGCTCGATGCGCGCCTCATAGTCCGCCGGATCGTCTGTAACGGGCTTGCCGGTGGTCGTGATGTCGCCCGCGACCATCGCGCGGCCGCGCGCCGCCCGCTTCGACAGCTCGACCAGCGCGGCGTTCAGCCGCGCCAGATCATCCTCCAGGCCGAAGCGCTCCAGCGAGACGCGGTTTGCGCCGAACGTCGGCGCGTAGACGATCTGGCTGCCCGCGTCCACATACGCCCGCTGCAGCTCGATCAGCGGCCGCGGATGCGTGGCGATCCACGCCTCGGTGCAGCCGCCGCGCGGCAGCCCCGCCTTTGCCATATTGGTACCCGTCGCGCCGTCGAGCAGGCGGACGCTCCCGGCGCACCAGTCATAAAATTCTCTGCGTGTCATAGCTCAATCGATGTCGTGTACGACTTCCTCGGGCGGCGTGTCGAGCTGCTCGGGATGCATCATCAGTCGTTTCATGTACTTGAGCGCCGTGGCGTAATAGAAGCCGTCGACGATGCGCTCGTCCGTGTTGACGGTATAGTCGATGTACTTGCGCTGCACGACCGAGCCGTCGGCCAGAACCTCGTTGGCGCGACGCTTGCAGCCGAAGGCCACAAACACCGGCATGTTGCCGAAATCATACAGGTGGTGCACGATGGGCGGGATGCCCAGCGAGCCCATCGAGGTAAAGAAGATCGACGCGTGGAACGGGCTGACCTCGAGCAAGAACTTGGGGATCAGGCCGAAGTAGTCCATCACGCGCAGCAGCCACACCACAAACTTGAACAGCACGCCCGGGATCAGCGACAGCGCCTTGGCCGTCTTGTCAAAATCGCTGCCCAGATCCTGGCCCTGGATGCTTTCCATGCCGGTCTTGAGCTTTTCGTACACGTCGTAGGACGTGTCGGTGGGCTTGAGATGCAGCTTGGTGATGCTCTCGGTGGCCGTGGTAGACATCTCGGTCTTCACGACCATGCAAAACTGGATATCATCGCCGCGCGAGTAGACCTGCTGGCCGGACAAGAACCGGTTCAGCCCGGGATATTTCGCCACCACGCGCACGTACGCCGCCAAAAAGACATGCGTGATACCAAAGCTTGTCAGCCCCTCGCGCCGCTTTTCGCGGATGTAGCGCTCCAAGCCCGTGATCTCGATGGAATCGCGGATAGAATTGGACGATTCGTTGCGCGTGGGCATGATGTAGTTGGCGACGACCTGCATCGCGTCGAGCGAGCGCAGCTTGCGTCCGTCCGTGCGGTCGCCCCAGGTGGGATGATACCGGTCGTCCAGATGCACCTGCATCGCCAGCACCGCCAGAAGCCCGCCCAGCAAAAACAGCATTTCCGGCGCGACGGCATAGATCGCGGCCCAGTCGGCCCGCTGCAGCTCGGCGTGGTGCACATAGACCAACGTCGCCAACGCGCCCGCCAGCAGCAGCACCAGCAGCCAGTTGTTGCGCATATAGCCCGAGACCGTCACCATATAAAACGCCGCGATGGCCAGATACGCCACCCAGAACACGAAGGTCAGCCCCAGCATGCTGCTGAACGGGACAAGCGAGACCTTGATGCCATAATAGATCGCCAGCATGAAGACCGGCACAGAGGTGCGGTAGAACCGCTCCTGCCCATCAAGCAGCAGGATGAGCACATAGATCAGGCAGCTTGCCACCGGCAATACGATTTGCAGCCACACCGTCGTTGCATCTGCGCCTTTCCCGCAGAAATATGCGATGCGGACGATCACCGAAGCCACCAGAGCCAATGCAGCCAGCCATGCAAGCACATTCTTGCGGCTGACATAGTAGGAAATTCTCTTTTTCATGACTTTATCATACCAGCGTGCGCACCGATTTGCAATGAAAACTTTTTTCGTCCTGCGGCGAAAAAAGCCCAGGCGTTACTTCCGCCTGGGGTACGGCTTCTTTTCATCTGTTCGGCCAAGCAGATAATCCACGCTCACTTTGTAAAAGTCCGCCAGCTTATGCAGCGCCGCCACCGGCACGTTGATCCGCCCTAGCTCATAGTCAGAATATGTCGTTTGGTGCACCTGCAAAAGCGCCGCCAGCTCACGCTGCGATAGATCGCAGTCCTCACGCAAATCCCGGATTCTCATTTGATACATGTCATCACCCGGGAATATGATATGTTAAGGTCTATTCCCTTATTGACTTTTAAGGGAATAGACCTTAAAATTATTTTAAAAACCGCAGCCAGAAGGACCTCGCCGTTTCGCCTCTTCTGGCTGCGCAGGATTTATTCTACCGTGACGCCGCGCGCAGCAAAGCCGGCCACCATCCGGTCAAGATCCGGCTCGATATGCAGCGGCTCGCCGGCAGACTTGATCGCGTTCGCCACGTCCTTCAGACCGTTGCCCGTCACCACCGAAACGACCGTATCGTCGGGTCCAAGCAGGCCCATCTCGCACGCCTTTTTCACCGCCGCCGTACCGGTCACGCCGGCCGGCTCGCCGAACACGCCGCAGGTCCTGCCCAGCAGCCGCTGCGCGGCGAGGATCTCCTCATCCGTCACGTTGATGGCAAGGCCGTTCGACTCGCGGATGGCCATGAGCGCCTTATCCGCGTTGCGCGGCACGCCGACGGAGATGGAGTCGGCGATGGTGTTTTCCTCCATCGGATACCAGGGCTGATTCTCCTGGATCGCGCGGTTGAGCGGATAGCAGCCCGTCGACTGCGCCGAGATCAGCCGCGGCAGCTTGTCGATAAAGCCGATGGCGTACAGGTCCTTTAGTCCTTTCCACACGCCCGCGATGGTGCAGCCGTCGCCGACCGAGATCGCCAGATAATCCGGCATCTGCCACCCGAGCTGCTCGGCGATCTCCAGCGCGACGGTCTTCTTGCCCTCGGACAGATACGGGTTGATGGCCGCGTTGCGGTTGTACCAGCCGTATTTGTCGATGGCCTCGGCCGAGAGCTTGAAGGTGTCCTCATAG
>CAZWKZ010000135.1:2984-5494 GCA_964633935.1 uncultured Oscillospiraceae bacterium | reverse complement strand
CGATGGCCGTCTTGCCGACGCCAGGCTCGCCGATCAGGCAGGGATTGTTCTTCTGCCGGCGGTTTAAGATCTGAATGACGCGCTCGGTCTCGACCTCGCGGCCGACGATCTGGTCAAGTTCGCCGCTTCTCGCCCGCTGCGTCAGATTCTGGCAGTAGGTGTCGAGGAACTTATGCTTTTTGTTCTTCTGGCCGTTCGGCTTCTCGCCGCGCGGCGGCTGCTGCTCCGGCCTATCGTCGCCGCGCACAGGCAAATTATCGGCGTTGTTCGCGGCGTTGCCGAAGAGCTTGTTGAGGAACGGAAACGTTGCCGTCTGGCTTTCACGGTCGTCATCGTCGCCCGCCTCCTGCTCGTCGTTCGACGCGGCAAGCATTCCCTCCAAGCCGTTCATCGCCTCGTTCATCTCGCCGTTCAGGTTCTCGATGTCCTCATCGGAAAGGCCCATGCGCTGCATCATATCGTCGACCGGCTTGAGGCCAAGCTCACGCGCGCACTTGAGACAAAGTCCCTCGTTCACGGTCTTTCCGCCTTCCATCTTCGTAATAAAGATCACGGCAATATTCTTTTTACATCTAGAACAATACGTAGGCTTCATGCTGGTATCTCCTTATCTGCCCGGCCGCATGGGGCGGCAGCGGGCCTGGAACAATATTAGCGCCAGTATAGCACAGCGCGGCAAAAAAGCCAAACGCCAAATACCGGCGAAAACAGTAACTTTTTACGGCACAAACAGCTCTCCTTGCCCGCTTCCGAGCAGGATTGCCGAACCATCAGAGCGCATCACTACATCCGTCGCGGCAATGGTGTTCTCCTGCTCGGCGTAGATCTGCAGCCGCCGGTCGTAGATGCTCAGCTGCTGCGCGGTCAAAACGGCGACGTAATCGCCTGCGGCGGACACATCCAAGATCTGCGCGTCGGTCGAAAGCGTGCCGATCGCCTCGCCGTCAAGACCTACCGTCACGACACGATAGCGGTTGCCCGCCTTATACATATTCAGTGTCAGCGTCAAAAATCCGCTCCCGCCGAAGGTAAAATCCTTGAGATAGGCGTCGGCATAGTCGTACTTGCCCAACCGCACGCCATCCGATGTGAGAAAGCTCACGCTGCTCTCGCCCACGGCGCAGAGCGTCGCGCTGTCCATAAACTCCAGATCGTAGATCAGCTCGTTTCCGAGCGAAATGGTCCGCTCGATCTGCTCAGCATCTGTTCTAAGCAGTACGACGCTGCTTTCGTAGATACCGCCGCTCTGCCCCATGGCCACGCAGGCGAGCAGCTGCGCGCCGCTGTTTACCGTGCATACCGGCAAAAACTGGCTCGACGAGAGCCAGCGGTAGATCATCTGCTGCTGCGCATTATACACGTATGCCACAGTCTTATACCCACTCTCTGACGAGACGTAGCAGATGCTGCCGTCCGCTGCGATATCCGCGTCAAAAATCGGCTGACTAGCGGCGATATTCAGCACCTCTGCCTTGCTTTTGTGCGCGGCGACCAGATTGTAGCCGCCCGCATCATAGGCCAAGACATGCTTCTCTGCCGCCAAGACCTGCGGCGTTGTGAGCGAGACGTTGATCGAGACCGTCTCGTCCCCCTTGACCGAGTACACGCGCAGGCCCGACACCGCAGCGATCGCCAGCGAGCCGTTCAGATCCGCATACTGGTTGGCGCTGTGGGCGTCAAACGTGATGCGCTCAGCCTCATCCGCGTTCTTCACGTCGAGATAGCGCACAAATCGCCGCGCCGCGTCGAGATTGAGGCTGTCGCGGAATACATACAGCGCCACGCCCGCGCAGACCAGCACAGCAAGCAGCACAAACAGCACGATACGCCTTGCCATGCCGCCGCGCCGTCTGGCATTGAGTTTTGTCACGTTATCCGACATCGAACGCTACCTTTCCGTCGTCATACCAAAGCTTCGTCATGTATAGTCCTCCCGGCGGCACCGTTGGCCCCGCCGCCGTCCGGTCGCCGGCAAGCAGGATCCTGCCGACCTGCTCGGGTGGGAATTTCCCCTCTGCAGCGTAGACGACCGTGCCCGCCATCGCGCGCGCCATGTTATAGAGAAAGCCATTCGCGCAGACCTTCAGCGTGATCAGATCGCCGTCGCGCGCCACATCATAATAGTATACGGTACGCACCGTGCTTTTGACCTCAGTGCCGACCGAGCGCACGGCTGCAAAATCATGCGTGCCGACAAACTGCTGCGCCGCGCGCTGCATCAGCGTCTCGTCGAGCCGCCTGGGATAAAACCACGCGCGGTTTACATAAAACGGGTCCCGGATGCGGGAATTATAGATGAGATACGTATACTCCTTCCGCACGCACGAGCCGATGGCGTTGAAGCCCTCATGCACGTCCATCGCGCCGGTGACGACGATATCCTCCGGCAGATGCGTATTGAGCGCATAGGGAAGCCTGTCGGCGGGAATGCGCGCATCCGTGCGGAAATTTGCGACGTAGTGCCTGGCGTGCACGCCCGCGTCGGTGCGGCCGCAGCCGGTCATATGCAC
>CAZWKZ010000135.1:0-2974 GCA_964633935.1 uncultured Oscillospiraceae bacterium | reverse complement strand
CCGCCGCGCGCTCGAGCGTCTGGCCCACGGTGGGCTGCGTCTTCTGCACCTGCCAGCCGTGGTAGGCCGTGCCGAGATATTTCAGAAACAGCGCGATATTTCGCATACGTCCTCCAAATGCGTCATGCTAAAGCCCAAACGCGCGCAGCGCGATCACGCCCGCCAGAAGCAGCACACCCACCGCGTAGGCGGCGTAGTCGCGGCCCGCGTAGCGCAGCCGGTGCAGCCTCGTGCGGCCCTCGCCGCCGTGATAGCAGCGGCATTCCATCGCCGTAGCCAACTCGTCAGCGCGGCGGAAGGCGCTGATGAACAGCGGCACCAAAATCGGCACCATCGCCTTGGCGCGGGCAATGAGATTGCCGGATTCAAAATCCGCGCCTCTGGCCTTCTGCGCCGACATGATCTTGTCGGTCTCCTCGATCAGCGTGGGAATGAAGCGCAGGGCGATGCACATCATCATCGCCAGCTCATGCACCGGCACGCGCAGCTTCTTGAGCGGATTCAGCAGGCTCTCAAGTCCGTCCGTCAGCGCAATCGGCGACGTCGTGTACGTCAGCATAAACGTGCCCGCCACCAGCATCGTGATGCGCAGCATCATGAAAACGGCGTTTATCAGTCCCTGATCCGTGATCGTGAAGATCCAAAACTGCACCAGAATCTCGCCCTGTGAATAAAAGAGGTTCAGCACCGCCGTAAGCACAATGATCAGCAGCAGCGGCTTCAGCCCGCGCAAAATCACCTTCAGCTGGATCTTCGACACGGCGATGATCGCCGACAGCGTCACGAACACCAGCGCGTACGAGACAAACCACTTCGCCAAAAACAGCGCCACGATATAGATCACGACCCAGACCAGCTTCGTGCGCGCGTCGAGCCTGTGGATGGGGGTATCGCCCGGAAAATACTGGCCGAGCGTGATGTCCTTAAGCATCGCAGCCGCCCCCTTTCAGAAGACCCAGCAGCTGCTGCGCGCCCTGCTCTGCGGTAAAGACCGACGTGTCCACCGGCGCGCCCAGCTTCTGCAGCTGCAAAAACACCTGCGTCACGCGCGGGACGTTGAGTCCCAGCTCCATCAGCTGCTGCGCGTGCGAGAAGACCTCCTTCGGGCTTCCGGTCATGGCGACGCTGCCGTGGTCCATGACGATGAGCCTGTCCACATTTGAGGCGATCTCCTCCATGCTGTGGCTGACCATGACGACAGCCGCGTGCTGCGCGCGCTGGTAATCGCGGATATTCTGTAAAATACTCTGCCGTCCCACGGGGTCCAGCCCCGCCGTCGGCTCGTCCAGAATGAGCACGTCCGGCTCCATTGCGATCACGCCCGCGATAGCCACGCGGCGCTTCTGCCCGCCGGACAGATCAAACGGCGATTTTTCCATGCTTCCCTTCTCGATGCCGACAAAGCTCGCCGCGCGGTAGACGCGCTCGCGGATCTCATCGTCGGAAAGGCCCATGTTTTTGGGTCCAAACGCGATATCCTTGTAGACCGTCTCTTCAAAGAGCTGATACTCTGGATACTGAAACACCAGTCCCACCTTGAAGCGCGTCTGACGCGTAAATTTCACATCTTCCCAGATATCCCGGCCGCCGAAGAGGACCTTGCCGCCGGTCGGCTTCAAAAGTCCGTTCATATGCTGGATCAGCGTCGATTTGCCCGAACCCGTGTGGCCGATCAGCCCCACAAATTCGCCTGGCTCGATGCAAAGGCTCACATTCTGCAGCGCGGCATGCTCAAACGGCGTACCCGCGCTATAGACGTGTGAGACGTTCTGTAATTCAATGACAGGTGTCACGGCGTCGTCCTCCGAATCTTCTGCGAATGTGCCTGCAGGCAGCCGTAGATCGCCTGCGCGCAGTCTTCGACCGAAAGCGCGTCAAGCGGCACGTCGACGCCCGCCTGGCGCAGCCGGTAAAGAAGCTGCGTCGTCTCCGGCACACTCAGCCCCACCTGCGCAAGCAGCTCGACCTGCGAGAAGACCTGCTGCGGGGTCCCGTCCGCGACGATTCTTCCGTCCGCCATCGCGACCACGCGGTCGGCCAGCGCCGCCTCGTCCATGTGGTGCGTGATCAGCACCACCGTGATCTGCGACTCGCGGTTGAGCCGCAGAATGGTCTGCAGCACCTCCTGCCGGCCGCGCGGGTCGAGCATCGCCGTCGGCTCATCAAGCACGATACACTTTGGCTGCATGGCGATCACGCCGGCTATGGCGATGCGCTGCTTCTGTCCGCCTGAGAGCAAATGCGGCGCATGCGTGCGGTATTCGTACATACCGACCGCCTGCAGCGCATCGTCCACGCGCCTGCGGATCTCATCCGACGGCACGCCGAGATTCTCCGGCGCAAAGGCGACGTCCTCCTCCACCACATTTGAGACGATCTGGTTATCGGGATTTTGAAACACCATTCCCACCTGCTGGCGGATGGCAAGCAGCAGCGACTCGTCAAGCGTATTCATCCCATACACCTGTACGCTGCCGCCCAGCGGCAGCAAAATGGCGTTGAAATGCTTGGCCAGCGTCGATTTGCCGCAGCCGTTGTGGCCAAGCACGGCTACAAAGCTCCCCTGCGCGATGGAAAGATCAAGGCCCTGAAAGACCTGGATGCCCTCGCGTCCGTCGGCGCTGGGATAGGTATAGACCAGTTTTTTGACTACGATTGCCTGATTCTCCATTGTGCGATCCTTACTTTCTTGTCCATCTGCCCGTGCTGCCGCACGGAAGCGCGAGACCGCTGTCACGCACTGGCAGCCCCAGCTCGTCACAGTCCGTATGCCCGCCGAAGCGCGCAGATACGATACTGCCCAGCAAATATCCCAGCACCGACGGCGCCAGTCCAGTGGTATAGGAATTGATGATGATGAAAAGCGGGTCGTCGGACAGCACGCGGCTGACCAGCTGCACAAAGGGGTACAGGTTTTCCTCCAGCTTCCATATCTCGCCCGACGGCCCGCGGCCGTAGGACGGCGGATCCATGA
>CAZWKZ010000134.1:0-5501 GCA_964633935.1 uncultured Oscillospiraceae bacterium | reverse complement strand
CGTCCATCATCATTCCCTGGCTGAAGGAAAACTACAACAATCCCTACATCATTGCCGTGTCTGGCGACGTCGGCCAGGCCGACGAGCTTGAAGGTCTGGAAGAGAAGGCCTACAAGACGGGTGCGGACAAATTCTACGCTGCCGCGCTGTGCGACGAGATGGTAAACGACGTCATCATTCCCTCGATGCAGGCGGGCGCGATTTATGAGGAATATCTGATGGGTACGGCTTTCGCCCGACCCGTCATTGCCAAAAAGCTCGTCGAGATCGCCAAGGCCGAGGGCGCCGACGCCATTGCGCATGGCTGCACCGGCAAGGGCAACGATCAGGTCCGCTTTGAGCTGGCCATCAAGGCCTTTGCGCCCGAGATGACCATCATCGCGCCGTGGCGCGAGTGGTCGATCAAGAGCCGTGAGGAGGAGATCGACTACGCCGAGGCGCACAACGTGCCGCTGAAGATCAGCCGTGAGACGAACTATTCCAAGGACAAGAACATGTGGCATCTGAGCCATGAGGGCCTGGATCTCGAGGACCCGTGGAACGAGCCGCAGTATGAGACGCCGGGCTTTTTGGAGATGAGCGTCAGCCCCATGGACGCGCCCGACACGCCGACGTATGTGACGCTGGACTTTGAACAGGGCGTGCCCGTCGCGCTCGACGGCCAGAAAATGAGCGCGACGGATATCATCTGGAAGCTCAATGAGTTGGGCGGCAAGAATGGTATCGGCCTTCTCGACATCGTGGAAAACCGCCTGGTCGGCATGAAGTGCCGCGGCGTGTATGAGACGCCGGGCGGCACGATCCTCTACAAAGCGCATCAGACCCTCGAGACGCTATGTCTTGATAAACTCACCGCCCATAAAAAGCAGGAGCTGTCTGTCTGCTTTGCCGAGCTTCTCTACAACGGCCTGTGGTTCAGCCCCCTGAGAAAAGCCCTCTCCGCCTTTGTCACCGAAACGCAGAAGACCGTCACCGGCACCGTCAAACTCAAACTCTACAAAGGCAACATCATCAAATCCGGCGTCAAGAGTCCATATACGCTCTATTCCGAATCCATCTGCACCTTCGGCGAAAGCGACTTCGACCAAGCCCAGGCCAGCGGCTTTATCGACCTCTTCGGCTTGCCCACGCAGGTACAGGCTATGATGGAGCAGGGGATTTTGGAAAAGTGATCGCGGATCTTTTTTCCAGGAAGCGCGTTGCCGCTCGCTCGGCGTATACGCGATACGCCTTCGCTCACGCGCCTTCTTCCTGAAAAAAATCTCTCGCGATGAATCGCGGACTTTGACCAAAAAGCGCGTTGCCGCTCGCTCGGCGTATACGCGATACGCCTTCGCTCACGCGCCTTCTTCCTGAAAAAATCTCTCGCGATGAATCGCGGACATTTCACCGGAACGCACGTGTATGGAAGACACAAATACAGATAAATAGAACGGGAAAATGGGGCTGCCGCGCGCGGAAGCCCCGATTTTCCAGCTTTTGAGGTAGCATATGAAACTTTGGCAAGGACGGTTTCAAAAAGAGACCGACGAAATGGTAAACGACTTCAATTCCTCCATCGCCTTTGACGCGCGGCTGTACAGGGAGGATATCGCCGGCTCTATGGCGCACGCGGACATGCTCTGCACCTGCGGCGTGATATCCAGCGAGGACGCGCAGGCCATCCGCGCGGGGCTGCAGGAGATCCAGGCCGATATCGAGGCGGGCAAGCTTTCCTTTTGCGCCGAGAACGAGGATATCCACATGAACATCGAGACGCTGCTCACCGCGCGCATCGGCGACGCGGGCAAGCGCCTGCACACGGCCAGGAGCCGGAACGATCAGGTGGCGCTGGATTTTCGGATGTATCTGCGCGGGGAGATCGGGCGCATCAAGACCCTGCTGCTGGAACTGGAAAAGACGATCGCGCACCTGGCCGGGCAGCACCAGAGGACCGTCATGCCCGGCTACACGCATCTGCAGCGCGCGCAGCCGGTCACGCTGGCGCAGCACCTGCTGGCCTACGGCAGCATGTTTTGCCGCGACATCACAAGATTGGAGGACTGCCGCGCGCGGATGAACGAATGTCCGCTGGGCTGCGGCGCGCTTGCCGGAACGACGTATCCCATCGACCGGCGTCAGACGGCTGCGGCGCTGGGCTTTGACAGACCGGTGCTGAACAGCCTTGACGGCGTGTCCGACCGCGACTACGCCATAGAGCTTTTGAGCGATCTGAGCCTTATCATGATGCACCTGAGCCGGTTTTGCGAGGAGATTATTCTGTGGTGCAGCTGGGAATTCCGGTTCATCGAGCTGGATGATGCGTACGCCACTGGCTCGTCGATCATGCCGCAGAAGAAAAATCCCGACGTTGCGGAGCTGGTGCGCGGCAAGACGGGCCGCGTCTACGGCAGCCTGATGGGGCTTTTGACGGTGATGAAGTCGCTGCCGCTGGCGTACAACAAGGACATGCAGGAGGATAAACAGGGCGTTTTTGACGCGGTGGATACCGTAACGCAGTGCCTGCCGGTTTTCACCGCGATGCTCGCCACCATGCGCGTGCGCGAGGACAATATGCGCGCGGCGGCGGGCCGGGGCTTTTTGAACGCCACCGACTGCGCCGATTATCTGACAAGGAAGGGGCTGCCGTTTCGCGATGCGTACAAGATCTCGGGCAGGCTGGTGTACCACTGCACCGAGCATGACACGACGCTCGAGCAGCTGAGTCTTGACGAGCTGCGGCAATTTTGCCCGCTTTTTGACGGCGATGTGTATGCCGCGCTGTCGCTGGACACGTGCGTGGAGCAGCGGCGCAGCCTCGGCGGCCCATCGCCGGAGCAGACGCAGCTGCAGCTGCAGGCGCTGCGCGCCTTTATCAGCGAACACCAACAGGCCGGAACATGAGGTGCCTGCACAGCATATAGAGAATGCCCGGATCGTCCATCAGAACGGTCCGGGCACTCTCTTTTGAGAAGGATTTCTAACATGCGGCCGGTGAACGGAACGCACATGTTATACGGAATTAAACGGAGAACAGCAGCGTGCTGTAGGTCGGCACGGGCCAGTAGTCGCTGGCGACGAGCGTCTCCATGTGATCGATCGTCTCTCGCACGCGCGTCATGGCGGCAAAGAGCACGTCGTGACAATAGTGCATCTCGGCCTCAGCGTCAAGGCCTGCGGGCATGGTGTCAAGCGCGGTCTTGAGCGTGGCGCAGCCGTCGAGCAGATCCTCGCCAAGCTTACTGACAGAGCTGGCCAGCGCCAGCTCCACGCGGCAGGAATCTGCGCCCAGCACGCTCTTTTTGCGCTCGATGGCCTGGCAGAGATGGCTGGTGTAGGTGGTGGCGGCGTTGAGCAGCGTATGCTGCACCATGTCGATGAGCGTGGCGGCCTCGATGCGGATGATCTTGCTGTAGCTCTCCATATGGATCTCGTGCCGGGCCATCATCTCCTGACGGGTGAGCACGCCGTGGCGGGTCATCAGCGCCACGTTCTTTTCCATCGCAAAGCAGGGCAGCGCGTCTGCTGCGCTCTTGAGATTGGCAAGGCCGCGTCGCTCGGCCTCTTCGACCCAGCTGCTGTCATAGCCGTTACCGTTGAACAAAATGCGCCGGTGCTGCTGCAAGGAACTCTTGATGAGCGTGTGCAGGTCCTCTTCAAAGTGCGCTGAGCCTTCGAGCTTGTCGGCGAAGCGGCCAAGCTCGTCGGCCATAATGGTGTTGAGCGCGATATTTGGCCCCGAGATCGACTGGCTCGAGCCGAGCATGCGGAACTCAAACTTGTTGCCGGTGAAGGCGACGGGAGAGGTGCGGTTGCGGTCGGTGGTGTCCTGCGGGATGGTGGGCAGGACGTCGACGCCAATGCGAAGCGACTGCCGCTTGCGGTCGGTGTAGTCGGCCTCGTCAAGAATGGCGTCGATGACCTCGGTCAGCTCGTCGCCGAGGAAGATCGATACGATGGCGGGCGGCGCCTCCTGCGCGCCGAGACGGTGATCGTTGCCGGCAAACGCGACCGTGGAGCGCAGCAGCTCCTGATACTCGTCCACGCCCTGGATGAACGCGGCCAGGAAGAGCAAGAACTGTGCGTTTTGGCTGGGCGTTTTGCCGGGCGCGAAGAGATTTTTGCCCGTGTCGGTGGAGAGCGACCAGTTGTTATGCTTGCCGCTGCCGTTGACACCTGCGAAGGGTTTTTCGTGCAGCAGACACACGAGATCGTGCCGGTCGGCGACCTTTTTCATGATCTCCATTGACAGCTGGTTGTGGTCGCAGGCGGTATTCGCGTCGGAATAGATCGGCGCCATCTCGTGCTGCGCGGGCGCGACCTCATTGTGCTTGGTCTTGGAGTAGATGCCGAGCTTCCACAGTTCCTCGTCCAGCTCTTGCATGAACGCGGTGACGCGCGGACGGATGGAGCCGAAGTAGTGATCGTCCAACTCTTGGCCCTTGGGCGGTTTTGCACCGAAGAGCGTGCGGCCGCACATGCGCAGGTCCTCGCGCTTTTCATACAGCGCCTTGTCGATGAGGAAATATTCCTGTTCGGGGCCGACCTGCGCCATGACACGCATCGATTCAGTGTCGCCAAACAGACGCAGCACGCGCAGTGCCTGGCGGCTTACGGCGTCCATTGAGCGCAGCAGCGGCGTTTTCTTGTCGAGCGCTTCGCCGGAGTACGAGCAGAACACGGTGGGAATATACAGACTGTTATCCTTGATAAAGGCGAAGGAGGTCGGGTCCCACGCGGTATAGCCTCTGGCCTCGAACGTGGCGCGCAGGCCGCCGGAGGGGAACGAGGACGCGTCCGGCTCGCCCCGGACAAGCTCCTTGCCCGAGAAATCCATGATGACGCGGCCGCCGCCGGCAGGGGAGATGAAGCTGTCGTGTTTTTCGGCCGTGAAGCCGGTCATGGGCTGGAACCAGTGGGTGAAATGCGTCGCGCCGCGCTCAAGCGCCCAGGTCTTCATGCCGTCGGCGATGTTGTTGGCGACCGCGAGCGTCAGCGGCTGGCCGTTGCGCAGACAGCTGCGCCAGGCGTCCATTGTCTGCCGGGGCACGTATTGCGCCATGGTGTCTTCGTTGAATACGCAGCTGCCGAATAGCTCAGGAATCCGGTTGGTTTGTTTGCTCATGTTTCTTCCTCCTGTCTCATTCTCCACTGCCGCCGTAGTTGCTGAGAACTCTGGCGGACGGATCGGTCACATTGCACCCCTCCCAGTCCTTGTTGGGCATCCAGAAATCCCGGATCATGGCCGCCTGACCGGGGTAGTGCTTTTCAAAAATCTCCCGATAGAGAAGACTTTCCTTGGTAAACGGCGGGCAATAGGCGAACTGTTTACGCTTGCGCTCGAACTGCTCGTCGGTGTATATTGTCTCGGCATACGCTTTGAGATCGTCGACCATCGAATGGCCGACCGCGTCAGAGAACGCCGCCTTCTGCCGCCAGAGGATGGATTCGGGCAGGATGTGGTCATGCTCGAACGCGTGCCGCAGCAGGTATTTGCCCATGTTGTAGCGGTTGCGCTTGAG
>CAZWKZ010000133.1:0-5512 GCA_964633935.1 uncultured Oscillospiraceae bacterium | reverse complement strand
CCAAGCTGGACCCCATCTGCGCCGAGCTTTTCCGCGACATCGACGCCGATACGGTCGACTTTGTCGACAACTACGACGGCACCATGAAAGAGCCGACGCTGCTGCCTACGACGTTCCCGAACGTGCTCGTCTCACCGAATCTCGGCATCGCGGTGGGCATGGCGTCGAACATCTGCAGCTTCAACCTGCGCGAAGTATGCAAGACCGCCGCGGCGCTCATCCGCGACGGCGCGGCAGATCTGCTCGAAACGCTGCCGGCGCCGGATTTTCCCACCGGCGGCGAGATCCTATACGATCCGGCCGAGATGCTGGCCATCTATCAGACCGGCCGCGGCTCGTTCCGCATCCGCGCGCGCTGGCGCTATGTCAAAGAGGGCAACCTCATTGAGATCTACGAGATCCCCTATACCACGGCCACCGAGATCATCATGGACAAGGTCGCCGAGCTGATCAAGGCCGGCAAGATCCGCGAGATCGCCGATATGCGCGACGAGACGGACCTGTCGGGTCTCAAGCTCACGATCGATCTAAAGCGCGGCGTCGATCCCGACAAGCTCATGCAAAAGCTCTTCAAGCTGACCACGCTGCAGGACTCGTTCGGCTGCAACTTCAACATCCTCATCGCGGGCATGCCGCGCGTGATGGGCGTGCGCGAGATCTTGTCCGAGTGGACGGCGTGGCGCACCGAATGCGTCCGCCGGCGCGTATACTTCCAGCTGCAGAAGAAAAAGGACAAGCTGCATCTGCTCAAGGGTCTTGGAAAGATCCTGCTCGACATCGACAAGGCCATCGCCATCATCCGCCAGACCGAGCAGGACGCCGAGGTCATCCCCAACCTGATGATCGGCTTCGGCATCGATCAGATCCAGGCCGAGTATGTGGCCGAGATCAAGCTGCGCAATATCAACAAGGAATTTCTGCTCAGCCGCCTGCAGGAGACACAATCGCTCGAGCGCGAGATCGCCGAGCTGGAGTCGCTGCTCGGCAGCGAGCGCAAGCTGCGCAATCTCATCTGCAAGGAGCTTGAGAGCGTGGCCGACAAGTATGGCCAGCCGCGCAAGACGCAGCTCGTCTACGACCACGCCGCGCCGGCCGAGGAAGAAGCGCAGGCGCCGGAATACCCCGTCACGCTCTTTATCTCGCGCGAGGGCTACTGCAAGAAGATCACGCCGCAGTCGCTGCGCATGTCCGGAGAGCAGAAATACAAAGAGGGCGACGGGCCGATGCTCCGCTGTGAGACGACGAGCAACGCCGAGCTGCTCGTTTTCACCGACCGCTGCCAGGTCTATAAGACGCGCCTGGGCGAGTTTGCCGACTCCAGGGCCTCGAGCCTGGGCGAGTATCTGCCCGGCCGGCTCGGCTTTGACGACGGCGAGAGCTTTTTCTGCGCCTGCCTGCCCGGCAGCTACGAGGGCAGCATCCTGTTCTTCTTTGAAAACGGCAAGGCCGCCAAGGTCGCGCTGTCGGCCTATAACACCAAATCCAACCGCCGCAAGCTCACGGGCGCGTATTCGGACAAAAGCCCGCTCAAGGCCGCGCTGTGCCTGGACGACAGCGAACAGGCGGTGCTGTTCGCCTCCGACGGCCGCGCGCTCATCGTCTCGCCGGCGCAGCTTGCCGTCAAGACCACGCGCGCCACACAGGGCGTGAGCGTCATGGCGCTCAAGAAAAACGCCGTCGTTCTGCGCGCCGCGCCCCTGCAGCAGACGTCGATCGTAAACGCCGCGCGCTACCGCGCGCGCAGCCTGCCGGCGGCCGGCGCGCTGCTGAAACAGGAGGACTCGGAAGAAAAGCAGATTTCTCTAGAGCTGTAAGGAGGAAATCGCCTTGAAAAAACAACTGCCTGTCCAGCGCGACACGCTATTGCACCTGCTGCGCGACTATGGCCTGATCAGCGTGGGGTGTATTTTGTTCGCCGTCGGCTTCGATCTGTTCCTTGAGCCGAATTCCATCAACGTCGGCGGCGTGAGCGGCCTTGCCATGCTGATCGTCGAGACCACAGGGATCGGCACGGTGGGTCTTTTTACGGCGCTTTTGAACGTGCCGCTGTTTCTCACCGGCTTCAAGGTGCTGGGCAAGCGGTTCTTCTTCGGATCGCTGTTCGGGATGCTGGCAAGCTCCTTGTTTTTCGACCTGTTCCGGGTGTTCCCCGTCCCGCAGACCGAAACGCTGCTGGGCGCGCTCTTTGGCGGCGTGCTCACCGGCGCCGGTCTCGGGCTTGTGTTCATGGCGCACGCGTCCACGGGCGGATCGGATATCGTCGCGCGGCTGCTCAAGCGCAGATTCACCGATCTCAAGATGGGAAAGCTCATGCTGCTGGTCGATCTCGTGGTCGTCACGCTCACAGGCATCGTCTTCCGCGATCTCAGCAAGGCGCTGTACTCTGTGATCGTCCTGTACGTCTCGGCCGAGGTGATGGACGCGATCTTGTACGGACTGGACTACTCCGCCGTGGCGCTTATCATCACCACGCGCCACGAGCAGGTCTATCAGGCCATCGACCGCCAACTCTGCCGCGGCGTGACGTTCCTTGACGGCCATGGCGCCTACACCGGCGCGCGCAAGGAGATCATCATGACAGCCGTCAGCCGCCGCCAGGTCACCGAGCTGAAGCAGCTCGTGCAGCGCATCGATCCGGAGGCGTTCATGATCCTGCAGGACGCCCACCAGGTGCTGGGCGCGGGCTTCAAGCGCTATTCCGACGAGCTGTAAGAAGGGAGCTTTTCTGCATGAAACGTCTGCTGAGTGTCTGTTTGCTGCTGTGTGTAACGCTGTGCGGCTGCGCGCGGCTCCTGCCGACGGAGGATACGCAGATCGCCGCGCATACCGAGCCGCAGAGCACGCCCGAGGATTTTGACGCGCTCACGGCCGACAGCGAAAGCTCGCTCAAGCGCGCCATCCGCCAGCTTGTGCAAAACGGCGTCGAGCACGGCGTTATCCGCGTTCGCGAATACTCCGGCGATGTGGAGGCGGATCTGGCCGCCGCGGCGTATCAGATCGCGCGCGAGGACCCGCTGGGACTGTACGCGGTGGACTATATGACGCACGACTGCTCGCTGATCGTCTCGTTTTACGAGATCCACATCGACATCACGTTCCGCGATTTCGCCACACAGCTCGACGAGATCCCCTACGTCAGCAGCGACGCCGAGGCGACAAAGCTGCTGCACGAGGCGATGGACAGCTACGCCGACCACCTGACCATGTATCTGACATACGACGGCACGCTTGACTACGCGCAGCTGGCCGAGCAGTATTTTGAGGAGAATCCCAGCCGGCTCATGGCGCGGCCCGATCTGCACGCGACGGCCTATCCCGACGCCGGCACGCCGCGCATTGTGGAGCTGACGTTCTCCTACCCCGCCTCGGCCAAGGAGCTGCGCGAGATGGAGCAGGCGGTCAGCGAGACCGTCTCCGCCGCCAGCGTCTATGTGCGCTATCGCGACAGCGAGCTGGAAAAGGCAAGGCTGCTGTATTCGTATCTCACCGAGCGCTTTTCCTATACGCAGGACGAATCCGCCACGCCGATCTACTCGCTGCTGTGCGAAGGCGTGGCCACCAGCCAGAGCATGGCGCAGGTCTGGCAGCTGCTGTGCGACAAGACGGGGCTGGAATGCTATACCGTCAACGGCCTGCGCGCCGGCGCGGATTACAGCTGGAACATCGTTTTGCTCGACGGCGAGTACGTGCATCTGGATCTGCTGCGCGACGTTCTTGAGACCGGCGCGCTGCAGCCGCGCTACGACGAGGACATGGGAGAATATTATTTTGACGCCTCCGCCTATCCCGCCTGCCCCGCGCCGGAGCCCGCGATCGGGTTGGAGCCGACCGACGACGGCCAGAGCGGCGAGCAGGACCCCGGCGATGGCGGCGAGCCGGCAAACGAAGATCCGGGCGAGGAACCGCAGCCGCCGGCAGACGAGCCTCCCGCCGCCGAGCCGGAGCCGTCCGCCGGGCAGGATGTGCCGGAAGAAAACTGAGGCTTGACAAATACCGATTTTTTGCTATAATGATACCCGCAGTCGCGGGTGTAGCTCATCCGGTAGAGCGCCACCTTGCCAAGGTGGAGGTAGCGAGTTCGAGCCTCGTCACCCGCTCCAAAAAAGGAAGACACAGTCATGTGTCTTCCTTTTTTGTTCTATTTGATTTCTATGACAGGAAAAACGCTGGGGCAATTTCCCGCCGCTTCCAACAAAGACCGCCCCGCGATCGCATATTTACAGAAATGCCCGCGATGACAGCCGCTTCCTTTGCACATGTCATTGCGAGCGATCCTTTTTGCCGCTGCGCTCCACCGTTCGCCATTGCAATCCCAGCCGGCAAAAGAACGCCGTAAGCGAGTGACCGGTTCGCTTACGGCTTCTTTGCAACAATATATGAGGGGAAATGAAAAAGTGTAAATCGCTTCTTGCAAGTATACTCTACCAAGGGAATGTTAAATAAGTTAGCGGGAAGTTTTTAAATCTTTATGAAATCGGGAACAATTTTTGGAGAAATTGTTTACAAAAAAATCACAGACCCGACAGGTCCACCCCATTGACAAATCCGGCCCTGGGGAGTATGATGTTGACAAAATGAATTAGCACTCGAAGCAAAGGAGTGCTAAACCAGGAGATGAAGCTTATGAATGCACAGAAATATACCCAGCGCTCGCTTTCCGCCATTCAGGCCGCGCAGGAGCTGACGCTGCAAAATCAGAACCAGCAGATCGAGCAGCTCCACCTGCTCGCCGCGCTTTTGCGCCAGGACGGCGGTCTGGCGGCGCAGCTGCTCAAGAAAATGGGCGTGACGCTTGAGAGTCTTGACGCCGCCGTGACGCAGGAGCTGGAAAAGCTGCCGCGCGTGACCGGCTCCGGCCGCGAGGCGGATAAGTACTATGTCGCGCGCGCGGTCGACGCCGCGCTCAGCCGCGCCGAGGGCCTGGCCGATGAGATGAAGGACGACTTCGTTTCGGTCGAGCATCTGCTGCTGTCTCTCATCGAGACGGCCGACGCTACGCTCAAGCGCCTGTTCTCGGCCTACGGCATCACCAAAGAGCGCTGCCTGCAAGCGCTGCAGTCGGTCCGCGGCAGCCAGCGCGTGACGACCGACAACCCCGAAGACACCTACGAGGCGCTGGAAAAATACGGCACGGACCTTGTCAAACGCGCGCGCGAGCAAAAAATGGATCCCGTCATCGGCCGTGACGACGAAATCCGCAACGTCATCCGCATCCTCTCGCGCAAGACGAAAAACAACCCCGTGCTCATCGGCGAGCCGGGCGTCGGCAAGACGGCCATAGCCGAGGGTCTTGCGCAGCGCATCGTGCGCGGAGACGTGCCGAAGAACCTGCAGGACAATACCATTTTTTCACTCGACATGGGCGCGCTGATCGCGGGCGCGAAGTACCGCGGCGAATTTGAAGAGCGGCTGAAGGCCGTATTGAGCGAGGTCAAAAAGTCCGAAGGCCGTATCATTCTCTTTATCGACGAGCTGCACACCATCGTCGGCGCCGGCAAGACCGAAGGCTCGT
>CAZWKZ010000132.1:0-5513 GCA_964633935.1 uncultured Oscillospiraceae bacterium | reverse complement strand
TGTCGCCAGCGGTGGATTTTGAGTCCACTACGTCTACCAATTCCATCACACCGGCGTGGAGAAATCTGTGAACTCTATTATAACCGCACCGCAGCAAAAATTCAAGTCCTTTTCCGCCAATTGCAGCGTTTCTTCTCGGAAGCGCGTCATCTTCCGCGCCGCATGCGCAAATACGGTCCGGCAGGACGCGCACGTGCAATATCCAAATCAGCTCTGCTCAACCGTTCTTGATCTGCGCGGACAGATGCTTGGACAAAACAGCGAGGCTCGCCGCCATATTTTCGTTCTGTACCAGTATCCCCTCGGGAACGTCAAGGTGCGTTGGCGCAAAGTTCCAGATGGCCAGGATGCCATGATCGATCAGCAGATCGCACACCGCCTGCGCGTGCTCAGCCGGAACGGTGATGATGCCGATCTTGACCTTAAATCGGCGGCAGGTTTCCGCCAGCCGCGACAGGTGCATGATGGGCTTGCCGCTCTTGCTCGTGCCGATGATGGCGTCGTTCGAGTCAAACGCGGCGACGATATTCAGACCGTATTCAGCAAAGCCGCTGTAGCCCAGAAGCGCCCGGCCCAGTTTCCCCGCGCCGATGAGCACGGCGTCGTTCGTATCGCCATAGCCGAGAAATTCCTCGATGTCTGCGATCAGCCGTTCGCGGTTATAGCCGATCTTGGGCCGGCCGCCGCTGCTGACCTGCGCAAGATCCTTTCTGACCTGTACTTCGCCCATGCTCAGTCCTGCGGCCAGCGCCGTGGCCGAAATATTGGCCGGCGCGTCTGTGGGCATGGATTTTAGATACGATAGATATGTCGGCAGACGCTTGAGCGTCGCACGCGAGATTTCTTTTTCCACGAAAACACATCCTTGCTATTGTATCGATAGAATCTATCGATATTTTCATTTGTTATCTTATCACCTTCTCCCGCCGCGTGCAAGGGGGTTTTTTCAGCTGTAGATCTGCCGCGAGATCTCGCGCCGCAGCCGCAGCATGATCCGCTTCTCCAGCCGGGAAATATAGGACTGCGAGATGCCCATGATATCGGCCACCTCCTTCTGCGTCTTCTCCTGCCGGCCGCCAAGCCCAAAGCGCATGCTGACGATCTGCTTTTCCCGCTCCGGCAGCTTGGAAAGCGCCTGACGCAGCAGCTCGTGGTCCACGTCGTCTTCCATCGGCCGCATCACCGTGTCGCCGTCCGTTCCCAGCACGTCCGACAGCAGCAGCTCGTTGCCGTCCCAGTCGGTGTTGATCGGCTCGTCAAGCGAGATCTCGGCCTTTTGACCGGAGATCTTACGGATGTACATCAGAATTTCGTTTTCAATGCAGCGAGAAGAATATGTCGCCAGCTTGATGTTCTTCTCCGTGCGGAACGTACCCACAGCCTTGATCAGTCCGATGGTGCCGATCGAGATCAGATCCTCGATGTTGATGCCGGTATTTTCAAACCGCCGCGCAATGTACACTACCAGACGCAGGTTGTGCTCGATCAGCGTCTGCTTGGCCCGCTCGTCGCCAGCAGCAAGCGCGCAAAGGCAGCGCTGCTCCTCGTCGGGCTTCAGCGGCGGCGGCAGTACGTCGCTGCCGCCAATGTACATGATCTTTGCCGGCTGCAGCAGCCCAAGGCGCTCTAATATCGTCCGCAGATTCCATTTCATACCTTATCCCCCTGTCAATGCCTCATAATTCCCCGCGTCCGACACCGAGGTGGGCGAAAACGCCGCCAGCGCCGGGCGCTTTTTTCCATCCTGCTCCGCCGTACACCGCACCGCCAGCAAAAGCCCCGCCTGTGTGCCGACCGCACGATACGGGATCAGCCTCAGGCGCAGTGACGGCTCCTGCGCTGCCAAACGCTGCATGAGTGACGCCGGATCTGAAAAATCCTCCTGCCGCAGCGGCGTCTGCGGAAAAAGCTGCCGCGCCGTCTGCCAGCAAAGCACCAATACCGGCTCGCCCGTGATGGGGTCCTTGAGCGTGTTGCCGGAATCGCGCAGCGCGCGAACCGTGACGCTGCGCGCGCCGGCGCTGAGCGTGATATCCACAAACTGCGCGCCGGTATGCTCGCCCAGCCGCGAAAACACCAGCCACGAGACAAGATACGTCACGCCCGCCATGGTCAAAAGCGCGCCTGCGCTCACCGGATAAAACGCTCCGCCCGGCAGCAGCATCACGCCCGTGCCCAAAAGACTCACCAGCGCGAACATCACGCCCCCGAACGCGAACGACGACGCCAAAAACAAAAGCGCCAGCCGCACGGTCTTTCTGCCGGCGCCGAACGCGCATACGAGCATCACGGCCCACACGAGCGCCTTCATCCATACGCTTGCAAGCGCCTCGCAGCCCGGCAGCAGCGCCGCCACAGCATACGCGCCGCCCAGCATTCCGGCCAGCGCCAGCCGCACGCGGCGGATCTGCGCGCCGCAGACACGCGCGCTGATCAGCAGCATCAAATAATTGACGAGGGCGTTCAGAGAAAACAGAACGTCGGCATATACCGTCATGCAAACGCCCCCTCCCGCGCCGGTCTAGACAAAGTATACAGCACGGACACAAAAAAACAGGTCGCAATTCCCACCGGAGCTGCGGCCTGTCGTTCGTTTTGATTCGTCTATTTTCCTAGCAGGTCCACGTCGTCGCGCGTGATCTGGCGGATATTTTTTTCCGCCTTACTGCGTGCGATCATGATCTCATGCCCGCAGCCGAGACAGCGAAGCCTGAAATCCATGCCGCTGCGCAGCACCAGCCACTGCCTGCTGCCGCAGGGATGCCCTTTTTTCATCGTCAGGATATCGCGTACCTGAACGTCCATTGTTTCACCTGCTTCCTCTCTGCCCGTGCAGAACCCGGGCGCATATATTGGTAATGATGAAAGGGGGCTTTCTATGAACTGCTATCTTCCGGAGGGTATGCAGCTGCGTCAGGCGGCATATACCACCGACGATCTCTGGCGCGCCATCCACCAGCGCACGATCCTGCAGGCCACAGCCATTTTGTGCGATGAGTCGCACGCGCTCCATGTCGAGCTGGGCTGCTGCCGCGGCGTCATTGCGCGTGAGGAGGCGGCGCTTGGCATCAGCAGCGGCGAGGCGCGCGACATCGCCATCTTATCGCGCGTCGGCAAGCCGGTCTGCTTCCATGTTCTGCGATTTCAGCCTGACGGCAGCGCACTGCTCAGCCGCCGCTCAGCGCAGAATGAGGCGCTGGACGCGCTGCTCACACAGCGCCGGCCGGGCGATATCATCCCCGCCACGGTCACAAGCCTCGCGCCGTTCGGCGCGTTCTGCGACGTGGGCTGCGGCGTACCGGCGCTGCTGCCGCTGGGCGATATCTGCGTATCGCGCCTGCAGCACGCCGGCGAGGTCCTGCACGAAAACCAGGCCATCTTCGCCGCTATCCGCACGCTCGACCCTGTCCGGCGACGCGTAAATCTCACGCATAAGGAGCTGCTCGGCACCTGGCAGGAAAACGCCGACCGCTTTGCCCGCGGGCAGACCGTCACGGGGATCGTGCGCAGCGTAAAAAGCTACGGCGCATTTATCGCGCTCACACCGAATCTGTCGGGTCTTGCCGAACCGGCGGACGGACTGCATCCCGGCGACGCCGTATCCGTTTACATAAAGTCGATCCAGCCTGAAAAGCTCAAGATCAAGCTCTGCCTCATTCAGAATCTCGGCCCAGCCGCGCCCGGTACGCAGGCGCTGCATTACACCAAAACCTGCGGCAGCATCTCGACCTTCCGCTACGGCACGCCGGAGCACGCCAAGATCATGACTGTTTTTTGATCTCGTCCCAATAGCGCTTCGCGGCCTGCTCGGTTTTGTTATCGCCATAGACGTAATACCGGCGGTCCTTGATCTCGTCGGGCAGGTATTGCTGCCTGACCCAGTGATTGGGATAGTCGTGCGGGTAGAGATAGCCCTGCTCGCGCTCAAAGCCGGCGCCGTCGGCGTGTACGTTTTGCAGCTCGCGCGGCACGCCGCCGGTTTTGCCCGCTTTTACGTCGCGCATAGCCGCGTCGATGGCCACACAGCCAGAATTGGACTTTGGCGCCGTGGCAAGCAAAATCACCGCGTCGGCCAGCGGCAGCCGCGCCTCGGGCAGTCCCAGCTGCAGCGCCGAATCCACGCACGCCTTCACAATGGGGATGGCCTGCGGATAGGCAAGGCCAACATCCTCGCAGACCGAGCACAGAATTCTGCGGCAGGCGGACGGCAGATCGCCTGCCTCCAGAAATCTTGACAGGTAATGGATCGCCGCGTCGGGATCAGAGCCGCGGATGGATTTCATCAGCGCCGACAGATCGTCGTAGTGGTCGTCGCCCGCGCGGTCGTAACGCATGGCCGAGCGCTGCGAAATGAGCCTCGCATCGGAAAGCGTGATCTTCTGTACGCCGCCGGCCTGCTTCGCGGCAGAAAACAGCAGCTCCACAGCGTTGATCGCCTTGCGGATATCGCCGCCGCACGACTGCGCCACGTGTTCAAGCGTGCCTGGCTCGATCTCAGCCGCAGCACCGCTTCGCTCTTCCAGCGCCTTCACCGCGCGCTTCACCGCGCGCAGCGTCTCGCCCGCGCCCACGGGTTTGAATTCAAATACCGTCGCGCGCGACAAGATGGCGTTGTAGACGTAGAAATACGGGTTCTCCGTCGTGGACGCGATGAGCGTGATCTTTCCGTTTTCAATATATTCCAGCAGCGTCTGCTGCTGCTTTTTATTGAAATACTGGATCTCGTCGAGATACAGCAGCACCCCGTCCGGCGCAAGGAACGTATCGAGCTGGTTGTAGATCTCCTTGATATCGGCCGATGAGGCCGTGGTCGCATTGAGTTTACATAACTTCCTATGCGTTCGATTTGCAATCAGATTCGCCACCGTGGTCTTGCCTGTGCCGGACGGCCCATAGAAGATCATGTTCGGCACGCTGCCAGACTCGATGATACGCCGCAGAAGCCCGTCCGGGCCGAGAATATGCTCCTGCCCACAGACATCGTCTAGTGTTTTCGGCCGCAGCGCGTCGGCCAGTGGCTGATACATGCCGGTCGCCTCCCTCCGCTTGTGTATTGTTATATTATACAGAACCTTGCCGCCAAATACAAGCCGCCGCGGCATGATCAAATCGTTTCTTTGCAAGCGCGCATAAAATGTGCTATACTGTCGAAAAAGAGCTTTGGAGGCACACCATGAATACCGAAGAACGCGTGGCCGGCGTGATCGACGCGCTGAAGCTGGCCTACCCCGACCCCATGTGCGCGCTGCGCTACCAAAAAGACTATGAGCTGATGATCGCCGTGCGCCTGTCCGCCCAGTGCACCGACGAGCGTGTGAATCTCGTCACGCCGGCGCTCTTTGCCCGCTACCCCACCCTGGATGCGTTTGCCGAGGCCGACATTGCCGAGGTCGAAACCTACGTCCACTCCTGCGGCTTTTATAAGCACAAGGCGCGCGATATTGTGCTGGCCTGCCAGATGCTGCGCGACAAATTCGGCGGCAGGGTGCCAGGCAGCATGGACGAGCTTCTGT
>CAZWKZ010000131.1:0-5544 GCA_964633935.1 uncultured Oscillospiraceae bacterium | reverse complement strand
GCGGGCCGTGTTCCTTTTGTCGGAAAAGGCGCATTGCCTTTTTCGACAGTCTCACACACAGCGGCAAGGATTTTTCCTTGCCGCTGTGTGATTTTCTAATACATTTCTTGCCCGCAAGCAAGCGCCATTCCCGCACGCTCAGGCGGCGTGGCGGGCATGGCGGCGGTCGTGCGCATGCCAGGCGCGCGCAAGCTGCGGCTCGCCCTCGCCGAACACGGCTCCGCCCAAGATCAGCGCCGCACCCAGGATCTGCGCCGGCAGCATCGTCTCGTTCAGAAGCGCCGCAGAAAACACCACGGCGGACAGCGGCTCAAGATAGCCGCAGATGGATACCGTGTGCACCGGAAGCCGCCCGATCGAGGAAAAATACAGCCAGCAGCCAACGCCGGTATTCACAACGCCCAACAGCAGCACCGCCGGCCAGTCGCTATGCGCGACCTGCAGCGAAGCGCCCTTGCGCAGCAGCGCAAATGCAGCGACCGTCAAAAAGCTGATGAAAAGCTGCAGCGCGGCGTTCTCCAGACCCACGATCCGATCGGCCTTCTTGTTGAAGATGACCATCAGCGCATAAAATACCGCTGACATCGCCCCGCAGAACAAGCCCCAGCGCAGATTGCCGGACGCAAGCGCCTTCCCGTTCACAAGCACCACGCCGAGCAGCACCGCCGCCATCCCCGCAAGGCTTGGCCAGCGCAGACGCTCGCGGAACAAAACCGGTGAAAGCGCCATCACCAGCACCGGCCCGCAGTAGTACGCCAGCGACGACATGCCGACGCCGATCTGCTGATACGCCTCGTACAAGAACAGCCAGCTCAAGCCCGTGGCGACGCCGGACAGCGCCAAACTGGCAAACTGCCGCTTCTGCCGGTAAAAGGTAAACCTTCCGCCCGTCAGCACAAACACCGCCAATAATAGCACGCTGCCGATCAGCGTGCGCCAAAAAACGATCTCGCTGCTGTTCAAGCCGATATGGCTGCTGACGATGCCGTTTGTACCGAACAGCAGCAGCGAAACAATATACTTTCCATAGGAACGACGCATAAACGATCTCCTTCAGTCTTGCATTTGAAGCGTCAATAGTGTATCATACGAGCAACGATTACAAAAGCAAAACTTTATCATGTTTTTGATCACAATTTCGCATGAAAGAGGCGTCGCACATGGACATGAATCTGCAAAAATACCTGGCCTTCGTCAAAACGGTGGAATATGGCAGCTTTACCCGGGCGGCCGAGGCGCTCAATTATTCCCAATCCGGGGTGAGCCGGATGATCGCCGATCTGGAGCAGGATTGGAAGCTGCCGCTGCTTGAGCGCGACCGGGGCGGCGTGCGCCTGACCTCGGACGGACTGAAGCTGCTGCCGTATGCACGGCGCGTCTGTGACGACTGCGAGCTGCTGCAGCAGCAGGTGGACGAGCTGAACGACCTGCAGTCGGGTCTGATCCGGATCGGTACGTTCTCCAGCGTGGCGACGCACTGGCTGCCCAACATCATCCGCGAATTTCAAAAGGACTATCCCAACATCGACTACGAGCTGCTGTTGGGCGACTATGCCGAGATCGAAAGCTGGGTATTGCAGGGCCGGGTCGACTGCGGCTTTCTGTGCCTGCCGGTACATACGCAGCTGGAGACGATTTTTCTAGCCCGCGACGAGCTGCTGGCCGTCTTACCGGAGGGCCATCCGCTCGCCGCGCGCGAGCGCATACCGGCCGCGGCGCTTTGCACCGAGCCGTTCATGCTATTGGAAAAGGGCGAGAAGGCCGGCGTTTCAGATATTTTTGCCCGTGCGGGGCTGACGCCGAAGGTCCATTTCACCACCTGGGACGACTACGCGATCATGTCCATGGTCGAAAGCGGGCTGGGCGTGAGCATCCTGCCGCAGCTGATTTTAAGGCGCGCGCCCTACCACATCGCCATCCGGCCGCTGGAAACGCCCGCCTACCGCAGCATCGTGCTCGCCCTGCGCGAGCAGAAAAGCGCCTGTCTCGCGGTCCGCCGCTTTCTGGACTATCTGCAATACCGCTGAACATGCAAAATGCGCCCGGGCGGAGACATCCGCCCGGGCGCAAAGCGCTGCTTGGCTCTATTGGCAGGCCGGCGCCCAAGCGCGCCGGTTTTTTACAGCTGTAGGCGGTAACGCCAGCCGTTCGCCGTCTTCGCTGTCTTCACAAAGCCCGCGCCTTCAAACAGGCGCTGCGAGGCAATGTTATAATCGTAGATCTCGCGCACGTACAGGCAGTCATAGCCCAGCTGCCTGCCGCGCTCGATCAGCACGGCGACGACGCGGCGGCCGATCCCCCTGCCGCGCAAGCCGGCCTCGCCGATCACGATCGGGCAGTCCTGCTGCCAGAACGTCACGTCGCCCACCGGTACGAACGCGCCGCCAGCGCGGTACTCGATAAAATACAGCTCGCCCCTCGATGCCAGCCAGCGGTACATCTGCCCGAGTCTTTCCATATCATACGGCGTCTCATCGCCGTCGACCAGACGCAGCGTCTGCGCGTCCTGATACCAGCCAAGCGCAAAATCATATTCGCCTTCAAAGCGGCGCAGGCGCAGCGTATCGCTGATCACGATCCGCTCGGGCTGACGAACGCCCTCGATCGCCATCTCAAGCGTCCTCCTTTGCGCGCGGCAGGTTCCATTTGAACTTTGCCGCTAAAAACCGCAGCGCCACCACCGCCGCCGCCGAGAGCGGATAGGCAACAAAAGCGCTCATCTGCAGCCGGATCAGGATCAGATACAGCGCCGCGCCCGCCATCGCTGCCAGCGCATAGACGTGCTTGACGAAGATATACGGCGTGTCGCCGGCCAGAATATCGCGCAAGATGCCGCCGCCCGTGCCGCTCAGCATGCCGACGAACAGCAGTAAAACCGGGCTGAACTGCTCTGACACCGCCATGCCTGCCTGCACGCCCGACACGGCAAACAGGCCCAGGCCCACGGAGTCGGTCACAAACAGCAGTATATCAAACGTTTTGTGGTGGCGCAGCATCGGCCGGCGCACGAACGGCAGGAAAAATAAGATCGCCGTCACGCTGGCTACGACCAGAAACATCGGATTTTGAAAGCACGCCGGCGGCGTCACGCCGATCATCATATCCCGCAGCGCGCCGCCGCCCACAGCCGTGACCGTGCCGAGAAACATCACGCCGAACAGATCCATCTGCTTACGGATGCCGGTCATCGCGCCGCTGACGGCGAACGAGATAACGCCGATCAGCTCTAAAATGGAAAGAAAGGTCTGCATCACATTCTCCTGCTCACGTAGTGGTTCTTCAGTAGCTGCTGATGGGAAGCGAATCGTCGTCGCTGCCCTTCTCCACGCTTCGGATCTGGATATAGTAGCTGTAGGTGGGGCTGACCTCGACCAGTACGCGCTCGCCCGCTTTGCGGCCCAGCACGGCCTTACCCACGGGCGACTCCTTACTGATCAGTCCCTGCAGCGCGTTCTGCCGCAGCGTCGTGACCAGACGGATGGTCTGCTCCTCGTCGTCCTCTTCGATGTAGATCACGACCTTGTCGAATAGACCGATCTCGTCCGGCTTTGAGCTTGTGTCGATGACCTTCGCCGTTTTTATCATTCGCTCAAGGTATCGGATGCGGCTGTCGTTTCGGTTTTTTTCGCGTTTGGCGGCCTTGTACTCAAAATTCTCGCTCAGATCGCCAAATTCGCGCGCGGTCTTCACATCCTCGATCAGCTGCGGGCGCAGCTGCAGCCGGCGGTACTCGACCTCCTCCTGCATCTTCTTGATGTCCACAGCCGTCAGTTCATCGTTCATGGTATTCCCCTCACTTTATACTCGCCTATCATTGTACGCAAAATTGTTGGAAATGCAAATGAAATTTGATTTTTCTTTTTTCTCTGCTATGATAGAGAAAAACGATTTCAGGAGCGGCTCATATGCAGATCATCGCCCATATCCACACCGAGTTTCCCACCAAGTTTGGCGTACCGCGCCAGTCCGGGCTGGCCGAGAGCCTGCGCGGCGACATCATCTTTACCCCGTCCTACCGCAACCCCGACGCGCTGCGCGGCATCGAGGGCTTTTCACACATCTGGCTCATCTGGCAGTTCCACAAGGCGCTGCGAGACGGCTTTTCGCCCACGGTACTGCCGCCAAAGCTCGGCGGCAAGACGCGCGTGGGCGTGTTCGCCACACGCTCTCCGTTCCGGCCGAATGCGATCGGCCTGTCCTGCGTGCGCCTGCTCGGCGTCGAGCCGCACACGCCCGACGGCCCCGTGCTGCACGTGGCGGGCGCGGATCTGGTCGACGGCACGCCCATTTTTGACATCAAGCCCTATCTTCCCTATGCCGACGCGCATCCCGACGCGACCGACGCATTCGCGCAGACGCGTCGCGACACGCCGCTTGCCGTCGATTTTCCCGACAAGTGGCTGCAGATGATCCCGGCCGGGCGGCGGCAAGCGCTTTTTGAGGTGCTCTCGCTCGACGCCCGCCCCGGCTATCAGCATGATCCGGACCGCCGCTACGGTTTTGCCTACGCGGGCTTCGACGTGCGCTTTACCATAAGCGGCGGCACGCTCACGGTCGTAGAGGTCGTGAAGCTGTAGCGCGCCGCGCCAAACGCTTCATCAAATCTTAAGTATTTGGCGCGTTGAACCTTAATCGCGCGCCTGGTATGATCGTTCCATACCAAGGAGGGATCGGTCATGCCGCAGGTTTCCTATGCAAAGCAGTACGCCGCGCGCGGTGGGTGCAGGCGCAGGCAAAAACAGCGTATCCGCTGGCCCGCAGCGCTGCTTCTCGCAGCGGCGCTGCTGCTGGGGATCTGTCTGTATGGCCGCGCGGGCGGACTTCCGTTTGGCACGCCGCGTGCGCTACGCGAGCTGGCCGAGCGCAACCCGGAGGCCAGAGAGTTCGCCGCGCACTATCTCGATTACCACGACACTTCCAGGCCCATCGATCTTCGCGGCGACGTGACGCCGGGCCAGACGCCGCTGTTTTTGCAGTGGGACGCGCGCTGGGGCTACGCGCCGTATGGCGGCACGGCGGTCGAGGATATGATCGGCCTGTCCGGCTGCGGGCCGACGGCGCTGTCGATGGTCACCGTAGCGCTGACAGACAACCTCGACTGGGACCCGCGGGCCGTGGCGGATTTTGCTGCGGAAAACGGCTACTGTGTCGACGGCGCGGGCACGGCGTGGAGCTTGATGTGCGACGGCTGCGCGGCGCTGGGGCTTTCCTCGCGCGAGCTTTCCCCAGACGAAAACGCGATGATCGCGGCGCTTGACGCAGGCGAGCTGCTCATTGCCAGCGTCGGGCCGGGCGATTTCACCCAGAAGGGCCATTTTATCGTCATCTGCGGCTATGACGGCGCGGCCTTTGAGATCCGCGACCCCAATTCGCGCAAAAACTCCGAAGCATCGTGGCGCTACGACACGCTCGCGCCGCAGATCACAGCGCTTTGGGCGCTCGCAAAGGCATGAATACAGCCCGGAAGAAGCGCCTTCTTCCAGGCTGCGCAGTGTGTCAAAAAACCTCGTAGCGTTCGCGGCGCGCACGCCGCGAATCAAATGG
>CAZWKZ010000130.1:0-5596 GCA_964633935.1 uncultured Oscillospiraceae bacterium | reverse complement strand
CGCAGCGGCCGAACGGATAAGAGGGAAGAAACTATGGGAAAACTGATCGTGTTAGAGGGAACGGACGGTTCCGGGAAGTCTACGCAATTCTCGCTTTTGACAAAGCGGCTGAAGCAGGCGCGCGTCGAGTTTAAAAAGCTTCAGTTTCCGCAGTATCTTGAGCCGTCTTCGGCGCTCATCCGTATGTATTTGAACGGGGAGTTCGGCGACAAGCCCACCGACGTCAACGCCTATGCGGCCTCCACATTCTATGCGGTGGATCGCTACGCGTCCTATCAGAAGGTGTGGAAGGATTATTATGCGCGCGGCGGCGTGATGCTTTCCGACCGGTATACCACGTCAAACGCCGTGCACCAGGGCGGCAAGCTCACCGGCGATGCGCGCAAGGCGTTTTTTGCCTGGCTGTATGATTTTGAGTATGTGCGCATGGGCCTGCCGAAGCCGGATCTGGTGATCTGTCTGGATATGCCCACCGAGACGGCGATGGAGCTGATGCGCAGGCGTGAGCAGGAAAACGGTACGCATGCCGACATCCACGAGCGCGACGAGCAATACCTGTGCTGCTGCCGCGCTACGGCGCTGGAGGCGGCGGCGTATTACGGCTGGACGGTGGTGCCGTGTGTGGAAAACGGCGCGCTGCGCAGCGTAGAAGAGATCCACGAGCAAATCTACTCGCATGTCATGAAATGTCTGGAGGAATAATCATGGTTGCTATGCTTTTGGGAACCGGCTTTGAGCCGATGGAGGCGGTCGTGCCGTGTGACATTCTGCGGCGCGGCGGCGTGGAGCTGAAGCTCGCCGCGATCGGCGAGAAGCTGGTTGCGGCCGGGCACGGGGTATGCGTGCAGGCCGACTGCACGATCGACGCGCTGGACGCGCGTCAGCTGGAAATGGTGATCTTGCCGGGCGGGCTTGGCGGCGTGCAGGCCATTGGCAGCAGCGAAGCTGCGCTCTCGCTTGTGCGTGAGGTCTATCGTGCTGGCGGCTTTGTCGCGGCGATCTGCGCCGGACCGACGGTCCTGGCAAAGCTGGGACTGCTGGAGGGGAAAAAGGCCACGTGCTATCCCGGCTGTGAGGCGCAGATGGCGGGCGCGGTGATGCAGAACGCCGGCGTTGTGCGCGACGGGCGCGTCATCACCGGCCGCGCAGCGGGCGCGGCGGCGGATTTTGGCCTTGCGCTGCTGTGCGCGCTGAAGGGCGAGCAGGCGGCAAAGGACGTCGCTGCGGAGATCGTATATGAGCGATGACGGGCGCAGAACGGAGGAGCCGATGTCCGAACGCGAAGAGCAAAATATGGGGATGCAGGACGATTCGTTCGACGGCGAATCGCTCGACGAGCTGCTGCGCAGCACGCGTGAAGAGCTGGCGCGGCTGGATGCGCTGATGGGTCCGGACGATGCGGCCGAGGCGGAGCAGGCCGGCGAAACGGACGCGCCCTCGCAGACGTCGCAGCTGCCGCTATTTGAGCCGGAGCTGCCGGAGGAGTACGCCGATCTCACGGCGGACACCGACGCCGAGGCGGAGCCGGCGGAAGCGCCGAAGCCGCGTCTTTCCGCCGGTGTGCGGGTGCTGGTATATGTGTGCTGCGTGCTGGCGGCGTCAGTGCTGCTGGCGGTTGGCGCGTGGAAGTGCGCAGACGACGTGCTGGCGCTGACCAAGCTGGACCGGACGGTGACGTTTGCCGTGGCCGAGAACGAGTCCATTGCGTCTGTGGCCGCACGGCTGAAGGAAGAGGGCCTTGTGGAGTATGAGTGGCTGTTCAAGTTCTACTGCTGGTTCTCGCATGCCGAGCAGAAGATCGAGCCGGGCACGTATGAGCTGAATAACCGCTATGACTACCACGCGCTGGTAAACGGTATGATCGCCACCTCGGCCGACCGCGCCACGGTCACCATCACGATCCCCGAGGGCTATGAGTGCAAGGACATCTTCGAGCTTTTGGCGGAAAACGGCGTGTGTACGGTGAGTGAGCTGGAGCAGACGGCGTCGGAATATCAGTTTGACTATGAATTCCTGCACGCGGTGGAATACGGCAGCAAGACGCGGCTGGAGGGCTATCTCTTCCCCGACACCTATGAATTCTATGTGAACGACAAGCCGGAGAATGTGATCGACAAATTCCTGCGCAGATTTGATGAAAAGCTGACTGAGCAGATGTATGCCGACGTGGACGCGCTCAATGAGCGCCTGCGCGAGAAGATGACGGAAAACGGGTTTACAGATGCGGAGATCGAAAATGCGCAGCTTACGATGCACGACGTGATCATCGTGGCTTCGCTGGTAGAAAAGGAGACGGCAAAGACGTCCGAGAGCGCGACGATCGCGTCCGTCATCTACAACAGACTTTGCAGCAAGCTCTATCCCTGCCTGCAGATCGACGCGACCATCCAATACGCGCTCGGCGAGCGCAAGGAGGTCTTGAGCGAACAGGATAAGTACGTCATCAGCCCCTATAACACCTATACGAACGCGGGCCTGCCCGCCGGGCCGATCGCAAACCCGGGCATCAACTCTATCCGCGCGGCGCTGTATCCGGCGGATACGGAGTACTATTTCTACGCGCTGGGCAATGACGGCGTGCACCACTTCTCAACGACCTATTACGAGCATCAGGCGTTCCTGGCGGAAATGGAGACAGACTGATATGCGCAAAAAACCGGAGCTTCTGTGCCCGGCAGGGGACATGGAAAAGCTGCAGATGGCCGTTCTGTACGGCGCGGACGCGGTATATCTGGCGGGCACGAGCTTCGGCATGCGCTCGTTTGCGGGCAATTTTACGCCCGACGAGCTGCCCAAGGCGGTCGCGTACGCACATGCGCATGGCGTGCGCGTACACGCGGCCGTCAACACCATGCCGCGCTGCGGCGAGGCCGAATGCCTGCCGGAGTATCTCGAGCAGCTGGACAGCGCCGGCGTGGACGCGCTGATTTTGGCCGATCTGGGCGCGTTCACGCTCGCGGGCAAATATGCGCCGCACTGTCAGCGGCATATCTCCACGCAGCAGTCGATCGCCAACCATGTCTGCGCCACGGCGTGGTATGAGCTGGGCGCGTCGCGCGTGGTGCTGGCCAGAGAGCTGAGCCTGGACGAGATCGCGCAGATCCGCGCAAAAACGCCGGCAGGATTGGAGCTGGAGACGTTTTGCCACGGCGCGATGTGCGTGTCGTATTCCGGCCGCTGTTTGCTGTCAAATTACATGACCGGCCGCGACTCCAACCGCGGTCAGTGCGCGCAGCCGTGCCGGTATCAATACGCGCTGGTGGAGGAAAAGCGGCCGGGCGAGTATTTTCCCGTCTTCGAAGATGAGAAGGGAACGTACATCATGAACTCGCGCGACATGTGCATGATCGACCATTTGGACGATTTGATCGCTGCAGGCGTGGACTGCCTGAAGATCGAGGGCCGTGCAAAGTCAAGCTACTACGCGGCCATCGTCACGGGCGCATACCGCCACGTGCTTGACGACGTGTATGCCGGCAGAGAAGTTGACATAATATGGAGAGACGAGGTCGAGCATGTCTCGCACCGCTGGTATTCCACAGGCTTTTATTACGGCGAGCCGGGGCAGTATACCGCGTCCTCGCGCTATATCCGGCAGTGGCAGATCTGCGCGGTGGTAGAGTCCTGCGATAAAGACGGCAACGCGATATTCAGTCTGCGCAACAAGTTCCGCGTGGGCGATACGGTGGAGCTGGTCGGTCCTGACTGCAAGCCGTTTTTGTGGCCGGTCGGACAGATGTACGATATGGACGGCGCAGCCGTCACCGAGCCGCGCACGCCGCAGATGCGCTTTCGGGCGAAGCTGCCAAAAGCGGTGCCGGCTTTGTCGTTTGTCCGGCACGCGGTCGAACTCTCGGCGCAGTAGGGCAGTATCAAAATTAAGCGCTTTACCGTCGAGGCAGCGGCCTGCAGCCGCGCACGCGCCCTTCGCCCGAGGCGAAGGGCTTGCACATTTGCAGGCGGGGAACTGTTTTCCTTGGCGCGCATGTCGACGGAAGAAACGGATGTTATCTTGATTTGGACTGGAATGGGGAATTGCTGATGCGAATTGGTTTGGCGTCTTTTGTATGCGAAAACAGGAATTTGGCCTTCAATCTGTCGCAAATTGAACGGGCCATGCGCGAGTGCCGGGGGAAGGTAGACTTGCTCTGCTTTGGAGAAGCTTATTTGCAGGGGTTTGATGCTCTTTGCTGGGACTACGCGATCGACAAAGAACTGGCGCTGGAGATGAATTCAGAGACGATCCGTCAATTGTGCAGATGGTCAAAAGAATACGCGGTGGCGCTGCTGACGGGATATATCGAGAAAGAAGAGGAATACTTATATTCTTCCTGCATTGTGATCGAAGATGGTAAAATCGTGCACAACTACAGAAGGATCACAAAGGGCTGGAAAGAATATTGGAAAACAGATGCGCACTATCAAGAGGGATGTAAAACGGAAGAATTCACCTTCCATGATCAAAAGATCGAGCTTGCCCTGTGCGGGGATCTGTGGGAGTGCCCGGAGAGATTCAAAACAAGGCATCTATTGATTTGGCCTGTATATGTTGATTTTACCGTGGAAGAATGGAATGAGCAGGAAATGGAGGCTTATGCAAAGCAGGCCTCGTTGGCAGCCGATCATGTCCTGATGGTCAATCCAATAGATCATCAGCCGCAAAATCACGGCGGCGCGTTTTATTTTTGCAATGGAACAATCGCCGATCGGCTTCCATTTGACCAGGAAGGCGTTTTGATCGTAGAGATCGATCATACGATTTAGGGGCAATTTCCAGGGAAAACGGGAAATTTTCAGTTGACAACCGTCGCGGATATGATAAAATAGCGTGGATATGAAACATGCGATGAAAAACCGAGCCGCGCAAGCAGCGCCCAAAGCGAGAAGGGGACGGTGCAAGCCCTTTGACCAGCCCGCGGCAGCCAGTTTTGAGCATGCCCGCGACGAGCGGACCGCGTCATTCCCGTTACCGAATGGCTAAGATGCGCCAAGGCGCAATTAGGGTGGTACCGCGAGCAAGCTCGCCCCTATACCGGGGGCGGGCTTTATTGTTTGAAAGACTTTTGAAGATAGAAGGAGAAAACAACATGGCACACAAGGCATACGGCCTGAACGAGCTGCGCGAGATGTACCTGCGCTTTTTTGAGAGCAAGGGCCATCTGCGCCTGCCCAGCTTTTCGCTGGTCCCGCAGAACGACAAATCTATTTTGCTGATCAACGCCGGCATGACGCCGATGAAGCCCTTTTTCACCGGCGAGCAGACGCCGCCGCGCACGCGCATCTGCACATGTCAGAAGTGCATCCGCACGGGCGATATCGACAACGTCGGCAAGACGGCGCGTCACGGCACCTATTTTGAGATGCTGGGCAATTTCTCATTCGGCGATTACTTCAAGAAAGAGGCGCTGCCCTGGGCGTGGGAGTTCCTGACCAGCCCCGAGTGGGTCGGTCTTGAGCCGGAGCGGCTGTACCCTTCGGTCTACCTCGACGACGACGAGGCGTTCGAGATCTGGAACAAGCAGATCGGCATCAGCGCCGAGCGCATTTTCCGCTTTGGCAAGGAGGACAATTTCTGGGAGCATGGCGCAGGTCCGTG
>CAZWKZ010000129.1:0-5612 GCA_964633935.1 uncultured Oscillospiraceae bacterium | reverse complement strand
GTTCATCGGCGTGATCACCGAGCACTTTGCAGGCGCGTTCCCCACGTGGCTGAGTCCGGTGCAGGTAAAGGTGCTGCCGGTTACCGACCGCGCCGTCGATTACGCGAACCAGGTCTGCGCCAAGCTGGACGCGCAGGGCCTGCGCGTAGAGGTGGACGGCCGCAACGAGAAGATTGGCAAGAAGATCCGCGAGGCGCAGATGGAGAAGATCCCGTATATGCTGATCGTGGGCGACCGCGACATCGAAAACGGCACGGTCTCGCCGCGCCACCGCGCGCAGGGCGATCTGGGCGCGATGCCGCTGGACGAATTTGCCGCGCTCATCAAGGAAGTCGTCGACAACAAGCTGAGAGAGTAACAGTAAGCAAAAAACCTCCTGCACACGTGCAGGAGGTTTTTTTATCCGGTTAGGCTTCTCCTTTTTGCCGGATGTTTTCGTTCATGCGCCGGAGCCTGCAGGCGATGGTCACGTACTGCCACAGCCATATGACGAAATAGGCCGCGGCAAAGATACCGAAATACAGCAGCGCCCCGCGCATGCTGTGCGGCATCCAGTACATGAAGTACGCGATAGGGAAGCTCGCCGCCGAGCAGACGAGCAGATGCGTCAGTGTCTGGCGCAGAAGACTCCAGCGCTCCATCTGCCAGATGACGGATGCGCCGGCCCACGCCGCGCCATAGAGCAGGGAACACGCGCCCTGCAGCAATACGGCGTTCAGTTCGCCGCCGCAGCTCTGGATCAGCGCCGGCAGAACGGGGTAGTAATTTCCGTCGCCGATGGCAGCAGAGCAGAGCATCGTGATACAGGTGCTGATGGCCAGACCGATGGGCGCGCCGAGCAGGCAGCGCAATAACAGTGCTTTTTTCATGATATCCACCTCATACTCCTAGAATCTGCCTGATTTTTGCCACATACCGGCGTGAGACATACGTGACGCTTCCATCCGACAGGCGGACGCAGATGGTGCCGGTCAGGGCCAGCTCGAACCGGCGGACCTGCTTCAGATTCACGATCTCAGAATTGGAAATGCGGGCGAAGCGGTGATCGTCCAGTCGCTGCTCCAGCTCGTACAGCCGCTGCCGCACGGCGTATTCGCCATGCGCAGTCGCGGCGAATACCTTTTTCTCCTGTGCGTAAAAGCGAAGGATCTCCTGCTGTTCCAACAGCGTAACGGCGCCGTCCCGAAAGCCCGCGACTGTCTGCGGCTGGCTCTGTGTGATGCGCTGGATGAGCGCTTGCAGCTCGTCCGTCAGCTCCCTCGCGCGGATGATGAGCTGCGGCTCGGCGCAGGCGCTATCCAGCTGTACTTCCAGTTTCATACGGTTTCCCTCCCCCCTGTCTGGCATCATGATAGCAGCTCTGATCGTACTGCGCAAGCGCAGACGGACAGGCGGCGGGATTTTGGAGATAGTCGGTGCGATTTTCACAGCCGGAGAGAAGAAAGCGCTTGACAAAGTGGTTTACAGCGTGTAAACTTGGTTTATAAGATGTAAACCAAGGAGGGTGCGGCAATGGAAGACTATAGAATGGGTGAAATGGAGCAGCGCTTTGCTCAGCTCATCTGGGAGCATGAGCCGCTCGGTTCCGGCGAGCTGGTCCGGCTGTGCGAGAAGGAGCTGGATTGGAAAAAATCGACCACCTACACCGTGCTGCGCCGGCTGTGCGAGAAGGGATTGTTCCGGAATGAGAACGGCACGGTCACGTCGCTGGTCGGCAGAGCTGCGTACGAATCGGCGCAGAGCGCGGCCTTCGTCGAGCACGCGTTCTCCGGGTCGCTGCCCAGATTTCTGGCGGCGTTCACTGCGCGGAGGAAGCTTTCGCAGCGCGATATCGACGAGCTGCAGCGGCTGATCGACGAAAGCAGGGGGTGACGGCATGGAAACTGCATTTGAGATGCTTCTGCGCATGAGTCTGACCGGCAGTATGGTCATTTTGGTCGTGCTGCTGGCAAGGCTGGCGCTCAAGCGGGCGCCGAAGAAATTCGCCTATGCGCTGTGGGCGGTGGTGCTGTTCCGGCTTTTGTGCCCGGTGTCGTTCACGCTGAGCATGCCGTTCGGCGTGCGGATGGATGTGGCGCAGGTGACGGACTATTTGCAGGACGCAGCGGCGGGACGTGGGACGCTTGCGGCGCAGCCCAGCCCGCAGACGCACGCCGAGGCGGCAGCCGCCGCAGGCGTTCAGGCGACCGCGCCCGGCGCGGCGCAGCAGCAGACGTCAAGCTCGTCCGAGCTGGCCGCGCAGCAGCCGGCGCAGATGCAGGCGCCTGCATTGCCGCAGACGGCCGCGCCGGCAAAGGCCGTGCCGGTCGTGACGATCGGGGCGTATATCTGGCTGGCGGGCGTTGCGGTCATGGCGGGATACAGCGCGGTATCGCTGGCGCGGCTGAAAAGACGGCTGCGCGCGGCCGAGCCGCTGCAGGGGACGCTGTATCTGGCGGACGGGATCGAGACGCCGTTCGTGCTGGGCGTGCTGCGGCCGCGGATCTATCTGCCGGCGGGACTTGGCGAGCAGGAGACGGCGTATATCGTCCTGCATGAGCGGCACCACATCTGCCGGGGCGACCATGTGATCAAGCTGCTGGCGTTTGCGGCGCTGGCGCTGCACTGGTTCAATCCGCTGGTGTGGCTGGCGTTTTCGCTGGCGGGGCGCGACATGGAGATGAGCTGCGACGAGGCTGTCATGAAGCGCACGGACGGCGCGATCCGCGCCGACTACGCGCAGTCGCTGCTGAACCTGTCGGCCGGGCACAGGCGCTTTGCCGCCACGCCGCTCGCCTTTGGCGAGGGCGCGCCCAAGGCGCGTATCAAAAATGTGCTCAACTGGAAAAAGCCCGCCGCCGTCGGCGTGGCTGTGGCGGCCGTTGCGGTGGCTGCGCTCAGCATCATATTGGCGGCGAACCAGAAGCAGGCGCAAGCGCCGGCGCTGGCCGGTTCGCGCTTCACGGTCGCCGACTGCGTGTATCAGTCGCCGTATTTGTCGATGCGCTATACGCCAGAGGAGATGCCAGAGTATATGGTGACGGAGGATCTGCAGGTGTTTGCCGGCGGCGGCCCGGCGGCCGAGGTCCCGGACGGCTCCGCGTGGGAATCTGGCGCGGCGCCCGGGTGGAATGCCGTGGGCGTGCTGCAGGAATGGGCGTATTCAGAAAGCGCGCTCACCGCGCTGTTTGCAGACGGCGTGAGCTATGACGTGTTCCCGGACGAGGCCAGGCAGCTGCTCGGCGGCGTGACGGACGTCTGGCGTGTAAGCGGTGCGGACGAAGGGCGTTTTTACCTCGTGATGCGGACCAAGCAGGATGAAACGCTGCTGGCCAGCTGCCACGAGTTGGACGACGGCAGCGCGCAGAGCAATTGGATGTGCCGCCTGGAGCGCAGCGGCGACGCGGTCGATTGCCAGGCGCTGGAAAGCGAGGCGCGCGAGATGAGCGGCGATGAAAACCTGATGCTGTTCTCGTTCTATGAAGCGGATGAATTTCTGCTGGCGGGCTTTGAGAGCGGCAGCCATATGGGCTTTGCCACGTTCCGGAAAGAGGAGGACGGCTATCAGGCGCGCAGCTACAGCGACTTTGGCGGGGCGTATCTGTACAGCATGACCATCATGCAGGAACAGGGGATCGATCACAGCATCACCGTCGCGCTCAGCCGCCGCCAAGATCTTGCGCGTGTCACAGCCAGATCGGGCGAGCGCTATCAGGAGGCCGCCGTCACGGCCTGCCCTGCGATGGTCGTCTTCTCGTGGCCGGACATCTTGCCGGAGGAGACGACGGTCGACGTGTGCTTCTATGACGCTGCAGATGAAGCGCTTTCGCGCGACGATATTTCCGAGGCGCGCTTCTTTGACGCCGCAGATGAGCAGGGCGCAGCCCTGGACGAGCCGCAGCCGGAGCCGGACGAACGTGCCGCGTTCTATGCGCAGTTCCCCGCGATCGGCGAAACCTCGCTGCAGGCGTATCTGGACGCGCATCCGGAGCTGCTGGAGGACGGCTGGGAGAATCTCTACCTCAACGAAGCGGGCTTTGACGACGAAGGCACCGGCATCTACACCGTTCAGGGCGACGAGGTGCTGGCCATCGACGCGAAAAACGGCATACTGCTGCTGCGCGTGCAGGGCGAGGAATATCGCGGCGTGCTCGCGATCGCGAACGACCCGGCGAGACTCAGCGTGGAGATGTCGGCGGGCGTCGGCGAGTACGGCGAGCTGATCGGAGATATCGCCGAAGCGCACGGCGGCGTACTGGCGATGACCGCCAACGGCTTTATCGACGTCGACGCGCAGGGCAATGTGGGCAACGGCAACGGCGGCATCATCGCCGGCTACACCATGAGTAACGGCCAGGCCTACGGCAGCCACTTTGGTTCGGGCTACAAGCGCTTGGAACTGCACGAGGATAACCTCCTCTACATCAAGGACGCCGGCGACCCCGTCAGCGAGGACTGCACCGACGCCACCGAATTCCAGCCCGCGCTCATCATCGACGGCGAGGTATTCTACGACGACTACTGGATCGAGAAGAATCCGCGCGCATGCATCGGCCAGACGCAGACGGGCAAGATCCTGATGCTCGTGATCGAGGGCCGGTTCCCGGATGAGGGCATTTTTGGCGCGAGCGTGAACACGTGCAGCGAGATTTTGATGCGCTACGGCTGCACGCAGGCGATGAACCTCGACGGCGGCACAAGCGCGATGCTGTGGTACGACGGCGAGTATGTCACAAGATGCTCGAACAAAATGATGCTTTTTGCCGGCGGCAGGGCGCTGCCCAATGCGTTTGTGATCAAGCGGGCGGAATAAAGCAGATTCGCAGAGAGAAAAACTACCGTCTCAAACGAGACGGTAGTTTTACTGTCAAAAAGCTCCTTGCGGAGTTTTTTCTTATTTGGAGGGCTTGAAGCTGTCTTTGAGCAGCACGCTCCGGTTGAACACCAGATGTTCAGCCGAGCAGTCTTTGCTGTCCAGACAGAAGTAGCCTACGCGCATGAACTGATAGCCCGGCGCGGTCTGCGCGCCGCGCGCCGCGCCCAGCGCGTCGTACCTTCTGGCCTCGTCGACCAGCGCGGCTTCGACCTTGCAGCCGGTGAGGACCTCCAGAGAATCGGGATTCAGGCATGCAAGGAAGTCCTTGTCCGGTCCGTCCGGCTGTGCGTCCAAGAACAGATTGCCGTACAGCCGGACCTCGGCGTCCACGGCGGTTGCTGCGTCGACCCAGTGGATGGTCGCGTCCTTGACCTTGCGGCCGTCGGCGGGATCGCCGCCGCGCGAGTTGGGGTCATACTCGGCATAGACCTCGACGACGTTGCCGTTTTCATCCTTCTTGCAGCCCGTCGCGGTCATAAGATACGCGCCCTTGAGCCGCACCTCGTTGCCGGGGTACATGCGCTTGTATTTGGGAACGGGCGTTTCCAGAAAATCCTCGGCCTCGATCCACACCTCGCGGCCAAATGAGATGGTGTGCGTGCCCTGCTCGGGGTGGATGGGATTGTTCTCTACCGCAAAGGTTTCGGTCTTGCCCTCGGGGTAGTTGGTGATGATGAGCTTTACCGGATGCAGCACGGCCATGGTGCGCTCGGCGGTATCGTTCAGGTCTTCCCGCAGGCAGTATTCCAAAAACGCG
>CAZWKZ010000128.1:0-5652 GCA_964633935.1 uncultured Oscillospiraceae bacterium | reverse complement strand
CGCGCCAGAGGAAGGTGACCGCCTGCGCGCGCGTGCACGGCTCGTCCGGGCTGAACGAGTAGCGGCCGGTGCCGGTGGTGATGCCGTTGTCAACGGCCCAGTTGACCGCGTCGTAGTAGTAGTCGAGCACGTTCACGTCCACGAACGGGCTTTGCACCTGCGAGCCGAGGACGGGGAGCAGGCCGCCGACCACAGGCGGGATCAGGCCCTCATAGGAGGGATCGTTCTCAGTCACGGTGTCTCCGGTAACGCTGCCGCCGTTGGGCATCGATACTTCTTCACCATCAGGTTTCAGGACGCTGCCGCCGGCGGGGACGGTGACGGTTGTAACGGTCTCGTTGTTATCGTTCGTGACATAGCTGACTGTGGGGGCGGTGTTCGCGCTGCCCTGGATGATGGTGCCGTCGGGCAGAATGACGGCGGCGTTCAGTTTCTCGCCGTCAGCCGTTGCGCCGGCCGCCAGAATGATGTTGCCGTAGTTGTCCACATAGTTGTCGCCCGCTTCGGCGTTTTCCGTAGAGACGACGACAGTGACGATCTCACCCTTCTGGACGGTGGCGCCGCCAGCCAAGTCGATGGCCTGCTTGTCTTCGGCCTGCGTGGTGACTGTGGCTGTAGAATCCTCGGGGATCACCAGCGTTGCGCCTTCGGGAATCACGATGGCGGAACCGTTTGCGCTGGTGATCGTACCGCCGCTCAAGGTCAGCGTGTTATTGTCGCCTTCAAACGATACCAGGGATTCTGTTCCAGAATAATCAATGGTTCCGCCCTTGATTTCAACAGTTGCACCATCTTTCGCTTCAATCAAGGGTGTGCTCGTTTCAATCTCAGCGGGCCAATGTGTGAAACCGTTAACCACAGAACCTTCATCGCTTTCGTTAGGGATACCATTTGTATAGTCCGTTTGAGACGGAGACGCCCACTTCTGTAGGATGACAGTGCCGCCTTGAACAGACACAAAAGGAGTGGTGCAGTTTTCAGCGGATTTTAAGTTGACGGAGCCAAGACGGAGCGTACCGCCCTGTTCCACGATAACCGCACTGTCCTCTGTTGCATTGATAAAGACATCTTGGACGAAGTTTAGATTATCTCGATACATACTGGGGTTGTCCGACCCGTTCAGAAGCAGGGTCACGCCGTCTTTGACCGTGATCGGCTGCTGAAAGGTTAAGGTAGAATATACACCCTCGGTTGCCGAAAACGTCGCAATCATCATATCGGCTTCCAGCGTAATGGGGCTGGTCAGCGTATATTCTCGTCCTGCTGCAGAGGAAGGGTAGAAAAGCAGTCTGGTAGGACGCTTAATCGTCATGGCAGCGTTCTCACTTAGACCAATATCGATGGATGATGTGACACAAACTGTTGCGGGTTGGTCCGTATCAAACTTTTTATTATACGGGGATAGCTTGATTGCGTCTGAATTGGATAAGATGATACGATACACGGTATCCAGGTCAGCGTATGTGGTCACGTTTTTGTACGGAGTATTAGTATACCCTGACCAGGGACCGGCACCATACGGTTTACCGGTAGCAGCAAAGACCGACGGAGCAATAGAAAGCGCCAAAAGAAGTGAAAGGACGCAGCTCAAGGCACGATGCCATAATTTTTTCATGTTGTTAGTTCGCCTCCGTTGCCGACACAATGCCGAGCAATGTGCCGTCTGTAGAATAAGCCGCCAATGTGACGAGATCGGGCGTGTTTTTCACTCCGTAATTGCCGGGGCTGTTGACAAAGTGATAAGATACAAAGGTATCATTCTCATCATACGGCTCCGAGGTATCGATCCAGTAGTATTTCTGGCCATTGTAATTTGCGATTATTACGCCGCCGATATCGTCTTCGTCAAAGGTTAGGCCACTGGTATCAGCGGGGTAGTCACAGACGCCATAGTAGCCCACATGGAGGGTCGTATCAGCTGCGTTTGCCATAATCGTCTCCTGCGCGCCGTAGCGGTCGGTGCCGTTAGAAACATAGTCGGCAGTGAGATCATCAGCATCTTTGATATAAGTATTCACATAGGAATAGACGGAAACCACGTAATACCCAATTTCAGTATCTGAGTTGGTTGCCTTTGTCATACTCAAAGCGCCTTGGGCATTGTAGGTCAGCGTCATGTTCAGATCATTTTGGATGCACTCAACGCTGCCCGTACCCATGCAGCCATTTTGCCGCAGATAGGCTTCGTAGGCATCGCTCACTGCGTCGACCTTCCCGCCAGGGCGTCCGGCGAATAAGTAGGCAGTTTCCGTGCCGCTGATTTTACCGTTGTTCGCGCAGGCAGTGAAACGGATGCGGCTGTTTCCAGGATTGTCCTCATTCAGCGCATAAGCCGCCGCGTTGCTCCGGAGACCGCTGTTATTGCCAAAGAACATGCCGGCATGCTTCAATACGATGGTTCCTTCATTGACGCAGTGATCGAACGTGTAAGTACCGGCGGTATCAAGCGGATAGTAACCAACAAAAACGCCTGCATAGGTACTGCCGGAGATATTTGCCTTGTTCACGCAATTTTTCATGGTGAAGCTGCCGTATACGCTAAAGGCAAAGGGAGCATAGTTTGCCTCATTGTCGCCCGAGAGTACGACGGTGCTGTCGGAAACAACTGTGATATCTTCCATAAGGAAGGTGCGGAATGCGCCGTTTAATTTTCCGCACATATAGGTGAGAGTTGCGGTGTTTCCTTTCAAATCAAACGTAAGATTTGAAATCTTGCCGCCGAACCAGCCGTAGATCAAGAAGGTGTCCGCGCTAAGACCCGACAGCTTTGCAGGGCGGGTGCCGCCATTTCCGTCTGAAACATCAGCGCCCGTGATCTCACCATAAAAGTACAGAAAATATCCAGACCAAGTCGCGGGTGCGGTAATTCCGCTCAGATCAATATCGTTCATGATCTCAATGTAGGTGTATTGCAGGGTGGTGGAAGTAAAGCTTTGACGCAGGGTGTGGAACCCTTCCTTCGTATATACCTTGTAAGGGTCGCTCTGGGTGCCGGTACCTCTCAAATCTGTATCGGAAGTCGTTACGGCTGCGGCTGCCGCTACGCTGGCAGTTGACGCCTGCTCTGCAAGGGTGACCTCGGGCAGCGTGTCCTCAGTGGGTATGGGGCACGGCCCGCTGCTGATCTGTGTGGCAAACGCCATGGGTGCGAGGGTGAGCATCAGGCACAGGGCCATCAGCAAGGAAATCACGCGGTTTCTTATTGTTCATACCTCCTACTTACAATTTTCGTTTTTTAGTGACAAATTTGATAAAAAACTTTCGCAAAAAACAGCGCCGGACTGTGCGCCGCAGTCTGCGCCTGCCTGCAAGAACGATCACCTCCATCTGTGTTTGCATCATGTGTAGGGGTCGCTGAGGTCTTGGAAATCTTTTCTAAACGCTTATATCATAGCACAGTTCTTTTCATTTGGCTATAGCAAATTTGCAAAATATCACAGAATTTTAGTTTACATAACAATTGAAACTTCCTTTTTTTCAACAACTGTGATACAATACGACAAAAACCGACCGGGCGAAGGGAGACAGACGCATGGAAAAACGCGAACAGATCGCGCATCTGGCGGCAAATGAGACAGAGGCTGTGCTGCTTGCGCGCGTGTACGAGCGCATCAAGACCGCCGAGGCGCGCAGCATTCCGGCCGCGAGCTGCTTTTTGACGCAGCGCGAGCAGCTGCTCTGCGCGCAGCTGCTGCGCGGTACGGACGTGTCGTTCTTCGGCGGCGCGGCGTCGGCCGAACGCAGGGTGTGCGCGTATGTGCCGGAGTATCTGGACCAGGGCTGGCTCGACGGGGACGATTCGCCCGTTGCGGCCGTGCGCGCGAGCTACTACGAAAAAGACGCGCTGAGCCACCGCGACGTGTTGGGCGGGCTGATGGGCTGCGGCATCAAGCGCGAGACGGTGGGCGATATTTATGTTTCTGCGGGCCGGTGCGAGTTCTTTCTCACGCGCGAGATACTGCCCTATGTGCTGCAGAATTTTACGTCCGCGGGCCGGATAAAGCTGCATTTGGAGCAGATCTCGCTGGCGCAGGCCGCGCCGCAGACGCAGCGGGTGCGGCAGATCCGCGATACGCTGCCGTCGCTGCGCCTGGACGCGCTCGTATCGAGCGGCTTTGGCCTTGCACGCGGCAGGGCGGCGGCGCTCGTCGAGAGTGGCAGGGTGGAGCTGAACTACGCCCAGTGCCTCAAGCCGGACCGGCAGGTGGCGCAGGGCGACGTGGTCGCGGCGCGCGGGCTGGGGAAGCTCCGGCTGGAGACGGTCGGAGGCTTGAGCCGGAAGGCGCGCGTCAGCGTGACGATTTTACGGTATTTATAGGAGAACACGATGGAGCAGGCAAAAATCGATCGCATCAATGAACTGGCAAAAAAAGCGAAGACCGAGGGGCTTACGCCGCAGGAGCAGACCGAGCGCGCGCAACTGCGGCAGGAATATCTTGCGGCGATCCGGAAAAACCTTCGCGCGCAGCTGGACAGCACCTGGATCGTGGACGAGCAGGGCAACAAGCGCAAGCTGCGCGAATAGGCGCCTATCTAGCGCAGATACCACCACGCGAGCAGCAGCAGGTGCACGCCGAGCAGGATCGGAAGGGTAATATAGAATTTCGGATGCTTCGTCTTGTGATGGAACGCGTACATCCCGACCAGCGCGCCGAGACTGCCGCCCAGCGCGGCGACGGTGAGCAGCGTGCGTTCGCGGATGCGGCGGTGATGCGTGCGGGCAAAATGTTTATCCAGAAGCATAATTGCCATCGCAAGCGCATTGATTAGAAGTAGGTAGACAGGCATGCAATTTCCTTTCCGGGAGGCGTTGGTATGAAAAAATGGTTGGTTTTGGCATGGGCGGCGCTCTGCGCGGCGCTGCTTTGCGCCTGCGCGGCGCGGCAGCAGACGGCGTGGGAGACGGTAGACGATGAGCTTATCTTGGAATGCGCCGGCTGGCAAGAGGGCGCGCGGCGCATCTCGTTCGACGTGCCGGACGGCGCTGCGGCGCAGAGCTATGCCGAAGACGGCACGTGCCAAATCTACGCGCCGGATGACGGCGCGTATGAGATCGTGAGCGAGGTGCTGCTGCAGACGTCGGCGCAGGGATTGGTGCGCAGCGTGACGGGCTTCGAGCCAGAGCGGGTGCAGCTCGTCCAGACCAAGCGCGGCGGACTGACGGAGTATCAGTTTGCGTGGTATTCTAGCTCTGACGAAGGCGGACGGCTCTACCGCGCCGACGCGGTACTTGACGAGCCGTATTGCTATGTCCTGCTTTTCAGCACGAGCGAGCAGAGCGGCACAAAATATGATAGCACAGCCGAAGCGGTCTTTGCAAGCATGCGCCTGACAGACGGCGAAGAGAGCGGCGACGAGGTCTGAAAACGCCTGCAAACCGGCGCGATACGGCCGCTTGCGGGCGGAAAAATCGGCGTGATTTTTTTCGGAAAACCGCTTGACAAAGCGGCCGGGGTCTTGTATAATAACACCCGTCGCTGAGAAATGCGGTACCGCGTATGCGGTGTGTGGAATGGAAGGTTAGCTCAGCTGGGAGAGCACTTGCCTTACAAGCAAGGGGTCACAGGTTCGAGCCCTGTACTTTCCACCAGATATCCGGCCCGGTGGTGCAGTCGGTTAGCACGCCAGCCTGTCACGCTGGAGGTCGACAGT
>CAZWKZ010000127.1:0-5730 GCA_964633935.1 uncultured Oscillospiraceae bacterium | reverse complement strand
GGCAAAAACAAATCAGAGAAAAGAGCAGCACAAAAACGGCAAAAAAGTAAAAAGCACCGCCCGGAGCGCTGCTCCGGGCGGCGCTTCCGCTCACTTCTGTGTGACGGGAAACAGCAGCTTTTGATTTTCCTGCGTATACATGTTCTCCTGCGTGATGGTCACGCAGGGCACCTCGACGCGTTCCTCCACATGCTCGCCCGAGGCGAGCAGCACCGCCTGCTCAACGGCGAGATAGCCCATATTGAGCGGCCGCTGCACGACCATGGCCTGGATGACGTTCTGTTCGAGAAACTGGATCTGCCGCTGCGAGTTGTCGCAGCCGACCAAAAACACCTGCCCGCCGAGGCCAAGCTCGACCAGCGTGTTGGCCGTGCCGACGTTACAGACCTCGTTGGTGCACACAAAGCCCGCGATGTCCGGATGCTCGGCCAGAAGCTCCTTGGTGATGCGCTGCGCCTGCTCCATGCTGTTTTCACAGCAGAACGCGCCCAGCACCTCGATTTTTGGGTTGGCCGTCAGCGCGTCCATCGCGCCCTGCGTGCGGTCGACGCCGGAGGTGGTGGTCAGCATGTGCTGGATGACGGCGACCTTTCCGCCGTCGGGCAGATACTGCGCCATCTGCGTGCCCATGTCTACGCCGATCTGATAGTTGTTGCTGGCGACGAAGCAGCTGCGGCCGGCCGCGTTCACGTCGGTATCCAGGCTCACGACCTTGATCCCGGCGGCGATGGCGCGCTCGGTCACGTCGGCGCAGCGGTCAAAGTCCGCCGCAGATAGGATCATCACGTCCGGCTTATCCTCAATCACCGCCTCGATGAGCGCGATCTGCTCGTCGATCGCCGTCTCGGTCGACGACGTCACTGTCGTCAGCTCCACGCCGTATTCCTCTGCCGCGGCGTGCACGCCCGAGAGCAGCATCTCCCAGAACTCGGCCACGCTGGCCTCAGTCTTGAGCACCAGTGTCACACGTACACGCCCTGCCCCGGCGCTGCAGCCGGCGAGCATGCCCAATAGCGCCAGCGCGGCAAGCAGCCCTGCCAGGCATCTGTTACGTCTCATTGCCGCCCTCCTTTTCCCGCACGATCGGCAGCACCAGCATCACCATCGTCCGCTTGCCGGGCGTGGAATAATAGCGCATGCTGGCCTCGCTGCCAAAATAATACTGCAGCCGCTCGTTGACGTTGTATACGCCGATCTTGGTCGATTCCGCGTCCGACTGCTTTTTTTCAAAGATGCGCGCGATTTGTTCCTCGGTCATGCCGACGCCGTCGTCCTCTACGGTGATGAGCAGCCGGTCCTCCTCCAGAAGCGACTCCACGCGCACAGTGCCGCCCGTCTGCTTGACCTTGATGCCATGGTAGATGGCGTTTTCCACCAGCGGCTGCAGGACGAGCTTCGGCAGAAGGCAATCGGCCGTCTGCGGGTCCATATCCAGCGCATACTGCAGCTTTTCGTTGTAGCGCATCTTCTGGATGGTGAGATAGCTTTTGACGTGGTCCATCTCCTCGGCCAGCGTGTTTGTGTCGCTGCCGGTGCCGATCGAGCGGCGCAGCAGGGACGCCAGCGCGCTGGTCATCTCTACGACCTCGGCGCTCCGCCCGGCGTGGCTCATCCAGATGATGGAATCGAGCGTATTGTACAGAAAATGCGGCTGGATCTGCGCCTGCAGCGCGCGCCACTCGCTGATGCGCTTTTGCTCCGCCGTGCGCGCCGTCTCATCCATCAGCGCCTGCGTGGTGGCGATCATGTGATTGAAGCTGTCGGACAGCTGGCCCAGCTCGTTGGCGGCCTTGACGCCGCAGCGCACGTTGAGATCGCCCTGCTCCACCTGCTGCATCGTGTTGATGAGCGCATGGATGGGTTGCGTGATGGCGTTTGACAGCCAAAGCGCCAAAATCAGCGCCGCCGCCAGCGCGCCCGCGCCGATGAGCACATACGACCGGATGAGGTCGGCGCGGATCTGCAGCAGCTCGCCGGTATACACCACGCCGACCGCCGTCCAGCCGGTATCCTCGGACGGACAGATGACATACTGCTTGGCGGTCTCTCCGGCGCCGACCGAGAGCCGGCCGCTGCCGGCCGCCATGATCTCGTCCACATTCTCGCCCTTCAGCCCCGCGTAGATGAGGGTCTGCTGCGGATGCCAGAGGATCTCGCCGCCCGGGCCGAGCAGGAAGATATAGCCGCGATTGCCCAGCTCGATGGACGCGCAGATGCTGTCGATGATGTTGTAGTTGAGGTTGATCAGGAGCACGCCCAGGACCTCGCCGTATGCGTTTGTGACCGCCTTGGAGAAGGAGACGACCCACATGTACTGGTCGGCGATCAGATTTTCTACACGCGATGACGAGACCTGCACCTCGTTCGGCTCTTGCATCGCGTTGAGATACCACTCGGCCCGCGTATAATCCGTCGATTCATTGCGCATGGCCGTGGGAGAGCCGAAGATCACGTCGCCCGTGAGCGAGGCCAGCGCGATGGCAGAGAATTCGCTGCGGATGTTGACGGCTGCGACCAGCTGGCTGATGGCGTCATCCTCGACGTTGTCCGTCAGCGTGCCGCTGCGCGCGCTCTGCAAATAGGAGATGACCGCGACATTGTCGACCAAAAAGTCGGAGATGTCCTTGATGTATTGCACATACAGGTCGATATCCGCGTTCACGCGCAGCACCAGCTGCTCGGTATAGTCCATGGCGTTGGTCTGCAGCGCGCCGGAGGCCTTAGAGATCGACGCCAGCGTCATGCCCAGCGTGACCAGCAAAATCAGGACCATGAACAGCGCGACGATGTAGCTGCCGATGCTTCTCTGCCGCCTGGGGCGGGAATCGGCCGTCATCGGTTCGCCTCCCGGTACTCTCTGGGCGTCATGCCCGTGCGGCGGCGGAAGCTGACAGAGAAATAGTGCGGGTCGACAAAGCCGATGCGCTCGGCGATCTCATAGGTGCAAAGCCCCGTTTCGCGCAGCAGCCGCTTTGCCTCGTCCATGCGCAGATTCGTAAGATATTCCACAAACGACTGGCCCGTCTGCGCCTTGAAGACGTTGGAAAAGTAGCTGCGGCTCACGCCCAGATGCTCGAGCACATCCGCCAGCTTCAGATCGCAGTTTGCGTAGTTCTGCTGCAGATACCGCATGGCCATGTGCGCGCAGCGGCTGGCTGGGCTGTCCATCTCGGTGGCGGCGCGCTGCAGAAGATATCCCTCCAGCCGCTCAAAGCGCAGCCGAACGGCCTCGAGCGATTCGCGGTGCGTAAGCGGATCGAGCTGCGGCGTGCGGGCAAGCTCGTCGCGCCCGAGCCGGCTCGTGAGCAGCACCCGAAGCTGCTCGAGCTGGGCCAGGCACTCGTCAAAGTGCACCTGCCGGCGGCGCATGAGCAAAAACAGCCGCCCCGTCAGCTCCAGCGCGCGCGTACCGTCGCCGGACTGCACACAGGCGGCGATGTCGCCCACGGCGGGGCAGTCGGGCGTATGCAAGGAGCCTGCGGACTTTGTCAGCTCCGAGTCGAACAGCAGCCGCTGGCCGGTGGCGAACGCATAGCCCAGCGCGTGCCGGGCGCTTTTTGCCGCGGCATGCAGCCCGCCTGGCCCGGCGTGCACGCCGGACACGCCGACAAGCGGCGTGTCCAAAAGCTCGCTGTCCTCCAGCTTCTGCGAAAGCCGGCGGCAGGCCGATACCGCGCGCACGCGCAGCTCCGCCGTTTCGTCGCCGCTGAAAATCATCACGAGCATTCCGTCCGCCGCCTGCCGCCACTGGCACGGGGCGCAGCCCTCGGCCGCCTGCCCGGCCACGCGGGCAAGATATGCGCCGTCGGCCTCGGCGCCCTCGATCAGCGCCGCGATGTGCAGCTCGCCGCCAAAGACGATGCCCGCGTTTTTCGCCGCGGCCTGCAGATCCTCCTCCGGCGTGTCGGGCGAAAGGATGCTCTGAAATACGTGGTCCTTGAGCAGCTCGCCGGCGTACTGCGCGCGGTGGAACAGGCCCTGGCGCTGCTCGCGCTCGCGCAGCTCGTGCGACAGCCTGCGCAGCAGCTGGTCAAAATCGCGCGGGCTGACGGGCTTTAAAATGTAGTCGTTGACATGATACTTGATGGCCTTCTGTGCATAGGAGAACTCGCTGAAGCCGGTCAGCACCACGATGATCGTGGTCTGGTCCTGCGCGCGGATGTGCTCGGTCAGCTCCAGCCCGTCGACAAACGGCATACAGATATCGGTGATCACCACATCCGGCCGGACGAGCGCGTATTGCTCCATCGCCTCGCGTCCGTCGGCGCAGGCGACCGGCACATCAAACCCCAGCGCGTTCCAATCGGTATTCTGCACCATACTCTCACGTACCGGGATCTCGTCCTCCACCAGCATGATCTTGTACATGGTATCGCTCCTTCCCCAGCGCGCACGCCGTGTTTCTTGTCTGCATTATACCATTTTTTCCCTCATTTATCATCGTGCAAACCAGCCAACATTTCTCCCGAATTTTTTCGCTCTCAGACAAAAAATCCGCTTTCGGCCGGCGTTTGTGGGATCAGGCGCGCTTGCGCTTTTCGCGCGCGCGCAGTATAATGCAGAAAAATGCCCGCGCAGCGCGGGTGAAGGAGCAAGCGCAATGGACGAAAAAACATGTAACTATTTCTTTTCCACCGACACCTCCATGCGTGACGGCCGGGGCTGCTTTGCGCCCGCGGCATATCTGCGCATCGTGGAGACGGCGCTGGAGGCGCATATGACGGCGCTGGCGCTCGACGTGCCGCGTCTGGTCAAAAAATTTGGCGTGACGTGGGTACTGCTGTCGATCAGCTTTGCCATGCGCCGCGCCGTGCGGCCGAACGAGCGCGTGCGCGTGCAGACCTGGGCCGCGTACCGCAAGGGCGCGATCTACCGCCGCGAGATCCGCATCTTTGGAGACGACGATACCGTGATCGCCGACGCCGCGTCATTTTACGCGCTGCTGGATCTGCGCGCGCGGCGCATCTGCATGGACAAGGCCGTCATGGCCGAGATCGATCTGCCGGAGGGCCAGACGCTGCTTGCGGCCGAATCGCGCATGCCGTTTTCGGCGGAGGAGTTTACCACCCTCGAGACCAGGCGCGTGCGCCCGAGCTGGATCGACGCCATCGGCCACATGAACAACAGCCGCTACGCCGAGCTGGCCTACGACGCGCTGACGGACGACGAGCGCGCAAAGCTAAGCTCGCTTGCGCGGTTGGAGTTTTTCTTCATGAGCGAGCTGAAGCAGGACGATACGGTGCGCATCGTTAGGCAGACGCTGCCGGGACTTGCAGCCGTCGCAGGCGTGCGCGAGCAGGATGAAAAACCGTCGTTTTTGGTGCGGTTTTTCTTTGCCTAAAGCGGGGGCGGGCGCGCTCTTTTCCTGATTTGCTTTTTCCGGCTGCCTCCGGCGGGCAATCCTTTCCGTCTCTCTTTTCCGTTTTTTCGTTTTTGCCCTGCGATCTGCAGCGCCGCAGCATGCCTCCGGTGGGCAATACTTTCTGAATGATTATATTGATTTTTAGGAAAAGCAGCGCTTTTCATGCTGCGGCATGCCTCCGGCGGCCCATTCTTTTTGTGTGGACAAAAAGAATGGGGAGAAAAAGCCAGTCAAGGACGGGCTGCGCCCTTCCTTGACAAACCTTGGGCTTTTTTATAGCGCTGACGCGCAGAGCGGGCTTCGCCCAATCCGCTTGTTTCTGCCGCCGTTTTTTCGTTTCTTCCGTCCGTGTCCAAAGCCGGCTTCGC
>CAZWKZ010000126.1:3829-5732 GCA_964633935.1 uncultured Oscillospiraceae bacterium | reverse complement strand
CCGTCGAGGAATTCAGAGTTGACCAAAATGCCCGTCTCATCCTTGGCGGTAAAGGCGGCCTTCTGCACATCCTCGCCGCCGGAGACGACCTCGATGATCTCACAGCCAAACTTTTTGGCAAACTCCCAGTCGCGCTCGTCGTGGGCCGGGACCGCCATGATCGCGCCCGTGCCATAGGTCGACAGGACATAGTCCGAGATAAAAATGGGGATCTCCCGGCCGTTCACGGGGTTCACCGCGCGCACGCCGTCAAGGCACACGCCGGTCTTTTCCTTGCTCAGCTCGGTCCGCTCAAGGTCGGACTTCGAGGCGGCAACGCGCTGATACGCCGTGACCTCATCGGCATTTTTGAGCTGCGGCAGCCACTGCTTCACTAGCGCGTGCTCGGGCGAGAGCACCATATACGTCGCACCGAAGAGCGTATCGGGCCGCGTGGTATACACAACGATGTCGTCGCCGGTCGTGGCCTTGAACGTGACCTCGGCGCCGGTCGAGCGGCCGATCCAATTCTTCTGCTGGATCTTGACGCGCTCGATGTAATCCAGATCGTCCAGATCATCGATCAGACGCTGGGCATACTTTGTGATGCGCAGCATCCACTGGCTCTTTTCCTTGCGGATGACAGGCGAACCGCAGATATCGCACACGCCATCGATGACCTCTTCGTTTGCCTTGACGACCTTGCAGCCGGTACACCAGTTGACGGGCATGGAGCTTTTGTAGGCCAGGCCGTTTTTGTACAGCTGAAGGAAGATCCACTGCGTCCACTTGTAGTAGCTGGGATCGGTGGTATTTACCTCGCGGTCCCAGTCGAACGAGTAGCCCAGCATATGCAGCTGCTTGCGGAAGTTCTCGATGTTATCGTGCGTGACCTTGGCCGGGTGGATGTGGTTTTTGATGGCGTAGTTCTCCGTCGGCAGGCCGAACGCGTCGTAGCCGATGGGAAACAGCACGTTGTACCCGTCCATGCGCTTTTTGCGCGCGACCACGTCCATCGCCGTATACGGCCGCGCGTGGCCCACGTGCAGGCCGTTGCCCGACGGATACGGGAACTCGACAAGGCCAAAGAATTTGGGCCTTGCCGTATCGCCGTTCTGCGCGGCAAAGGTCTTCTCCTCCAGCCACTTATTTTGCCACTTTTTCTCGATTGCGTTAAAATCGTATTTCATGCTTCTCTCCTCATTCGAAACAATAGTTGACATAAAACAAAGCCCCCGACCGGATATCCGATCAGGGGCGTGACATACGCGGTACCACCCTGCTTCAGCCGCAGCGCGGCCCTCAGTGACTTTCGTCGCATCGATAACGGAATGACCCGCCCCGCCCTAAGCGCACGCCTCAGGCGGAAAGCTCCGGAGCCAGTATAAAAAGCGCATTCTTCCGGCTCGCACCTGCCGCCGGCTCTCTGAAAGAAGTGGCGCTGTTCTTTTCTCCTTCACAGCTGTTGACGCAGCTATTGTACGCAGAAGTTGGCAATTTGTCAAGCGTCGGCAGACAAAACAGTCGAAAGATTCACATTTCTGCCGTCCTGCCACAGCCGCTCGAGGTCATAGAACGCTCTGGTCTCCTGCGTGAACACGTGAACGACCACGCAGCCAAAATCCATCAGCACCCACGTGCCGCTGCGGTGGCCCTCACGGCTGAGCATCGGCTCGCCGGCGGCATCCATCGCCTCCTCCACCGCGTCGCACAGCGCTTTGACATGCGTGCCGCTCGTGGCGGTGCAGATGAGAAAATAGTCCGCCAGCGTGGACACATCCGAAATCTCAATGAGTCTGATATCGACGCCCTTTTTTTCCTCAAGCGCCTTCGCCGCAATCGCAGCCACCTGTTTTGCTGTCATCATCTGTAGTTTCTTCCTTTCTCTATCCCGGCTGTGTCCAGTCCGGCTCTTCTGTTTCAT
>CAZWKZ010000126.1:0-3729 GCA_964633935.1 uncultured Oscillospiraceae bacterium | reverse complement strand
TCCGCCCAGTCATCCGGCCAGTCGTCGGTCCAGTCGTCATTCCATTCGTCGTCCCAATCGTCCTGGCCCCAATCATCGTCCGGCCAAATTTCCTCGTCCGGCGGCAGCTCGGTATCCGCCGGCTCATCTGCCGGCGGCGCTTGCTCCTCTGGCTCCGGCGCGTCCTGCTTCTGGTAGGTTTTGGCAAGCTCCGGCGTGATCAAGCTGATATTGGCGGACGTAATATCCGTTTCATAGGGATTGAACGATTCGTTCACGATTGTAAGCAGACTCCCGGCGTAAAGCGGATAGTACGAAATGCCGTTGATCGTCATGCCCTCGCCTGCGGCGGTGTAGCTGAGCAGCGCGTCGAAATCGCACTTCAAAAGCTCCTGCGCATAGTAAAGCATGTTGCCGACGGTCAGATCGGTCGTCACGTAGGTGGCAAAAATCTCAGCAAATTCCTGCAGCTTTGTCAGATTGCCGATCTGCACGCACTGCTTGGCGAGCGCCTTGAGAAAATCCTGCTGCACCTTTGTGCGCTGGATATCCTGCGACGCGTAGCCCTTGCGGTAGCGCACAAGCCCCATCGCCTGTTCGCCGTCGAGCAGCTGATAGCCCTGCTTGAGGTCAATATAAAGGTCCTGGCTGGCATCGGTATAATACATGTCCTGCGGTACGTCGAACCACACGCCGCCGACCAGCTCGACCGTTTTCTGAAACGCCTCGAGATCGACGAGCACGTAGCCGTCCACCGCAAAGCCCAGCATGGCTGCGAGCCGCGTTTTCAGCCGATCCATGCCCGTCTGCTTGCCGCCGGCATAGACGGAATTGATTTTCATAATGCCGCCGTCGGCGCGCGGCACGACGGCGTCTCGCGGAATGCTCAAAAGCGCGGTCATGTGCGTATTCACATCCAGATGCGCAATGATGATGGTATCGGTACGGTAGCCGTCGCCGTCGGTCCCGCAAATGAGGATGTTGTACACACCCTCGCGATAGCTGGCCGGGACTTCCACTTCAATTTCCGTTTCCTCGCCCGTGAGATCGTCCGTCTGCTTTTGCACCTCGATGACCGTGGGTTTTTTGACGGTCTCGGTCGGCGTGACGATCACGGCCTGCTGCGCCTGCTCATTCCGTTCGACCGGCCGCACGACGGCCTTATAGATGCCGAACACCACCGCGGCCAAAATGCACACGGACAGCGCCAGCAGCAGCAACCCCTTTTGCACGCCGGTAAGCCGCCTGCGCGCAGAGGGTGAAATATGCTCCGCGCCGCGGCGGCTTCCAAAGAATTTCATGCGTTCGTTCCTTTCGCCAGCAGCCACTCGCGCGCGCGGATAGAGTCGGACGCCTGCAGCTGGCCCTGCTCCTGCAGATGCTCCAGCGTCATCTCAAGGCCCAGCAGCATCCCTTCGTCAAGGCTGCGCCAGACGGCCTCGCGCAGCTGTTCTACGCCGGCAAAGGCGCGCGTAGGCTCGATGTAATCGGCGAGATACACGATCTTTTCCAATACCGTCATATCCGCACGGCCGGTGGTATGATAGCAGATGGCCCGGCAGACGGCCTCGTTTTCGCCGAAAATGCGCTCGGCCACGGCCGCGCCCGTTTTTGCATGCAGCAGCTTCGGATGCGTGCGCTCAAACTCGCTGATCTGCAGCTGCAGATGCTCGCAAAGCTGCAGCTGCTGCTCGCCGGTAAGCGCCTTTGTCACGTCGTGCAAAATCCCGGCGCGCGAAGCGTCGCGCTCGTTTGCGCCATAGCGCCTGGCAAGCGCGCACGCCGTCTCACAGCAGCCGACTACATGCGCCACACGCGCGGGCTTGAGCAGCGACAAACTGACCTCTTTCAGTCTGTCAAACGGCAGCATGCGGTAGTCGGCGTCCAGACCGTACAGCCGCTCCAGCTCGATCCGTTCGCGCACAGCCTGCGGCAGATACGCCTGCGCGCAGCCGAAAAACAGCAGCCTGCGCACCTGCGTCGAGGAAATATCCACACACGCGTTGTCCAGTAGCAGCGGCGCACAGTGAAACTGCTTCTTCATCCGCTTCGCCTGCTGCTCCAGCTGCGCTTGCAGCTGCGGATTCTCCTTGCCGCGGTGCAAACAGACGAGCTGCGCGAGCTTCAGGATCTGCTCGGGGCTGCGCCAATTCTCAAAGCTCAAAAACATGTCGGTCCCCATCAAAAGATAGAGCTTGTCATGGTGATAGCTTGCCTTGATCTGGCGCAAAGTATCCACGGTGTAGCTCGTGCCGCCGCGAGAAAGCTCCAGGTCGCTGACGGAAAGCCCCTCCACGTCCTGCACAGCCAGCCGCGTCAGCGCCAGCCGCGTCTGGCCGTCGGGCGAGCCGTCAGCCAGCGCCTTGTGCGGCGGGATCGCCGCCGGAACGAAGATCACCTCGTCGAGTCCAAGCTGCTCGCGGCACTGCTGCGCCGCGAGGATATGCCCCACATGCGGCGGGTTGAACGTGCCGCCGTAGATGCCGATCTTTGCCATTGCCCGCGCCTCCTGCCGTTACCGCTCCGATTGCTTTCTGCGCTCGATCGCGGCTTTGACGGCCGCGTCATGAAAATATTTCTCTCTGCGCTCTTTTTCCGCTTTGGCCCGCTTGCGCCGCGCTTGTACGCCCGCCTTGACGGGATTGACCTTTTTCACGGCGGCCTTTTTCGTCTGCGCGGCGGCCTTGCGCGCGCGCTCGAGCTTTTCCGACTTTCGGTAGATCACAAATGTGCCGCCCACGACCTGCACGCCGTCGGCGTGCGTGGCCTGGCACAGCGCGTCGCACGCCTCGCGCGCGGTGAGCAGCGCGCTCTCCAGCACCCGGCCCTTGACCAGCTCGTGCGCGTCGAGAAGCTTTTCCGCCTCGGCCGTCAGCGTCTCGGACACGCCGCCCTTGCCCACCATCAGCGTCACGTCAAGATCGTTTGCCTGCGCGCGCAGCGCGGCGCGTTCTTTACTCGTCATCATAGATCCCCTCTTGCACCTTTCTGCAAAACTCCCGCAGCGCGAGGCCGCGGTGTGAGACGGCGTTTTTCTGCTCGCTGCTGAGTTCGGCATATGTCTTGCCAAACTCCGGCAGGAAGAACACCGGATCGTAGCCGAAGCCGCCCGTACCCTGCGTCCGGTGCAGGATCGTGCCCCGGCACACGCCCTTGGCGGTGATCTTCCGCCCGTCCGGAAGCAGGCACGTGATCACGCACACAAACTGCGCGCCGCGCTCTGAGTCCGGTACGTCCTTCATATTCTCCAGCAAAAACGCCGTACGCTCGGCGTCGGAGCTTTTTCCGCCGTAGCGGGCCGAGTACACGCCCGGCGCGCCCGCGAGCGCGTCGACCATCAGCCCAGAATCGTCGGCGATGACCGGCATGCCGCACGCGTCGAACACGGCCTTCGCTTTGAGAAGGGAATTTTCCTCAAACGTCGTTCCGGTCTCCTCGACGTCGATATCCAGCCCATATTCGCTTTCCAGCGCAGCCTGCATGCCAAGCCCGGATAGGATCGCGTTCAGCTCGGCCAGCTTATGCGGATTTTTGCTCGCCAAAATCAGCTTCATACCAGCGCCTCCACGAACGTGCGCGGCTCAAAGGCCACGAGATCGTCCATCTGCTCGCCGACGCCAATAAACTTCACCGGGATCTTAAGCGCATCGGCGACCGCCACGACCACGCCGCCTTTGGCGGTGCCGTCGAGCTTCGTGAGAACGATCCCGGTCACGCCGGCGATCTGCTGGAACTGCTTGGCCTGGATCA
>CAZWKZ010000125.1:0-5825 GCA_964633935.1 uncultured Oscillospiraceae bacterium | reverse complement strand
CGGGCAGTAGCGCGGCCCGACGGATTCGATCATGCCGTTGAACAGGGGGCTGCGGTCAAAGTTTTCGCGGATGATGCGGTGCGTCTCCTCGTTGGTATACGTCAGATAGCACACGGCCCTGTTTTCCGGCGGCCGCGTGGTGGAAAACGAGAAGCCCACCGGCTCGCAGTCGCCCAGCTGCAGCTCCATTTTGCTCACGTCGATCGAACGCCGGTTCACGCGCGGCGGCGTTCCGGTCTTGAACCGGCGCATCCGCAGGCCCAGCTTCTTCAGGCACTCGCTCAGTCCCACGCCCGCCTGCATCCCGTCGGGACCGGAGGCGTAGGCGCACTCGCCCGTGACGACGCGCGCGTCCAGATACGTGCCCGAGGCGATGATCGCGGCCTTGACCCGGTACACCGCGCCCAGACGCGTCGTGACCGAGGCCACGCGGCCGTTTTCCAGCGAGATCTCCGTCACCATCGCCTGCTTGAGATCGAGATTTTCCTGCCGCTCGAGCACGCGCTTCATATCCTGCTGATATCTGCGCCGGTCGGCCTGCGCGCGCAGCGAGTGCACCGCCGGGCCTTTGCCGCGGTTGAGCATCCGGTACTGGATGCAGCAGCGGTCGGCCGCCTTCGCCATCTCGCCGCCCAGCGCGTCCAGCTCCCGCACCAGATGGCCCTTTCCCGTGCCGCCGATGGCGGGGTTGCAGGGCATGTTTCCCACGGCGTCGAGGTTGATGGTAAACACCGCCGTGCGCAGCCCCATCCGCGCGCACGCAAGCCCGGCCTCGATGCCCGCGTGCCCTGCGCCGATCACCGCCACGTCGTAGCTGCCCGCCGGATAGTTCATGCCCATGCCCCCTTTTGGTTGATTCGCTTTGTATTGTAGCAACTGCAGCCCGCTTTTTCAAGCGCCTGTTCCTTCCTGCCGTTTTTGCCGGCGCGGTCCTGTTTCCGCCAGGGCGCAGCGCGAGCAAAGCCGAAAAAAATCCGGGAAGAAAATTTCTTCCCGACAAATTTCGACGGACTTCTTCCTTCCCGACCTGCTACTATATGACCACAGCTTATCCAATGCGAGCGCACTTCATATCCTGGCGGCGCGCTGTCGCTGCCAAATCCCACAACCCATTCCCCTGACTACAAGCTGGTCAGGGGAGCTTTTTTCATGACGCTCAGTACTTCAAAAACCGCCGCAGCCGCCGCTCGGCCCGCTGCAGCGTGCGGCAGATGGTGGACTTGTTCACGCCCCGCTCGCGCGCGAGCTGCGGAATGTTCTTTTTCTGCAAATAATAGCCGTCGAACGCCAGCCGCTGCTTCTCCGTCAGCTCCGCGTCCATCACGCGGCGGATCCGGCGCAGCTGTACCTCGCGGCTGAGTCTGGGGCCAAGATAGCCGTCATATTCGATATTTTTCATTGCGGTAGTATCCCCTTTCATAGTATCGCTGCGTCAGCTCCGCCAGCTCGTTCATCTGCCGCAGCATCCCGGTCAGAACGGCCGTGCGGCGCTTGAGCCAGAACATGCGCTCTGGATCGCGCTCGGTCTTCATCTCGATGCGCAGCTCGCGCAGCCGCACGCGGATCGGCTGCGCCGCCGCGCGGTACGACGCGGAAAGCTCCAGCAGCGTCATGGCCGCGGCTCCCATGCCGCCGCGCGCAGCACCGGCAAAAAATACGCGCGCGCGTACGCGCCGAGGCACGCCGGGCAGACCGGCCCGTCCGCCGTGGCATAGTAGCGCTGCGCGGCAAACAGCTCGCCGCCGCACACGCAGCACCGGCCCCAAACGGCCGCGCGCTGGGGGTCTCGATCGATCGTTACTTCCAGTTTCCTTCCCGTTTCTATCATTCCTCTCAAAAAATTCTTACATAGAACAGGTCCGCCCTCGGATAATTTCCATTTATTTACAATTTTGATTGTACTACACGTTTCGTGTGCTGTCAAGATAAAATTGAAAATTTTTACAGTTCTATCGCTACAGGAGGGATCTCTATGCTTGGAGCACGGATCGCCGCGCTGCGGCGGAGCCGCGGCATGAGCCAGCAGCAGCTCGCTGCATGCCTGGACGTGAGTCCCAGCGCCGTCGGCATGTATGAGCAGGGCCGGCGCGAGCCGCCGGGGCGGCTGCTGGTGCAGCTGTCGCGCATGTTCGGCGTGTCGACGGACTATCTGCTCACCGGCTGCGCCGGGCAGCCGCGCGATCTTCAGCAGCTGCAGCGCATCGTGCGCAGCGCGCAGCAGAAGCTGGACGGCGAGCTTCTTTTGCGCGCGCCGGACGGCACGGCCCGCGCCGTCTCGGACGAGGATCTGGCGGCGCTTCTGGCGGCGCTATTGGGCTGAGGGTTGCGCTTTTTCTCCGGATCGGGTATGATGAAGATACAAAATTCCGGAAAAGGAGCGCGCTATGACAGACGAAGCTTTTATGCAAGAGGCGCTTACGCTGGCGCGGCGATCGGCGCAGGAGGGCGAGGTGCCGGTGGGCTGCGTCGTCACGCTGGGCGATCGCATCGTCGGCCGCGGGAGAAATCGCCGCGAACAGGGAAAGAGCGCGTTGGCGCACGCCGAGCTGGAGGCGATCGGCGAGGCGTGCCGGACGCTTGGCGGCTGGCGGCTGTGGCAGTGCACGCTGTACGTGACGCTCGAGCCGTGTCCCATGTGCGCGGGCGCGATCTTGAACGCGCAGATCCCGCGCGTGGTCTTCGGCGCGCGCGATGAAAAATCGGGGGCGTGCGGCTCGCTTGTCAACATCCTGCGCCTGCCGGGCTGCCGCCAGCCGCAGACAGACGGCGGCGTTCTGGCGGATGCGTGCGGCGCGCTGCTCAGCGAGTTTTTCCGCCGCCTGCGCCAAACGCGCAAGCGCGAAAAAACGCAAAGCGGCGTTTCCCTGCGCGGCGGCGGACCTGCGAATTGAGCGAAAGGGCGGCGGTACGATGCGGCTATATTATACGGACGTCTCGGCCTGGGGCCTGCCGGACGCGCAGCTGCGCGCGCAGATCGAAGCGCTCGTCTCGCCGCAGCGCGCTGCGCGCGCGGCCGCGATGCGGCGCGGGCAGGACGCGCTGACGGTCCTGGCGGCGGGGCTTCTTCTGCGCTATGCGCTCGGCTGTACCGACGAGGCGCTTTTGCGCTCGCCGCGCGGCAAGCCGTATTTGCCCGGCGGGCCGGAGCTGAGCCTCACGCACGGCGGCGCATTGGCGGCGATCCTGCTGGCGGACGGGCCGTGCGGCGTGGACGCCGAGCCGCTGTCGCGGCCGCTCCGCCGCCCCGAGCGGCTGTTCTGCCCGCAGGAGCTGGCGTCGGGATTTTCGCCCGCCGCGCTGTGGACCAGAAAAGAGTCCGTATGGAAGGCCGACGGGTGCGGCCTTGCGCTCGCCCCGGCATCTATCGACGTATCCGGCGAGACGGCGCGCTGTGACGGCAGAACGTACGCTTTGACGACCTTTTCCGCCGGCGCGCACGCGCTCAGCTGCGCGGGACCGGCGCCCGCGTCCGAGCCGGCGGCGCTTTGTCTGGCGCAGCTGCTGAAGATCGCCCGCTGAGCATCCGTTCTTCCGCCTTTTTTGGCGCGCCCGCCGGAGCGGCCAGCGACCGGCCCTCAAAAACATGACGCCGCCGTGCAGATGCACGGCGGCGTTTCGTCTGTCACAAACCTCGCAGCGGACGCGGCGGCGTTTGCTACAGCGGACTCTTTTTGATTTTGGCAAACGCGCGCGGATAGCCGGATGGCGTCGGACGGCATTTTTCAATCACGACGGCGTAGTGCGTCGCATCCGCGACCGTATACGCCTCGATGCGCGCGAGTCTGCCGCCCAGGCGCTCGATCGCGCGCGCGGCCTCGCGCGCCTCCTGCGCAGCCTGCGCGCCCTTCATGGCCAGAAACAGCCCGCCCACGCGCACATACGGCAGGCACAGCTCGCACAGCACGTTCAGCCGCGCCACAGCGCGCGAAACGGCGATGTCATACTGCTCGCGCCGCGCGCCGGCCGCCTCTTCGGCCCGCGCGGTAAGGCACTCCGCCTCGACGCCAATGGCCGGCAGCGTGTCCGCAAGCCAGCGCATGCGCTTGCCCAGCGAATCGAGCAGCGTCAGCTCGATCGACGCTTCGGCGATCTTGAGCGGCACGCCCGGAAAGCCCGCGCCGCAGCCGACGTCGATCACGCGCTTGCCGCGAAAATCGGCGGCGTTCAGCAGCGCGATGCAGTCGAGAAAATGCAGCTGCGCCACGGCCGCCGGCTCGGTGATGGCGGTGAGGTTCATGACCTGATTTTGCTCTAACAGCGCCGCGCCGAACGCGCAGAGCGTATCTATCTGCGCGCCGCTCAGCGTGCGGCCGATCGCGGGCAGGCCGCGTTGCAGCGTATCTCTCATGCCTCAGCCCTTTCGCAGATACAAGATCCCCAGCGTGCCCGGCCCGCAATGGCACGAAACCGTGCATCCGGCGCGCGTCACGCAGACCTCCTTGAACGGCTGCAGCGAGCGGATCAGCCGCTCGGCCTCGGTCAGAACGGCAGGATCGATGCCGCCGGAGTGCGTCAGGAAAATGCGCTCCAGCGCCAGATCGTCACGTCCGGACAGGCGGTCGGTGATATACGCCGTCACGCACTTTTGAAAGCTGCCGGAGTATTTTTTCGCCACGGCCATCTTTCCGTCGCGCACCTCGATACACGGCCGCAGCCGCAGAAGATTCGCGCCGAGCAGCGTCACGGCCGAGCAGCGGCCGCCCTTTTTCATATAATCCAGCCGGTCGAGGATGAAGCTTGCGTCGACGCGGGCGGTCAGCTCGTTGAGCGCCCGCACGATCTTTTCCGGCGCCATGCCGGTCTCGGCCATGCGCACGGCCTCAAGCACCACGTGGCCGTGTCCGGTGGAGAGGTTGCGGGAATCGACAACGTAGACGTTGTCAAACTCCGCCGCCGCCAGGCACGCGTTCTGGTAGCACGAAGAAAAATCCACCGAGATGCAGATATGCAGCACGTAATCGCAGCGCCCGGCGTACTCGGCGAACACGCTGCGGTAATCCTCTATGTTGAGCGCCGCCGTGGACGCCAGCGCGCCGCCGCCGGCCACATGCCGGTAGATCTCGTCCGGATGGACGTCCACGCCGTCTCGGTAGCTTTTGCCGCCCATCTGCACATACAGCGGGATCAGGCGGATATGGTACTGCGCAAGCTGCTGCGGGCTGAGATCGCAGGTCGAATCGGACGTAATTTGATATCTCATGTTAGCACCACCTTTGTATTGGACTCATCATACCACCGCGCCGCGGACTTGACAACAAAAAGAACGGTTTTTTCCGGTATGATCCTTTTCTCCACAGAGCGTTTCACGCCTCCTTGGCCGGCGCGCGCAGCCCGGCGTAGAGCGCCACAAGCGCCTGCGCCGTTTTCAGCGCGTCCTCGCCCTTTTTGAGCTTTACGCTCAGCATCGGCGTTTTGCCCGCCGAGAAGAAGATCCTCCCCTTGAACGCCGGCGCGCCGCACGCGCCCGATACGGCGGCAAAATCAAGCACCGCGAGGCTCAGCATGACGCTGCCCTCCTTCTGCTCGATGGCCGTGATCCCGGCCGCAGCGGCCCGCGCGCGCAGAAGCGCGATGGCGATCAGGTTCATGACGCCCTTCGGCGGATCGCCGTAGCGGTCGACGATCTCATCGAGCAGCTCGTCGGCGTCAAGCTCCGAGCGGATGGCCGCCATGCGGCGGTACAGATCCATCCGCTGCTCGCCCGAGGCGACGTAGCTTTTGGCGATGTTGGCCGTCACGTCGAGATCGGCCGTACATTCGATCTGCTGCATCGGCGTCTGGCCGCGCTCTTCCAGCACCGCGTCCTCCAGCAGCTCCAGTTACAT
>CAZWKZ010000124.1:1028-5981 GCA_964633935.1 uncultured Oscillospiraceae bacterium | reverse complement strand
GACGAACAGGCGCTTGCCGGACAGCTCTTTGACGGCCAGATCCTTGACCGTGGCCCAGGTAGACTGGCTCATCGGATGGTTGTCGTTTTTATACTCGTCGCTGGTCCACCACACGGTGTTCTTCGAGTTCTCGTCCATGACGATATACTTGTCTTTCGGCGAACGGCCGGTGTAGATGCCGGTCATGACGTTGACCGCGCCCAGCTCGCTGATCTGGCCCTTTTCAAAGCCCTCCAGACCCGGCTTGGTCTCTTCTGCGAAAAGCGCCTCATAGGAAGGATTGTGGACGATCTCGGTCGCGCCGGTGATGCCATACTTGTTCAGATTCAGTTCTGCCATCGTGTTATAACCTCTTTCCAAATAAGATATTTTTTGCAGCCGGTGCAGGCCGCAGCCGACCGCTCTATGGAATGGCTTTGAAAGCCAACTCTCACCAAGTATCAGTATAACACCGATTTTCAAGAATTTCCACCTGTTTTTGGCCGGAAAACGATAATTGATACTTTTTTATCTATTTTGCCGGTTTTGGACGGTATAATTCGGCAAAATCCTCGAAAAACCGTGATATCGCACAAAATGTTTCGGCCTGCTTTCCATGTTTGGTCCTGCCCCGTCCGGTATTTTTTCCTTCCTTTGCTTGTAGATTATTCTCTGCCGGCAGCGCAAAGCGCAAGCGCTGCGGAGCATGGCTCCGAAGCGCTTGCGCTGCATGCAGTCATATAAATGATAAGGCGGCAGTATCAGATGCTAAGCCCCGCCTTGTCCAAAATCTTCGGCACGTTCTTCTCTGCGCCGATGGCCATGATATGTACGCCGTCGCACAGATGCTCGCTCTCGATCTTCGCGATCATCTCGGCGGCCATCTCGATGCCGAGCTGCGTCGGCAGGCCCTTGACGCCCTTCTGCTTGCCCTCGGCCGCAGCTGCGGCAAGGCGGTCGATCATATCCTGCGGCACGGCAATGCCCGGCACATTTTCATTCATATACTTTGCCATGCCGGCAGATTTGAGCGGAATGATGCCGGCCATGATGTGGGTCTTGATGCCCGCCTTGTCGACCTCTTCCAAAAAGCGCTTGAACACGTCCAGGTCAAAGATGCCCTGCGTCTGGACGTACTTTGCGCCGGCTTCGACCTTCTGGCGCAGCTTGTTGATCTGCAGGTAGACCGGCTCGTACACCGGCGTGACAGAGGCGCCCTTATAGAACTTCGGCGCGCCGCCGGTCAGCTCATTGCCGCCGCAGTCGCAGTTTGTCTGCTCCATCTCGGTGAGCATCCGCAAAATGCCGACCGAATCAAGATCATATACGGGCTTGGACTCCTTGCAGTCGCCCACGACGGGGTGGTCGCCCGTAAGCGCAAGCATGGTGTCGATGCCGAAGCTGGCCGCGGCGAGGATATCGCCCATGATGGCCATGCGGTTGCGGTCGCGGCCGGTCATCTGCAAAATCGGCTCGACGCCGGCCTGCTTGAGCTTGATGCACAGGCCAAGGCCCGTGGCCTTCAGGCTGGCCGACTGCATATCGGTGACATTGACGGCGTGGACCTTGCCCTTGAGCAGCTCGGCCGATTCCATCTGCTCGGCAAAATCACAGCCCTTGGGGGGCGCCATTTCGGCGGTGACGCCGAACTTGCCGGATTCGAGTGCTTCTTTCAGAATGCTCATGACTTCTTCCCCCTTAAGCTGATGGTTCTGGGATAGGCAAACTTCGCAAAGCCCTTATCCTCACGCGTATGACCGAGCTTATCGAGCTGGCCGATTTCCTCTAGGCGGTGGTAGATCTTAATCCACGCGCAGTCGTTTTCGGGGTTGACCTCACACTTGCCGTTTTTCTGGCCGCCGCACGGGCCGTTGACAAGGCTCTTGGCGCACTGGGTCACGGGACAGACGCCGCCGGTCTGGCCGAGCACGCAGTCGCCGCAGAAGTGGCACGCCTCTTCCCACACGCCGAAGCGTACCGCCTCGCCCAGATACATGGTGTTGTTCGAGGGATATGTGGGGATGCCGGGCGCGTTCTTGGCCACGCACTGCACGCCGTCGCCGCAGCTCATACAGATCACGCAATCGGGTTTGGCGGCCACGACGGCCTTCATCTTGCCCTTGACGCCGAGGTTCATGCAGCAATAATCGCACATGGCCGTGGCCACGACCTGCTTGCCGGCGGCCTCGAGCGTTTTGGTCAGCTCAGCGATCTGCGGCTCGCCGCCGGTCTGACAGGCGGTGGCGCAGCTGCCGCAGCCGACGATGGCCACGGTCTTCGCGCCGCCTACCATCGCCATAACTTCTTCGATGGGTTTTTTCTGCGTAATAATCATGAATAACTTCTCCTTCAGTATCCAAATCACCGGTGAAAGATATCGCCTCGCGCGCAGAACGTCCCGTCTGCCGCGCATCTGGCTTTATCATACCGTATTTGCGCGCATAAATCAACAGAATTCCACGGTAAGCCACGAAAAAATATCGCACGATTGTCTGCGTTGTGTTGGCCGCGCGGCGCGCGCCGGCGGCGAGTTTTTTCCTCCGCGCGGCAGTTTTCCTGTTGAATTTACGCCGCCCGTCGTATATAATAGCTATAACTATTGGAATTTGCGGGGGTGTGGCGCATGGCGCAAATCGTGGCTGTCATTTCCGGCAAGGGCGGCACGGGAAAAAGCTCGCTGTGCGCGTCCATTGCGTCGTCTCTGGCATCCGAGCGGCAGCGCGTTTTGTGCATCGACTGCGACGTGGGCCTTCGCAATCTTGACATTCCGCTCGGTATGGCGGACGTAGCCTCGGTCACGTTTTCCAGCGTCATGCGCGCAGAATACGCCGTGTCCGACGCGCCCGCGCATCCGCAGCTGCCGACGCTGTCGCTTCTGACCGCGCCGGTCAACGAATCGCCCGAGTCGCTGCCGCTGGCGCCGTTCGAGCAGATGCTGCAAAGCGCATCCGGCGCGTTCGACTGGATCTTCATCGACGCGCCCGCCGGGATCGGCGCGGGCTTTCGCCTGGCGACCGGCTTTGCCGATATGGCGCTGGTCGTCTCCGGGGGCGATCCCGCCGCCATGCGCGACGCGGCGCGCGCCAGCGAGCTTCTGTTTCAAAGCCGCAGCGCCATCGAGGCCAAGCTTATCGTCAACCGTGTGAGCGCGAGGCTCTTCCGCCGCATGCGCGCGACGATCGACGACGTCATGGACGAGGTCGGCCTGCCGCTCATCGGCATCGTGCCAGAGGACGTGAACGTGACGCTCGCGGCCGCGGCCGGTACGCCGCTCATTCTCTATACACAACAGGGCGCTGCGGAAGCGAGCGCGCATATCGCCCGCCGCCTGCGCGGCGTGAAAACGCCGCTGATGCGTCTGTAGCCGCGGCAAACTACGAAGGAAAAGGAGCTGTAAGTATGAATATCACCCTGATGGCGCATGACAAGAAAAAAGAGCTGATGGTACAGTTCTGCACCGCATACAAAAGCATCCTCTCCCGGCACTCGCTTTCCGCAACGGCTGCAACGGGCCGGCTGGTCTCCGAAGCCACGGGGCTGCCCGTTTCGCTGTTTCTGTCCAAAAACCAGGGCGGACACCAGCAGATCGACGCGCGCATCGCGTACAACGAGATCGATCTTGTGCTGATGTTCTCCGACCCCAACGACACCGACCCGTGGGAGGATCAGCGGCTGATCCGGACGCTGCACCTGTGCGACACCTACAACGTGCCCTGCGCGACGAATCTGGCCTCGGCCGAGATGCTGATCTTGGGCCTGCAGCGCGGCGATCTGGATTGGCGCGTCATGCTCAAAAACAAGAAAAATCTCCGTTAACCGAATCGCTATGACGCGGAAGCAGTACCGCCCGCGCGCCGGTCAGAGAGGAAGCCACATCCGCTGCGAGGCTTCTGCGGCGCAAGGCGCGAAGGACATCCGCCGAGCACGCGTATAAGGCTCTGCCGAAATCGCCGGCCGCCGCGCCGTTACCGCGGGAAAAGGGAGGACTGCGTCCTCTGAACTTGGGTGGCACCACGAAGCATTGCCATGCTCTCGTCCCAACGCGTGGGGACGAGAGCATCTATTTTTATGAAGCGGCAGGACCTTTTCAGGCCAGGACCGCACCCTGCCGCGCACGGCCCAGGCGTTTTCGCCGCGCCGCACGGTTTTTCAGAACGAACAAACGAAAGGAAATTTGACACCATGGAAAAGATAAGACCGCACACGCTCTCGGGCTTTATGGAGCTGCTGCCCGCGCCGCAGCTGCAGATGGAGGCCATGATGCAGCTGCTGCGCGAAACCTACGCGCTCTACGGCTTTACTCCGCTCGACACGCCGGTGATCGAGGCGGCCGACGTGCTGCTGGCCAAGGGCGGCGGCGAGACGGAAAAGCAGATCTACCGCTTTCAAAAGGGCGACGGCGATCTGGCGCTGCGCTTTGATCTGACGGTGCCGCTGGCGAAATACGTGGCGCTCCATTATAATGAACTGACGTTCCCCTTCCGCCGCTATCAGATCGGCAAGGTCTACCGCGGCGAGCGGGCGCAGCGCGGCCGCTTCCGCGAATTCTACCAGGCCGATATCGACGTCATCGGCGACGGCAGGCTGTCGATCGTCAATGAGGCCGAGATCCCGTCGATCATCTACCGCACGTTCTCGCGTCTTGGCTTACAGCGCTTTCAGATCCGCGTCAATCACCGCAAGATCCTGAACGGCTTCTACGCCATGCTGGGTCTGGGGGAGAAGGCCGGAGAGATCATGCGCTCGGTCGACAAGCTGGACAAGATCGGCCCGGAGAAGCTCAAGGCCATTTTGTTGGACGACTGCGGTCTGACGGACGAGCAGGCCGAACAGATCCTCGCGTTCATCCGCATCCGCGGCACGAACGGCGAGGTGCTCGCGGCGCTGGAAGGCTATCGCGGCAAAAACGAGACGTTCGATCTCGGCCTGGACGAGCTGATCGCCGTCACGAAGCATCTGGCCGCCTTCGGCGAG
>CAZWKZ010000124.1:0-1018 GCA_964633935.1 uncultured Oscillospiraceae bacterium | reverse complement strand
GCCGGAGGAGAATTTTGCCGTCGATCTGACGATCGCGCGCGGGCTTGACTACTACACCGGCACGGTATACGAGACGACGCTGCTGGATCATCCGGAGATCGGCTCGGTCTGCTCGGGCGGGCGGTACGACAATCTCGCGGAGTATTATACCGACCGCCAGCTGCCCGGCGTGGGCATCTCCATCGGCCTGACAAGGCTTTTCTACGTTCTGAGCGAGCAGCAGATGCTCTCCGACAGCCACAATTCCCCCGCCGACGCGCTGATCTTGCCGATGACGGACGATCTTGGCCCGGCCATCCGGCTGGCGACCGAGCTGCGCGCGGCGGGCGTGCGCACGCAGCTATATACGGAAAACAGGAAATTCAAGCAGAAGATCCAATACGCCGACAAGCTCTCGATCCCGTTCGTCATTTTCCTCGGCGAAGACGAGATCGCGGCCGATACGGTATCGGTCAAGCGCCTTTCTACCGGCGAACAGCAGACGCTCTCGCGTGAGGACGCGGCGCAGCGCATCCTGCTGGCCGTGCGCGAGGCGGAAAAGCAGACGATCCTGAAGTAACATTCCAAAGATAAAGGAAGGTCAAAATTATGATGCAGTCCAGAACCCATACCTGCGGCCAGCTGCGGCTGGAAAACGCAGGCGAGCACGTCACGCTCTCCGGCTTTATGGAGAATGTACGCGTGGTGGGCGCGAATCTCGCGTTCGTCATCCTGCGCGACTTCTACGGCACGACGCAGATCGTGATCGAAACGGAGCAGATGATGGCCGTGATCAAGCCGCTCAACAAAGAGTCGACCATCTCGGTCACCGGCGTGGTGCGCGAACGCGCCAGCAAAAACCCGAAGCTTGCCACGGGCGAGATCGAGGTCGTGCCGGAAAAGATCGAGGTCCTCGGCCGCTGCCGCTACAACGAGCTGCCGTTTGAGATCAACCGCAGCCGCGAGGCCGACGAGACCCAACGCCTGAAGTACCGGTATCTCGACCTGCGCAACCCGGCGGTCAAAAACAACATCATCC
>CAZWKZ010000123.1:0-5993 GCA_964633935.1 uncultured Oscillospiraceae bacterium | reverse complement strand
CAAATAAAGAAAAACGCCGCCGGAGGCATGTGGCAAAAACAAATGAGAAAAAGAGCAACAGAAACGCCACTCTTCCCCATTCTTTTCCATTTTTCTTGAAAAATCGTCCGCTTTCCGCTATGATAGAAAAAAGGAGGCGCTACGATGACAAAAAGACGACACTCCTCCCGCGGGGCCGTACCCGGTATGATTTTGATCCTTCTGCTGCTCGCTGCCGTGATCTTTGGCGGCGTCATGGTCTACCGCGCCGCACAGCGCCAGGCGCAGAAGGCCGCGGCGCTGGCCTCGTCCGCGCAGCAGCCGGCTGCCTCACAGGCGCCAATTGCCGCCGCAGCCGATGAGCAAACGCCGGCATCGGACGCCAGCGCGCCGTCGCGCGCGCTCACGCCCGACGTGACCCAGCTCCCCGCGCCCGAGCCGGAGCAGAACGATGTCACGCTCATGGCGCTCGGCGACAACCTCATCCACAACACCATATACTGGTCGGCCGAGCTGGAAGACGGCGGCTATGATTTTACGCCCATCTACGAGGAGATCTCGAAGATCACGGCGGAATACGATCTGGCCTGCATCAATCAGGAAACGATCTACGTCAACGATCCTGCGCTCTACGCCAACTACCCCGCCTTCGGCACGCCCACGCAGGTGGGCGACGCGCTGGCGCAGGCCGGCTTCGACGTGGTGACACACGCGACGAACCACTGCTACGACAAGCTGGACACCGGCATTCTGGACACGCTGAACTTCTGGCGCGAAAATCATCCCGAGATCGCGGTACTGGGCATCCACGACTCGCAGGCGGCGGCCGACGAGATCTGCGTGGTCGAGAAAAATGGGATCCGGATCGCGCTGCTGAACTACACCTATGGACTCAATTACAGCGCGCCGGCAAATGCCTATATGGTCGACACGCTCGACCGCGACGCTGTGCTTGCCGATCTGCAGCGGGCCGGCGAACTGGCCGATTTCACCATCGTCTTCGTCCACTGGGGCGAGGAGGGCCAGACCAAGCCCTCACAGGCGCAGCGCGAATGGGCGCAGCTGCTTGCCGACGGCGGCGCCGGCCTCATCATCGGCGCGCACCCGCACGTGCTGCAGCCGCTGCAGACCGTGACCGCCGCAGACGGGCGCGAGGTGCCGGTCTTCTATTCGCTCGGGAACTTCGTCTCGCACCAGCTCTCGGCCAGCGAGATGCTCGGCGGCATGGCCAGCGTAACGCTCACCAAGACCGACGCCGGCGTGCTCGTCACATCGTGCGAGCTGATCCCCACCATCAACGTCATCACCTACCGCAACTACACCGGAGGCTTCGACTACCGGCCCATACTGCTGCGCAACTACACGCAGGAGCTGGCCGAGCAGCACTGGATCACGGGCACCGGTGCAGAGCAGATGTGGCAGCTGTGGAGCGAGATCACCAGTTCATAGACAAAAGCCGCCGCCCATGGCAAGCCATGGGCGGCGGTTCATCATTTCCAAACGGTCTGACGGCGCATGGCGCGCCGTGTTTTGGCCGCTCTACCCGAACAGCGCCTGCAGGATGACCGGGATCGTAAGCAGGCTCAAAAGCGTGGTCAAAAACACGCCCGACGCCCCCAGATCCTCATTCTGGCCGCACTGGCAGCAGATAATGGGCACGTTGGTGGCCACGGGCATGCTGAGAATGACGATGGTCACGCCCAAGATCAGATCATTTGTCACAAACGGGCGCAGCGCCGCATAGGCCAGCAACGGCACGGCCACCATCTTGACCAGCGCCAGCACATACACGCGATAGCGCGTGAACACCGTCTTGAGCGGCATCTGCGCCAGCGAGCAGCCGATGACCAGCATACACATGGGCGTGGTCAGATCGCCGAGGAACGTCACCGACTCCACCACGATCGCGGGGAAGCGCACGCCGGTAAAATAGATCACATAGGACAAAAGCGCCGCGATCACGCAGGGCGATTTCAGCACCGACAGCGAAAACCGGAAGCGCGCATCCCCCTTGACCAGATGCACGCCGTAGCTCCAGCAAAGCACCTGAAACAAGAGCACAAACACCGTGGCGTAGAATACCGCGCTGGCGCCGAGCAGCGCGCTTACGACCGGATAGCCGATGTAGCCGATGTTTGAAAATATGTACATAAAACGGTAGACGCCCGCATCCTCTCGTGGCGCGCGCACGATGCGCGGGACAAGAAAGCTCGTGCCGATCAAAAACGCATAGCAGAGCGCGGCCACGCCCGTCAGCTCCAGCACCTGTATATTGCTGAGCGGCCGCTCGTCCGTCATGACCGACGAGACGATGAGCATCGGGTTCGCCAGATTCACGATCAGCGCCGAGAGCACCTGATTCGCGGTCTTATCGATGACGCCCAGCTTCGTGATGCCGTAGCCCACCAGAATGGCTACGAACAGCACGATCATTTTATCGAGCATGGCGGACAGGTTCATCATACGGTTTTTCTCCTTGCGGCTCAGTCAAAGCAATATGGGCACGGGGTATAACGGTTCTTCTCGGCCAGCTTGCGGCTGTAGGCCCAAAAGCTCTTCTGCGCAAAGTGCGGGCAGTCGTATTTGTGATACCAGCCCGTGCCGTCGTCTTCGACGAAGACAACATACGTGTCCATGAAATCGACCTTTTTCTGAAACAGGCTGTTTGTCTGCGTGAGCGCCTCGTTCTGCTCTGTCAGCGTCTCGACGCTGCTTTGCAGCTGCTCATTCTCATCCGTCAGATCCGCGTTTTTCTGTTCCAGCAGCTGCATCTGCGCCTGTTGGGTGGTCATGTCGTACTGCGTCTGGCTCATCGAGCTTTCGGCGGCGTTCACCATCAACTGCAGGCTTTCAAGCTGTTGCTGCTGCTCGTCAAGCAGCGCGTTTGCCTGCTCCAGCTCGGCCGCCTGCGCATCCAGCTCGAGCTGCAGCTCGTCCATGGTGTGCTCGCGCTGCTCCAGATCGGACTCGCGCACGCGCAGCGCCACGCGCGAACGCGCCTGCGTGGCATACTGCCACGCGCACAGCCCCGCCAGCATCGCGCAAAGCACGCACATGACTGCAAATGCGCCGCGAAAGCTCGTCCGCGGCTTTTCCGGCGCGGACGGACGGGGAGGCGCCTGCCTCGCCGCGATCTTTGGCGCCGGCTTCTGCGGCTTCTGCATACGCCCGGCCGGCGTGCTCGCGCGCACGGGCGGCGCGTCCGGAGACAGCTCCAGCTCGCCGGGATTCAGCCCGCACTGCGCGCAAAACAGCTCGCCGTCGGCCACGGGCCTGCCGCATTTGATACAGGTGGTCATACGCTCTCTCCTTTCGCCGGCGCGTCAGCCGATGATCTTCTGCGGCTTCAGATACCGTTCCTGCTCGGAAAAGACGCAGCCGCAGTATTTCTGCATGTAAAATCCCAACTCGCGCGCACGGGCCTGACCGTCGCGGAACATGGGCCGAAAGTCCTGGTAGTAAAACGCGACGCCGTATTCCTCCGCCGCGCGGTACGCCACGTCGCGCATCAGCTCGTGCTGCTGGTAGGGACTGATGAATAACGACGAGGTGAACGCGTCAAAGCCGCCGTCCTTGGCCGCGCGCGCGGTCTCATACAGACGCATCTCATAGCACTTGACGCAGCGGCCGCCGATATCGTCGGCCACCGCGCGCACGAACGGCCGCAGGCCGTAGTCGTCGCGCAGCATGAGCGGCAGCGAGATCGTCTTTGCATACTCCTGCAAACAGTTGCGCCGGGCGCGGTATTCGGTAAAGGGATGGATGTTGGGATTATACCAGTAGCCGGTCAGCTCGATCCCGTCCGCGCGCAGCGCGTCGATGGGCATGTTGGCGCACGGCGCGCAGCAGATGTGCATCAGTAATTTCATGATCTCCTCCATTCCCGCCGCAAGCAGGCAAAAAGACGCGGCAGGGCGCAAGCCATATGACAGAAATGTCGACGGACTTTTTCATAGTGTACCATATTTTTTTGCGCCTGTACAGAATGGAAAAATTGGGATGAAAAGTTCGGCAAAAATGAACATGGACACGGGCGGCGGAACATGTTATAATTTTGTCTAATATCAACCAGAAGCAAAACTGAATACGAAAATGGAGGGTGATCGTTATGGCGGTAACAACCGAGAGCTACGCGGGCAAGATCCAGCGGAAGCTGCTCAAGAAACAGCGCATCATCGAGGCTGCATCCGGCCGGCAGAAGGCCGACCTGGTGCTCAAGAACGCGACATATGTCTGCGTATTTTCCAACGCGCTTCGCACGTGCGACATCGCCGTCGCCAACGGCCTGATCGTGGGCTTGGGCAAGTATGACGGCGAGCGCGAGATCGATATGACCGGTAAGATCGTCTGCCCCGGCTTCATCGACGCGCATATCCACCTTGAATCCAGCCTTGTCTCGCCGCGTGAGTTTGCCCGCGCGACGCTGCCGCACGGCACGACCACTGTCATCACCGACCCGCACGAGATCACAAACGTGATGGGCACCGACGGCATCGACTATATGTTCCAGGCCACCGAGGGCCTTCCCATCGACGTGCGCTTCATGCTGCCGTCGTGCGTGCCCGCCACGCCCATGGACGAATCGGGCGCGAATCTGGACTACCGCGCCATCGACTCGTTCTACGACTATCCGCGCGTACAGGGCCTGGCCGAAATGATGAATTCCTACGGCATCATCCACAACGACGCCGAGGTCGTCTCGAAGATCGTCGCCTCGCAGGCCCACCACAAAAAGATCGACGGCCACGCGCCGGGTCTTGTGGGCAAGGATCTCGACGCGTACGTGGCGGCGGGCGTGTATTCCGACCACGAATGCTCGACGGCCGAGGACGCGCTGGAAAAGCTCTACCGCGGGCAGTTCATCATGATCCGCGAGGGCACCGCCGCCCGCAATCTTGAGGCGCTCGCGCCGCTGCTGACGCCGCAGTATGCCGAGCGGTGCATGTTCTGCACCGATGACAAGCACCCGTCGGACCTGCTGGAAAAGGGCCACATCGACTACATCGTCAAGCAGGCCATCAACGTCTACGGCGTCGATCCCATCCTCGCCGTCAAGGTCGCGTGCCACCATGCCGCGCGCTACTTCCTGCTCAATAACCGCGGCGCCATCGCGCCGGGTTATCTGGCCGACTTCGCGGTCATCGACAATTTCCAGAGCTTTAACGTCGAAATGGTCTTCAAAAAGGGCGAACTGTACTACGATCACGGCGAGCTGCGCGACTTCCCCGCCCCGCAGATCGAGGAATATCTCGACTGCCGCGCGCACGACACGTTCCACGTGCGCCATCTGACCGAGGACGATTTCCGCGACCAGCGCCAGCGCGGCGTGATCGGCATGGTGCCCGGCGAGATCGTCACCACTGACAACGGCTACGCCGACCACGTCGATCTGGAAAAGGACATTTTGAAGATCGCCGTGATCGAGCGCCACAAGAACACGGGCCACATTGGCCTTGGCTATATTCAGGGCTACGGACTCAAATCCGGCGCGGTGGCGACGAGTATTTCCCATGACTCGCACAACATCATCGTCGTCGGCACCAACTCGCGCGACATGGCCTATGCCGCCAACCACATCGTGGAAAACCACGGCGGCATCGTGGTCGTAGAGAACGAGCAGGTCAAGGGCGAGGTCGTGCTGGAGATCGCCGGCATCATGAGCGACCGGCCGCTGACTGAGGTGAACGACGCGCTCGAGTCCGCCAAGGACGCGGCGTTCCGGCTGGGCGTGAATCCCGGCATCGATCCGTTCATGACGCTCAGCTTCATGGCCCTGCCCGTCATCCCGAGTCTGCGCATCACCACGCGCGGCGTCATCGACGTGAACACGCAGCAGTATATCTGAGCGGGGCGCATGCCAAACCGCCGGAGGCAAATGCAAAACCAGGGCCTGCCGCATGGCAGGCCCTGGGAGACTGTCGAAAAAGGCCATGCGCCTTTTCCGACAAAAGGATCACGACCCGCAGCAGCGCACTCGTTTACCGCCTGCGGCGAACAACTCGCACGTTTGCGGG
>CAZWKZ010000122.1:0-6018 GCA_964633935.1 uncultured Oscillospiraceae bacterium | reverse complement strand
CTGCGGCTACTGGAACATGTTCCGCTTCAATCCCGCGGCTGCGGGCAAGAAGTTCACGCTCGATTCCAAGGCGCCGGCCGGCGGCTATCAGGAGTTCCTGATGAACGAGGCCCGCTACAGCCGTCTGACGCGCGAATTCCCGGATCGCGCCACAGTCCTGTTCGAGAAGAACGAAGAAAACGCCAAAGAGCGCTACGAGCACCTGCTCAAGCTCGTTGAGCTGTACGGCGGCTAAACTCCCCAAAAAATGGACGGTACATTCGTACCGTCCATTTTTATGCCATGCCTTATTTGATCGGTCTTCCGATCTGCAGCTCCCGCCGCCACGCGGGCGCCGGAGCGTCATCCGCCCAGTATTCATCTGCCGAGGCGATCTTGCCGTCCTCTATTTTGAAAAATGACGTCACGTGAAAAGACGCCGACCGGTCCTTCGGATACACGCGGACGACCGTGATGATCAGACTGCCCGTCTCCTCGACGCGCTCTATCTCGCCGTCCCATTCGCCGGGATACTCGCAGTTCGCGCGGATAAACTGCTCTACCGTGAAATGCTCGTTCGTGCAGTGCCAGTTCACATACGCGCCGGTATGAAAATATGGCCGGATCGCTGCCGCGTCCTGCGCCAGCACTGCGTCCCAAAAATCAGATATGTTCATAAGCAAGTTCCTTCAAAGATTCTCTTCGATCCATGTATCGCCCTCGAAATGCCAGTAATTTTCCGTCAGATCGTCCCGTTCGAAAATCTCTAGCATACTTTCAAATCCGTCCGCAAGGGCATACTTGCATATATCTGCCCGCCTGATCCAGAAGACATCGCCTTCCTCTGAGGCAGTCAGTTCCCCTGAAAAGGTATTGCTCTTAAAGAAAAAAACGATGTACCGATTATACGTGCCGTCTGCTTGCGTAAACTGCTGTACGCCGCACAGCCGTACATTGGAAATATCCAGCCCCGTCTCTTCCTTTACCTCGCGGATCACAGAGGCCACAAAGGACTCCTTCGGTTCTATGTGGCCGCCCGGAAACGCAATTCCTGGCCAATTGGGCTTCCTGCGATCCTGCACCAGAATGCGGTCTTCCTCATAGATCATACATAGATTGGTCAAAACACACTTTTCCGTCCGCGCCATACTGTAATTCCTTGCATATTTCTCTGTATTTCTACAAAAAAGTATATCACATGGCCGGGCGCTTGTCTACTTCTGCACGGCAGACCTAGCTGAATTCCAGACGCATTCCTTCGCCCCAAAGCCCCGCAGCCTCAGCGGCGATCGCCTCGCGTTCACGCCACGCCAGCGGCCGCAGCGCAGTCAACTCCAGCGTTTTGCCGTTCCGCTTCCACACGGCTGCAATCTCGCCCTGGAGCAGCACCGTCGGCCGCACGATACCCGCCAGCGTGAATACTGCGCGCAGCGCCTCCTGCGGCAGATATAGGCTCTGCGTCTTCTCGTATCCCATCAAAAGCGGATCAAATCCCGCCAGCAAAATACACGCAGGCAGCGTACTGTGCGCAGCCGCTGTATCTGTCAAATAGAAATACGTTCTGCCATCGCACTCTGCCGATTTGACCGGCAGCTCGTCCAGCCAAGCACGCACCGTCCTTTGCGGCACGGCAAAGAAATATGCCGCATCCTTGATACTCGCCGGGCCGTAGTGCGTAAAATACCGCCTTGCCAGCTCCAGCTCTGCTTCGTGCTGCTTCATCGGCACAAACGGCGCGCAGCGGCAATACGCCTTCTTCTGCTGTACCAGGTGACAGATTTCACCTTTTTCACACAGCGCGCGGATCAGGCCGCCCCAGGGGTCAAATATGCTCGTTGCCTCTTGCTCGGTCATACCTGCGGCAAAAAGCGCGTCTTTCAGCGCCTCGCGCTCGCAAATGCCGCGATCGATGCATGCAAGCAGCGCCTCTGCCAGCTCGCGCTTGCGCGCTGCGGTGCAGCATTCGTCGCTCAGCATCGTGTCGCACGGCCGCAGAAAGTGTGTCCTGCCCTCGTGCAGAATGAGCGGCAGATCGGCCTGCGCAAAAACGTGCATCGTGCCGCGCATAGCCCAGCTTTTGACAAGGCCGTCCGTCTGCAGCTGCGACCGCGAGCGGATGGCGGCGGCGTGCAGCGCGTTCGATAAAAACTGCGCCTGCAAGCCGCACAGATCCCGCACGGCGCGCAGGCTGTCAACCGGCGCAAGCAGGTGCTGGCGCGTCAGCTGCAGCAGCTTGATTTGCTCTCGTTCCATCCATGCCTCCTACCTTACGCGCGTGTAGGTCGTGCCCGTTCGCGTAAAAATGCCCTCTGAGATCATGTCACGGCGAATGGTGCAGTAGTCGTCAAAGATCTCGCGAAGGATGGCGTTCACCTGCTTCTCCTCATACGGCGCGCCAATGGTAAAATGCGCTGCGATCTCTTCCAGACAGATGCACTCTTTCTTCCGCTGCGCCGGGATGGCCTTTAGCCTGCCGTACTCAAAAAATGTCGCGATCACCTTTCGCCGGTACTCCTGCTCGCGCTGCGCCTGCATATCTGCTTCGTCCGACTGCTCGCGGATGATATCGATCATGCGCGCAGAAAACACTTCCTGCCGGATGGAATACATGGTGTAATACTGCTCCTTGCGTGAAGTGACTGCGCCTGCGTCCTCAAGCTTTTTCAGATGAAACGAGATCGTTGCCGGCGTGAGCGCCAGCCGGCCGGCCAGCCGCTCGACATACATATCCTCCTGCAGCAGCGATTTTAATATCTGCAGTCTGGACTTGTCCGCCAGACATTTGAACAGCCGGATCGCGTCAGTTTCCTGCATGGCACTCCCTCCTGCATTGCAGATACCGCAGCTGGATCTTCTGCAGCATTTGCAGCTTAAGCTCCTCGATCAGCTGCTTTTCTGCGTCGCCGTGTACCCCTGCCCTGTCATACGCGGCTTGCCACTGTGCGCGCAGCGTGCGCAGCTTGGACATGTACGCCTGCTCAAACTGCCGTGGCGCTGCGGCGCACTGCAGCGCCTCATAGACGGTTTTGCAGATACCGCAGATGTTTGCTTTGACCCTGGCGAAATTTGCCTCGTCCATCCGGCCGTCTGCCTGCAGCATGCGCGATTGCGCCTGCAGCGCAGCGGCCGACGCATCAAGGTATTCCAGGTACTGTGTCATGATACGTCACTCGCTTTCTGATTTGATATTTATCTAATCAGATGATACGATATGCATTGCTGCTTGTCAAGATTTATTTTGATAGTTATCAAATTATTTTTTCGCACCACTCTGCGCATACTACCCTTGAGGTGAGAGAACATGGGCAAAAAAGCACGTAAGCATGACCAGCAGCCCGGCTTTGAGTATGAGATCGCGCCGCAGCTCAACGCCTTTCCCGGCAACGCCGAGGACTGCTTTGACATGGTGAACCAGTACGGCACGTATGAGATTCAGCGCACCGCTGACACCGGCAACTTCTTCCCCGCCATCGCGCAGGGGCTGCCGAAGGATGCGGATTTCCAGATCTGGGCAAAAAACATGCCGGATGTGGAGGAAGAATAAACGCCGTGCGGCGCAACACGTTGCGCCGCACGGCGTTTTCCTTATTCCCAGCTTGCCCAGACCTCGGGGCAATAGCCCACGGTGGCTTTGCGACCGTTGCGCACGATGGGCGTTTTCATCAGCTTTGGATTGTCAAAGACCTTGTCCTGCTTGGCGCAGCTGTCGTCCATGTAACGCATGAGATCGATATCCGGGTGCTTCAGCTCCCAATCGATCAGCCGGTCAATGCCGCCCACGGCGCGCAGCACGCTGTCGAACTCGCCGCCCGACATGCCGTATTTGACAACGTCAATAGACTGGAACTTGATCCTGCGCTCTTTGAAATAGCGCTCTGCCTTTTTGGTATCAAAGCTTTTGGACGTTCCAAAGATCTGAATGTTCATGTTACCCCTCCAGCATGGCTCTGGCCTCGGCCGCATTGTCGGCGGAAAACAGGAACTCACCGCACGCGCCATAGACCTCGACATGACCTCTGACATATTTGAAATGATACTGCATAACAGCGTTCCCCTTTCGGTTCATTTGTTTGCAGTATACACGATATGCTGTCCAATAATCAGGACTTATTGATCAATCGTACCAGCTTTCTCCGCTTCCGTCCCAGTTCCATTCGTTCTCATCGTTCTCGCCGCTCTCATCGATGCCGCCGGACCATCCGTCCTCCGTCTCGCTCTGCCAGCGGGCGTAGACGCTCATGCTCTCGCGCACGACGGTATCCGTTGTGATCTCGTCGCCGCCGGCCGTAAACCAGCCGGCAAACACGTCGCCGTCACAGCTGGCCTCAAACAGCGGATCATAGCGGCTGCCCGCTTCATACATGGCGACGTCGACCTCGGCGCTTCCCTTATCCGTCAGATGGATGAGATAGCAGAAATCGGGCGAATTCGTGCCTGCGTAATCGCCGTAAAGGAACAGCTTCAGCTCCTGCATGCGACGGTTCAGCAGACTGTTGTGGATCACAGTCTTGCCATCGATGGTCACATGGCACCAAATGCCAAAGGCGCATGCCAGCTCATTTTCCGTATAGGCGCCCGAGGCGAGCAGCGCCGCCAGCCGGTAACTGGCGCCCATCCATGTTGCGCCGACATTATATGTAAACGACATCAGCGCGTCATACTGCGCGTCGTCAAGACGTATATCGTTGCGGTCTAAAAACGCGTCGAGCGTCGTTTCGATCTCCTGCAGCTTCAGCCGCAGCAGTACATCGGCCTGCTCCTGCGTGATGCCGTCGGGATACTCATTTTTTTCACACCTTGTGCCGTAGCCGATCGAGTACTGCGAGTAATCCCAATAGGCCGTCGCGGTAAAGCCCTCTTTTGCCTTGATGAACTCCACACCCTTTTCGGTGGTGCGCAGCTCGATCTGACTGGGGTCTACGTCGGTGCTGTTCAGCCTCCGGTGCGTCTGGATGCGGTGAACGATTGCAGAAAGCTCCGCGCGCGTAAGCGAATTGTTCGGCCGAAACGTCCCATCGGTATAGCCGCCAATGATGCCGCTGTCGACCAGCGCCTGCACATCGTCATTCGGCGCATCGGCGAACGTATAGCCCTCTGCGTGCCTTTCCGCGCCCATGGCTCTTGCGGCGACACTCGCCAGCAGCTGCCGGCTGATGGTCACATCCAAATCCGTGATCTCGCCGCGCTCTAAAATTCCTTCCTCCAGCGCCAAATCCAGATAACAGCGCGCCCAGTGCGAGGCTACCGGCGCCGGCTCGTCATAGCCGACGGCGAGCAGGATCATTTTAAGCGCCTGTCCGGTCGTAACAGTGCCGTTTGGGCGGAACGTTCCATCCGGAAAGCCGCCGATCACACCGGACGATGCAAGCGCTGTCACATCGTCATAGAACCAATCCTCCGGCTCTACGTCTGGAAATCCGCTGACGCCGGATTGAGTCTCGGAATATCCATACCAGCTGTCAGTATCGTCCGCAGCAGCAGACACGCAAAATGCGCCCAGCAGCAGCGTCAAACACAGCAAACACGCGAAGCTTCGCCTTGCCATTCTGACACGCTCCTTTCATTGGTTACAAAATTAAAACAATTATAACAGATTTAGAAACAAAATGCAACCACCCGGACACATTTCCCGGGTGGCTGCATCCATCATTTTTTCAAAGCTGGAGAAGCCAGGTCAAAATATCCTGATACACCTCGTCGCGGTTGACCTCGTTCAGCATCTCATGCCGTCCCTCGGGATAGAGCTTGATCGTGATCTTGCGCATGCCGGCGCGCTTGAACGCGTCGATACAGCGGAGCACACCCTTTGACATCCCGCCGACCGGGTCCTTCCCGCCGGAAACGAACAGTACCGGCAGCAGCTTATCCATCTTCAGCAGATTCTCACGCGTTTCGTTCATCTCGACGCCGCCGAGCATATCGCGCGCCAGACCGACGGTCGCCTCGAAGCCGCACAGCGGGTCAGCCGTGTAGGCGTCTACTACAGCGGGATCGCTGCAGATCCAGTCGTCCTTCGTGCGTACAGGCGCGAAAGGCTTA
>CAZWKZ010000121.1:0-6057 GCA_964633935.1 uncultured Oscillospiraceae bacterium | reverse complement strand
GTTTGTATAAACGTTTTCCTCACCCACGTTGTAAACGCGCGTTGCGTTCGCGCTCGGCCTGGGAAAGGCGCAGGTAGCTGGGCACAAGCGTGAGCGCGTCTCCCTTCTCGCCGGCATCCAGCATGCGCTGCGCGCACAGCGCCACGCCAGCAGCGCGCTGCTGGCGCAGATGCTCGGGCAGAAGGCGCAGCTGCGCCAGTTGCGCCTGTAGCGCGTCATAGCAGAGCTTCGCGCCGTCTCCGACGAGATAGACCGGCTCCTGCCGGCCGGCAAGCTCCTGCGCCAGATCGTCCAGCGACAGCGCCCGGTCGCCGCAGAGCCTTGTCAGCTCGCCCGACTGGCTGCAAAACAGCGCGTTGTATACCTGCTCGCGCCGCGCGTCCATGCACGCGCAATAGATCCCGTCGCACAGCGCCGCGCCGCGCGCCATCGCCTCAAGCGTGGACACGCCGTAAAGCGGCAGCTGCCGCCCCCAGGCAAAGCCCTTTGCCGCCGCCACGCCGATGCGCACGCCGGTAAAGCTGCCGGGACCCGCCGCCACAGCGACGGCGTCAATGTCCTGCGCTGTAAGATTGCAATTTCTGAGCAGGTCCTCCGCCATCTGCATCAGCGTGCGGCTGTGCGTCTGACCGGAGTTCTGCGTATACTCCGCCAAAAGCGCGCCGTCGCAGAGCGCCGCGACGCTCGCGGCCTTGGCCGAGGATTCAAAGGCTAAAATCTTCAAGGGTACGTCCTCCGGTGATGGTAATGACGCGCGCGGTATCTTCGCCGCCCACAGCCTCAATCGTGACGCGGATGGTGCCGGACAGCGCGTCTTCTACGTTCTCGCTCCACTCGACCGCGCATATGCCGCCGCGCGTCAGATAGTCCTCCCAGCCGATCTCGAACAGCGCATCGCTGTCCGGCAGCCGGTACATATCAAAATGGAACAGCGGAAGCCTGCCTGTGAGATATTCGTTCACGATGGTATACGTCGGGCTTGTGACCGTCTCGGCCGCGCCAAGCCCCGCGGCAAGTCCTCGCGTAAAGGCCGTCTTGCCCGCGCCAAGCCCGCCGTAGAACGCGATCACATCGCCCGCGCGCAGCTGCGCGGCGAGCTTTTTTCCGACCGCCTCGGTCTCATCGGCAGAATGTGTCAGAAAACGCATCGCTTCCTCCGCTTCTTTTCCTCAAAAATCGCATACTCGCGTTAACCGCGCTGTATTATAGCACATCCTCTTGTCAAATGCAAAGACTTTCCTGCTTTTGCGCGGCGCTTTCGGCTTTTTTGAAGTGTTTACCGCGCACCGGCGCGAAATTTTGGTTTACAGCCCGGCGTTTGTTTGTTACAATGTAGGAAGCTTTGCGAAAGGAGGCGGCGGTATGCGAAGCATCTTCCGCGCGATCGGCGAATTTCTCAGAAAAGCGGATATGATTTTGCTTGCGCTGTGCGTCACGGCCACGGTCTATGGTATCGTCGTCATTTCCAGCGCGACGAACTACGGCGGCAACACCCGCTATGTTGCGGTGCAGCTCATTGCGCTGCTGCTTGGCATGGCCTGCTATGTGCTGTTTTCGCTCATCGACGTCGATATCATCGCCGAGCGGCGTGAGCTGCTCATCATTTTGTGCACGCTTTTTATCTCCATGCTCTTCATCTGGGGCGACACGCAGAACGGCAACCGCAGCTGGCTAAACTTTTCCTGGCTGCCGTTCAACATTCAGCCGGCCGAGATCTGCAAAATCCCGTTTATTCTGATCCTGGCCAAGACCATGAGCGTCAAGCAGAACAAGATCTCCTCCCCGCTGACGGTTCTGCAGCTTGGCGCGAGCACTGTATTTTTCTTCGCGCTCATCATCGTTGCGTCTGAGGATCTCGGCGTCGCGCTGCAGTATATCTTCATCTTTGTCTTCATGGCCTTCACCGGCGGCGTCAATATCATCTGGTTCCTCGGCGGCATTGCCGTATTGTTGGTAGCGGCGCCGTTTTTGTGGCAATTTTTGCGCAGCGACCTGCAAGAGCGCATCCTGGTCCTCTTCGATCCCGAGATCGACCCATACGCGCGTACCGTGCGCTATCAGGTGAACTGCAGCCTGCGTGCGCTGCAAAACGGCGGCGTCATCGGGCAGGGCCTGTACAACGGCACCATGGTGCAGAGCGGCACGCTGCCCTTGCCCCAGAACGACTTTATTTTCTCCGCCATCGGCGAAGAGCTGGGTATGCTGGGCTGTCTGGCGGTGCTGCTGCTGCTTGGCGCGATCATCATCCGTATCATATACGTCGGCATCAAATCCGGCAACTACATGAACCGCCTCATCTGCGTAGGCGTCGCCGGTATGCTGACCACACAGATCATCATCAACGTCGGCATGTGTCTGGGCCTGTTTCCCGTCATCGGCCTTGCGCTTCCGTTCTTCAGCTATGGCGGCAGCTCGATCGTGACCATGTTCATCGCCATGGGCATCGTCTCCGGCATCAACATGCGTCCCGCGCCGGATATCAACGCCCGCTATATCCGGCCCAAATATATCTAACAGCTGCCGCGCGCCGACTATTTTTCACAACCGCTTGGCCGCGCCGCCTCCGAAAAATCAGGGGGCGGCGTTTTTTTTGCAGTTTTTTTCTTTGGCTAGAATAATTCTCCAATTCCTGCAGACACTACCACCGTCATCAAATCAATAGGAGGTAATCTCTTGAAACATCAACATCCTACGGCAATGAGAGCGCTGGCTGTGCTGCTCATTCTGACCGCGCTGACAACCGGGGCGCTCGCCGCCGATATTTCTCTGACCACCGCGTCGAGCTACGCGCTCTCCGCCATGGACTTTGCCGTTGACGGCGTCTCGCCCGAGGGCGTATATATCAGCAGCGTCCCCGACGCGTCGGTCTGCACCATTCGCTATGGCAGCCGGACGCTGCGCGCGGGCGACGTGCTGCCGGCGCAGGCGCTGTGCGCGCTGACGCTTGAGCCTGCTTCTGACGCCATGGCCACCGCCGCGCTCGTCTACTGCCCGATCTCCGGCGGCAGCGTCGGTCAGATGCAGAGCATCAATCTCAGCATCCGCTCCGGCAAAAACCGCGCGCCCGAGGCCGATACCATGGACATGGAGACGTACAAGAACGTCTCCATCACCGGCACGCTGCCGGTCACGGATCCCGACGGCGACACGCTGACCTATCAGCTCGTAAAGGAGCCTTCACGCGGCACGGTCGAGCTGCACGACGACGGCACGTTCACCTACACGCCGAAGGAAAACAAGGTCGGCAAGGACTCGTTCGTCTTTACCGCCACCGACGCGGCAGACAATGTCTCGAATGAAGGCACAGTCAAGATCAAGATCGTCAAGCCCACCGACAAGACCTACTATACCGACATGGCCGCAAGTCCCGACGAATATCTTGCCATGTGGCTGAAGGAGATGGGCGTCTACACCGGCAAGACCATCGCCGGAAACGTCTGCTTTGAACCGGATGGGACGGTCGGCCGCGGCGAATTTCTCGTCATGGCTATGACGGTATTGGGCGCGCAGGCGGAGGACGCCGCGCTTACCTCCGGCTTTGCCGACGAGGCGCTTACGCCCGGCTGGATGCGCCCGTATATCGTCAGCGCCTTCAAAAGCGGCATGATCTCGGGCGTAAGCTCTGAAAACGGCATGATCTTCCGCCCGTCGGCCGCGCTCACCGGCGCAGAGGCCGCCGTCATGCTGCAGAACATGCTGCAGCTGCCGGAATCGGATTCCAAGGCCGTTTTTGCCTCGGGCGAAGAAGAAGCCGCCGTACCTGTCTGGGCGCAAGGCTCCGTCAGCGCGCTGCTTGACGCCGGCGTCAGCGTTCCCGCCAGCACCAGCGCCGAGGCCATCACCCGCCTTGACGCGGCAAGACTTCTATATGACGTCTGGCAGCTGGCCCAGCGTGAAGACATCACAACGTTTTACTGGAATAAGTAACAAAATCGGCCGCCCACTGGGCGGCCGATTTGCGTCAATCAAAGCTCCCGAGCGTTTTGCCCGAAAGTACATGAAAATGGATATGCTGCACGGTCTGTCCCGCCAGCTCGCCGACATTCGTGACCACACGGTAGCCGCCGGCAAAGCCCTGCTCTTTGGCAAGTTTTGCAATGACGGTGTAGATATGGCCGATGAGCGCCTCATTTTCCTCCGTGACCTCGGCGGCGGAGGCAAAATGCTGCTTCGGCACGACAAGCAGGTGCACCGGCGCCATAGGCGCGATGTCTTTGAATGCGTAGCACAATTCATCCTCATAGACCTTGGCGGACGGGATCTGGCCCGCGATGATCTTACAAAACAAGCAATCCGACATAAAGCTTCCTCCTTATCCCTTCAGTTTTTCGCTGACAAAATCGTCCACAGCCGCCAGCGCGTCATCGACCTTCAGCAGCAGCGTGCCGCCGCCCATGGCGGAATCTGGCTTGCCGCCGCCCCTGCCGCCGACGATGGGCGCGATGGTCTTGATGATATCGCCTGCCTTGACGCCTCTGGCGACGGCCTGCTTGCCGCAGACGGCAAGCAGCGTCACCTTCTCGCCGTTCACCGCGCTCAGCACAGCGACAACTGTCTCATCCTTGTCGCGCAGGAAATCGCCCATCTTGCGCAGATCGGCCGCGTCAGTCTCGCCGCGGCTGGCTGTGACGACCTTCAGGCCCTCCACGCGCTTGGCAGAGAACAAGAAGCGCTCGACCTCGCCGGAGAAAAGTCTGTCCTTCATCTTCTCGATGCGCTGCTGCTGCTCCTTGATCTGGCTCAGCATACTGGAGGCCTTGTTCAAAAGCTCGCCCGGCGTGGTCTTCATCATCTCGGCCAGCTGCAGCAGCTCCGTGTTCATCTGGTCGACCTGCTTCTGGAATACCCTGCCCGTCACAGCCTCGATGCGGCGCACGCCCGAAGCCACAGACGCTTCGCTCACAATGCGGAACGGGCCGACCTTCGCGGTATTATCCACATGCGTGCCGCCGCACAGCTCGATCGAGCGGCCGCCCATATTGACCACGCGCACCACATCGCCGTACTTTTCGCCGAACAGCGCGATCGCGCCGAGCTTGCGCGCCTCGTCGATGGGCATCTCGCGAATATCCACATCGAGTCCTTCAAGAATGCTCGAAGACACGATGCGGGTGATCTGCATCAATTCCTCCGGCGTTACGGCGGCAAAATGCGTAAAGTCATAGCGCAGCCGGTCCGGCTCGACCAGCGAGCCTGCCTGATGCGCATGCTCGCCCAGCACCTGGCGCAGCGCCATGTCAAGCAGATGCGTCGCGCTGTGCGCGCGCATGATGGCGGTCCTTCGCTCAGCGTCGACGCTTGCGCGCACCTGCTCGCCCACCGACAGCTCTCCCTGTAAAAGCCTGCCGTAGTGCATGAACTTGCCGCCCTTGTTCTTCTGCACGTCTGTGACGGCAAACTTCGCCGTCTGTGTCTCGATCACGCCGTGGTCGGCGACCTGACCGCCCATTTCGGCATAAAACGGCGTCTGGTCGAGCACCACAATGGCGTCCGTACCGGCCGAGATCGCGCCGCGCAGCTCGTCCTCAGCCACCAGCGCCACGACCGACGCCTCGTCCGTGAGCGTGAAATAGCCGGTAAAACGCGTTGGCGGGATCTCCTTACCGAATTCCACACCGGCCCAGCCGAGATCGCCCAGCGCCTTGCGCGCCTCACGCGCGCGGACCTTCTGCTCCTGCATGAGCGCGCGGAACGCGTCCTCGTCGACCGACATGCCGCGCTCGCGCACCATCTCGCTCGTCAGATCGATCGGGAAGCCGTAGGTGTCGTACAGCTTGAACGCGTCGGCGCCGGAGAAGACCGTTTCGCCCTTTTGCGTATGCTCTTTCAGCATGTCGGCGAAGATCTTCATACCGCCGTCGATGGTCTTGCTAAAGCTCTCCTCCTCGGTTTTGACCACGCGCGTGATATACGCCTGCTTTTCGCGCAGCTCGGGATACTGGAACTCGTTTTCGTGCACGACTGTGTCGATGACCTCAAACAAAAACGGCTCGTTCACGCCCAGCAGCTTGCCATGACGCGCCGCGCGGCGCAGCAGGCGGCGCAGAACGTAGCCCC